>CALAIY010000174.1 GCA_937922595.1 uncultured Verrucomicrobiales bacterium | reverse complement strand
TGGGACGATTATAAGCACGATTACGAGCAGTTTTCCGAGACTCTCTCCGATGCGGCTTTCCCTCGCGGCGGTAATTGGATCATGGTCGGCCCGACGGGGCCTCGCCGTCTTCGCCTTGCGGTAGAGCACCTTGCTAATACTCGCGGTGGTAGCTGCTACTTTGTGGATCTCGACCCTCGTTGGGTAAAGAAGCTCATTGTGAAGGGGCAGATTGATCAAGCCGAAGCCTACCAGAGGCACGTCATTGATCAGGCGGTGGGAATCATCAAGCACCGGAATATCCAGTGTATGTTTACCACACCGAAGCTGCTCGAATCCATTGCTGAGCGGATTTCACTGCCGGGGCAAGGGATTAAGGGCGTCTTCTGCGGAGGCACTACGATGACTCCTCAAATGACGCGCTTTCTGGTTGAAGAGGTCTGTGAAAATAAAACCCGCTTTGTCCCTACTTACGGGAATACCCTTATGGGGCTTGCTCACAGCCGCCCGCTTGATCCTGCAAATTACATCATCACCTACTACGCTCCTCAGCCTCGTGCCGTGCTGCGTGTTGTTGAGCCTGAGAATACGGCAAAGACGGTGGCTTATGGTGCGTATGGCCGCGTAGAGCTTACGACGCTTACGAAAGAATTCTTTATGCCTCGCTTCCTTGAGCGTGATGAAGCTCTTCGCACGGAACCTTACGATGATAACTACGCCTGGGATGGGGTAGGGAATGTCCGGCCGTTCGGCGTGATGGAGAAAAAAATCGTAGAAGGAGTTTATTAATCGGATCTATGCCCGCGCCTCACATTCCTATCCTCCGTTTTGGCAAAGAGTATCTCAGCCTCGATGAAAATGAGGTGATGCGTCTTGGCTCAGATGAGACGGTAGCGCACATCTCGATGGCCAATCCGGGGCTCTTAAAGCGCGACTTGCAGAACCTACGCGCTGCCCGGCAGGCGCTGCGGGCAATTCCGGCGCGTAGTCTCATTGAGATGGCGAAGAAAGCAGGAGATTATTTCCTCAATGATAGCCTACCTTGTGGCGATCAAATGCAATCTCCGGAGGATTATTTGCACCAGCTTCATGCGACAAGTGGGCTGCCGCATAATCTAATCCGCATGAATATGAAAAAGCTGCATCAGCTTTTCACAGAAATGGAGGAGGTGGTCTCAGGTCTATCTCGTGGGCTTTCGCTTGATGTTTTCGATACAGGTATTGGGGAGCAGGGCGGGGCTCCGGTAAGTTATTCTGCGGTCACAGATTCACTTGGTGTCGTGCTGCCGAGTAATTCACCTGCGGTGAATGCGCTTTGGATGCCATCTATCGTTTTCAAGGTTCCTGTGGTTCTCAAGCCCGGGCGCGAAGAGCCGTGGACTCCATACCGGATGATCCAGGCTTTTATTAAAGCTGGTGTCCCTCGTGAAGCATTCGGGTTTTATCCCACCTCGCATGAGGGATCGGGAGCAATTATTCGCCGCTGCGGGCGAGTGATGGTCTTTGGTGATGATAAAACCGTCGCTCAGTATTCGACTGATGCGCGCGTGGAAGTGCACGGCACTGGCCATACTAAGTTCTTCATCGGTGAAGACAAAATTGATCAATGGGAAGACTATCTCGATATCATGGTCGAGAGCATTAGTGCAAATTCCGGTCGCTCCTGTATTAATACTTCGACTCTCATCGTTCCGCGCCACGCGGATGCCATTGCCAAGGCATTGGCGGAGCGCCTTGCTCCGATGAAGCCGCTCCCTGCAGATGACGTTGAGGCTAAGCTTGCTGGTTTTGCTAATCCTGCGTTCGCAGATTACATCGACGGCGCGGTGACCGATGGTCTTGAAGAGCCCGGAGCGCGTGATGTGAGCGCGGAAGTTCGAGGGGCGGATCGGAGAGTGCAGCTCGATGGGATGGAATACCTTATCCCTACTATCGTTCGTGTGGATTCGATGGATCACGTCCTCGCGAACCGAGAGTTTCTCTTTCCATTTTGCCAGGTGATCGAGAGACCCCAGGAAGAGCTTCTTGATGATATTGGCTACACGTTAGTCGCGACCGCCATCACCGATGATCCTGATTGGATTAGCGATCTTCTCGATAATGCTGATATCGAGCGCCTTAACATTGGTCCTCACCCGACTAGTAGGATTGAGTGGAATCAGCCCCACGAAGGGAATCTCTTCGAGTTTCTCTATAAACGCCGTGCAATTCGAGTTGTAAATCAAGCCGCGTAGAGTTCAGGGAACGCTACTATTTCCCGTTTCCCATGTCCGAGCTCTTTACTCTCATTCCTAATACTCTCGTTCTCCATGGCGCGGGGGTGCTTGAACAACTTGGCACTGAGGTGGCGTCATGGAAGTGCAGACGCGCCCTTATCGTTACCGACCCAGGAATTGTCGCGGGCGGTCATGTGGATAAAGCCAGAGATTCACTTGAGGCTGCGGGGGTGGCGGTGGGAATCTATAGCGAAGTCCGCGAGAATCCCGATACGGATGATGTTGCGGCGTGTGTCCGTGCGGCACGTGGCATTGAGGCGGATGTTCTCATTGGCTTGGGTGGCGGAAGTAGCATGGATACTGCTAAAGGAGCCAATTTTATTCTCACGAACGGGGGACGTATGGAGAATTACTGGGGCGTCGATAAAGCAGAGAAACCGATGCTTCCATTCGTCGCGATCCCAACGACTGCGGGCACTGGCTCTGAGTGCCAAAGTTTTGCTCTCATTGCCAATGCCGAGACACACATGAAGATGGCCTGTGGTGATAAGAAAGCAGCGGCGAGGCTCGCTCTTCTTGATCCCATTCTTACGCTTACTCAGCCAGAGTCGGTCACGATTCTTACGGGGATCGATGCGATTTCTCACGCGGTGGAAACAGCTGTTACCAAAAAGCGCACCGACGTTTCTTTCGAATGTTCCAAGGAATCCTTCGACCTTCTTGATTCTTCATTTGAACGCGTTCTGGAAGATCCAGATGACATGGAGGCTCGCAGTAAAATGCAGCTCGGAGCCGCCATCGCTGGTGTCGCGATTGAAAATAGTATGCTTGGAGCAGCTCATGCCTGCGCCAATCCGCTCACCGCAAAATTTGGTACCCCTCATGGCCAAGCGGTTGGGGTCATGCTTCCGCACGTGGTCGCGGCAAACTCGGAAGACGATGCCGTGGCGAATGCCTATTCAGATTTTTACGAAGGTGATCTCGAATCTCGTCTCGCTGGATTGCTCGAAAATAGTGGCTTAGAAACGCGGTTACGTGATCTCGGTATTGCAGAATCTGATCTCCCGGATCTAGCGGAAGAGGCTGCCAAGCAATGGACGGCAAGCTTCAATCCGGTGACCGCTGACACGCGTTTCCTCGAAGCCCTCTACCGCGCCGCGTGGTAGTTTCTCCCGCTTTCAACACATAGGAATGGTGGTCTTGGCGAGGGAATCACGACCTAAACACGCACAAGACGTGTCAAAGCCCGCTATCCATTGTGTAAAAGTTGTGTAAAACGTCCGAATGCCAGAATACGAGAAAATCGATGGAAAAGCGGTCGCTGCAAAAGTGCTCAAGGAGACAGAAGCTACGATAGCTGAAATGAAGGCGGGAGGGGTGACACCCGGGCTTGCTGTGGTGGTGGTGGGAGATGATCCGGCTTCCCACGCCTACGTGAATTCCAAGGAGAAGAAGTGCACGGATCTTGGGCTGCATTCGGTAAAAATCGAGCTGCCTGCGGATACGACGCAGGAAAAACTTTTGGAGGTGGTCGCGGAGCTGAATGCGGATGATGCGGTGGATGGGATTCTTGTGCAGAGCCCGCCGCCGAAGCATATCGATGAGGAGGCGGTGGTGCTTGCGATTGATCCGGCGAAAGATGTGGATGGATTTCATCCGGTGAATGTGGCGAAGCTTGCGCTGGAGGATTCTGCTGGTTTCGTGCCTTGCACGCCTGCCGGTTGCCAGCGGCTGCTCATGGAATATGGAATCGAGACGGAGGGGGCGAACGTCGTGGTGCTTGGACGTAGCATGATCGTGGGGAAAACTCTCGCGCTGCTTTTGATGCAAAACGCCAAGGGGGCGAATGCTACGGTGACGGTGGCGCACTCGCGGACGAAGGACGTGGCGGCGGTTTCTCGCGGAGCGGATATTCTGATCGCGGCGATTGGCCGACCACATTTTGTGACTGCTGATTTCGTGAAGGAAGGGGCGGTCGTGATCGATGTGGGGATCAATCGTATCGAGGATGCGTCGCGGAAATCGGGCTATCGGCTGGTTGGCGATGTCGATTTCGATCGGGTGGCACCGAAGTGCAAAGCGATCACTCCGGTGCCTGGAGGTGTCGGGCCGATGACGATTGCTATGCTCATGGCGAATACGGTGAAGGCTGCCAAAATGAGGAGGGGGATTTGAATGTCCTCGTGCTGCTCGCCGCTGCGGCGGTAGTCCCGGTAAATACGCAGGCTCCGGGTGATGTACCTCCGACTGCGGAGGAAGTGGTCGCGCTGATGGAGCTGCCGCCGGGATTTGAGGCGACGGTGTATGCTTCTGAGCCGGATGTGCGGCAGCCGGTTTCGATGTGCCTTGATGATAGCGGGCGGGTGTGGGTGGCGGAGTGCTATTCCTACGGAAGTTACGCGCGCGATGGGCAGGATCGGATTGTTGTTTTCGAAGATAATGATAACGACGGGAGGCATGATAAACGCACCGTCTTTTGGGGCGGGGGAAAGCAAGTGACGAGTGCTGTCGTGGGCTACCGGGGGGTGTGGGTGCTGGATTTACCTGGGCTGTATTTCATCCCCGATGCGGATGGTGACCTCGTGCCGGATGGGCCGCCCGAATTGAAGTTGGATGGGTTTACCCTCGAAGCGCGGCATAATATGGCGAATGGTCTCCAGTGGGGACCCGATGGTTGGCTCTACGGGCGGCATGGGATTCTTGCGGAGTCTACGGTACGGGGGAAAACGCTCGGGCCTGGGCTCTGGCGATACCACCCACGCAAAGATAAGTTTGAGGTCGTACTCCACGGAATGACGAATCCTTGGGGCAGTGCCTGGGACAAAGAGGGGAATCATTTCCTTTCCGGCAATGTGAATGGCCACCTCTGGCACGCCATTCCCGGTGCGCTCTATGAGAGGATGTATGGCGTCGGGCGTCACCCCTACGCTTTCGAACGTCTTACGATGATTGGAGATAAGCCGCACTACGATGCCGATCCAGGGGCGTGGAAGAGCGTGTGGAACAAAAAAAATATCGGAAGGGAAACGGTCAGTGATCTCGGTGGTGGCCATTCCCACTGCGGTCTTATGATTTATGAAGGGGATAACTTTCCCGAGGAATACCACGGCGATTTTTACATGTGTAATACCCACGGGAGACGGGTGAACCGCGATAGAATTCGCCGAGAGGGAGTAAGCTTCAAATCCAGCTACGTTGGCGATCTGTTGAAGGTGAATACTCCGTGGTTTCGCGGAGTGAGTATCATGTATGGGCCGGATGGTGGCGTGTATCTATCCGATTGGTGTGATCTTGGCGAATGCCATGATCATGATGGTGTCCACCGCACGAGCGGGCGGATTTATAAGATCACGTATGGCAAGCCTGAGAGGCCGGCGCAGGTGGAAGATTTGAAGAAGCGGACGGATGAGGAACTGGTTGCGCTGCTTGGGCATGAGAATCGTTGGTTTGAGGAAACTGCTATCCGAATAATGCAGGAGAGAGGAATGCGGGATATTGAGATTCATGGAGGAGGTATTTTGGGTTCTCTTCGGCAATTGAAAGAACATGCTTCCGGGAATTTTAGATCTCAGCTGAAACGTGAGCTTACTAAGATCAATGCGGAAAATGATCGGGTTCTACGAACTGTGCTTTGGCACTATGTTATGCAAGAGCTTGATGCGCGTTGTGACGATGCCATTACTTACTTCGCTGTATGTAGTGATCCCGTGATTCAGAGCTATATCGCTCGGCGAGCGGCGGATGATAGTGGTGCGGCAAGTAAGATGCTTGCTGCTTTACCTGACATGAATGCCGGGCAAAAGAAACGGATTGTCGATGGCTTTAGTGAAGCGCTTCGAGGCCGGAAGGAGGTGGAGGCTCCGAAAGGATGGGAAGTGTTGAAGGGTGTTCCTGGGGCGAACTTTCTGCGCTTACTTTACGGAGATGAGGCGCTTGGTGATAAGTTGGCGGCTAATTTGCGGAATCCGCTGATTCCTGTTGGGTTCCGGCTGAAGAATCTTACTGCGTTGGTGGATGCGGGAGTGCCAGGTCTCAGGGGGACGTTTGAGAAGGCGCTGCAGGTGAAGGGACTCCGGATGGTGGCGCTGAGAGGGCTACAGAGTTCTGGGGGGGAGAACTTGCCGGATTTGTTGCTTTCAAACTATCTCGGGCTGGATACGGCGGAGCGTGGGGCGGTGCTCGATACGTTGGCGATGCGGCCTGAATGGGCTGAGAGGCTTGTGGCAGCGGTGAAGGAAGGTGTTGTTCCTAAAACTGATATGTCACCGGTTCTAGCAAAACGGCTTGGGATTGCGCCGCAGGGGAATCGGAAGGCGGAGATGAGAGATTGGCGTAAGAAACTTTCTTCCGGTGAGCTCGGAGAACCTGATCTTGCTGCGGGCAGGGCAGTTTTTAAGAACGTGTGTGCGGGCTGTCACCAGATGTATGGCGAGGGTGGAAAAATCGGGCCGGATCTCACGGGATCGGGGCGCCATGATGTGGACTATATCTTGGAGAATGTCTTTGATCCTTCGGCTTCGGTGCCGGGGGCTTACCAGATGTCTGTGGTGTCGCTCAAGGATGGCCGGGTGTTGATGGGAACGATTCCTTCGGAAACTCCACTGATGGTGGAGGTGCAGATGGGATCGGGGATCACACGGGTGGATCGAAAAGAGATTGTGAAAATCAAGAAGCAAGGTGGCTCACCGATGCCTGAGGGGCTCTTCAGAGGACTTACGGATTCGCAGGTGCGTGATTTGGTGGGGTATCTACAATCGAAGTAAGTTCTGAGCGGATTGCCTCGTCCAGCGCGGTGTGGGCGGGGTCGCTTTTTTGTAGCTTCCGCCGGGGTGGATGTGTTTCACTGTTCCGTGGCGACCTTCGCGTTTGTGGTGGTAGCAGCAGAAAATGGGGGGCCGGTAAACCAGTCGCGAAGATTTGCGGATTCAGAAGAGAAGTCTTGCTGAGGCAGCGAGGAGGCGAGAGGGGTTTTTTTAAGCGCCGATGAAGAAGACGGCGGATGCGGTGTAGCCGTGGACGTAATTGGTATCGCCTACGGGACCGATTTCGCCGTTGCAGAAGAAGCCGGCGGAGGGGAGGGGGCCGAAGGAATCGGAGAGGACGCCGGC
>CALAIY010000173.1 GCA_937922595.1 uncultured Verrucomicrobiales bacterium | reverse complement strand
ATAATGGCCAAATCCTCCATCACGATTTCCCATGGCGATGAGCGAATCACGCATCCATTGGTCTCGCATCAGGGTAGCGCGCTGCCTTTGGCTTTGGTTACCATGGATCCAGGAATTGTTGTACATAGCACGGAGGTGAATGCTATCGAAGCTAGTCACTGCCTGCCCCTCTGAAATATCTTCAAAAACTGGATAATCGAGTTTCCCCTTCCCGTACTCGGAGCGAAATCGGAGGCTCATGGAGTGCTTGATCGAGCCGGCAGGATTACGTGAGGATCCTCCTTGGACTTTAAGACCGCAGTCGATCTGGAAACCATCGATAGCATTGACCCCGTTGCTTTCTGAGGGCTGAAAATATTCGGCGGAAATAGGAGCCTCGATGCTACTATCCGTCGTACGGGAATAAATTCCATCGCTCCCAAAAATATCACTCACATTCCCAGAAACAGAAATAGTGGGTAATTCTCTCAAAGCTTGACGGAATCGGGCAGCGTAGGTGGAGCTTTGTGATATCTCCGTATCGACGTCGTAATCCGCGTTCGGCTCTTCCCCCCAAGACGTAGGATAGCCAGAAGGCCTGGTCTGAGTGACGACGGCTTCTGGAAAGACGTAGGTGTGGGTATCAATGTCGGTGGGCGCGAGGCCAGGCGCGGTGGCGGCAGCACGCACAACGGTGGTCGTGGAAATAGTAAGCGGCGCGCTATAAGCGGTGGCGTTGCTAGTAGGGGAGCCATTACTATCGAGTGGCGGACTACTATCGGTGGTAACGTAAATCGTAGCTCCCGCTGTTTCCGTGGAGATGACAACGGTGACGGGCGTAGTATAAAATCCACGATCCACGCTGAAGCGAGTGTCACGGACGGGCGCGATTCCGGCGGCGTCATTTCCTGCACCTGGTGATGGAGCGGTAAAATAGACGCTGCTGCCATTCACCGGGCTGATACCGTAGGAAATGTCAGGGTCTTGATCCGGGTAGTCTTCTCCGGCAGAGCCGAAGCTTGAGACCACGGATTCGTCGGGGCGTGTGAGCGCGATATACTCACCGCCAGAGCTTAGCCGAAAGTCCGCGTGGAGAAAGCCCTGAGGATCGATCCCGCTCGCGCCATCCGCAAAAACGACGAGATAATCTCCTGGAGCGAGCGAAGTTCCGGGTGGGAATGCCCATTTACCAAGATTGTTGGCATTGTCCGTGAGGTGCCAGCCTCCAAGATCCACCGCAGCGGCATCGGGATTATGGATTTCGATCCAGTCTTCAAAAATTAAGGGCGATGCTTCAGGAACGGCAGTGGAATTGTTCGCCGCGAGAAACTCCGTGATTAAAGGGGCGGCGGAGCAAGGGGCTAAAGCTGCGGACAATGCTAGCAGAAAAATGGATAATTTATTCAAAGAAACACATCTAGGGTTTAAGTCTTACTATGCTCCCAAGCCATTCCCTGCGCTAGTATATCTTTTGTGCCGTAAACACGTCAGATACAGTAGATTCTCTAATCCAGATTGGAAGCAATCTCATCCGTCGCTAAGATATAAATCATAGCAGCGACCACCCATGGCCAAAAAAGCTCCTCAATCGATCGATCAGGAGGCATTTAAAAGTCAATTTAAGCCACTCACCATTCACTCCCAAGTAGCTCGACATCGAACACGAGCGTGCCGTTTGACGGAATGACACCACCGGCTCCATTTGCTCCGTAGCCGAAGGCTGGGGGAATAGTGAGCTTGCGGTTTTCGCCGATTTTCATACAGGTGACGCCTTCGTCCCAGCCTCGAATGATCTGGCCTTAGCCGAGGCCAAACTGAAATAGCTGCCCCCAATCGACGGGCACTTGCTGGCCAGAAGTGGAGGCAGCAGCGGCCTCGGGCGCAAGCCGTGAGCACCACTTATTGAAGTCCTCAGGGAGTGGTCGTTTTCGATGAGTCTTCCATGGACGGCAGTGATCTGGAATCCAGCAATGTGATCACCTCTTTTCCGGCGGTTGGTAGGCGTGCTTTTCGAAATCAGATAGCGAAGCAAACTCCAGAGCACTGGCGTGCGTAGCCTCCAGGACTACCGGCGGCGCACACCCTGCATCGAACGCTTCCACCCAACGCGCGGCACAGAGACACCACTGATCGCCTGGCTGAATGCCAGGAAAATCAAATTCTGGTCGCGGGGTAGAGAGGTCGTTTCCGCGCGAGCGGCTGAAGGATAAAAATTGTGAAGTGACGCGTGTACACACCACGTGAATCCCCACATCTCCCCCACCCGTCCGGCAGCAGCCATCGCGGAAAAATCCTGTCACAGGATCGAGACTGCACGCGACAAGTGGCGTGCCTAGAATATTTAAAGGGGTAGTCGCAGAATCCATCTGCTCATACTGGCACGGCCCAATTCAGACGCGAACGTAAATGTCCGCACTCACCCCCCATTATTCTCCGTGGGCTTAAACGTGAGCATTCCTCGAAAACGATTTTTCAGTGGCTCGTGATCAATCTGAGGTTCGCCAAAAAGGGCATAGCCTCTCGCTTCGTAGAAGAGGATGTGCTTACGACAGTCCATTTCCAGAGCCGCGAAATCGGTATCGTCGGCAAACCACGCGGTGCGGGCGGTGACACGGCGGCCAGGCGAGGCGAAGCGCTGGACGAGGGCATCTTGGTAGTCCTGAACGTTGGTGAAAGTGGCCATAGGTAGGGGATTTCGGGATACGGGTGGAAGACGAGTGAAGATTCCGCAGTTTTTCCAGGTGCAAGCAGGCAGGAGGCGGCGTAAGCACTGGCATTATGGCAGACTACGACCTCATCGTCATCGGTGGCGGCCCGGCGGGATACGTCGGGGCGATCCGCGCCGGTCAACTCGGCAAGAAAGTTGCATGCGTGGAAATGGACCGCGCAGGTGGCACGTGTCTCAACTGGGGATGTATCCCCACGAAAGCACTTCTGAAAAACGCCGAGCTTTACCACACACTTGCACACCGCTCGGAAGAGTTCGGCCTCACCATCCAAGGGCTTGGCTACGACTGGGAAAAAATCATCGGTCGGTCGCGCGGCATTTCGGAGCGCCTCGCAGGGGGCATCGAATTCCTCTTCAAGAAAAACAAGGTCGATTACTTCCCCGGCTTTGCATCAATGGCGGGCGATAAAACCGTCGAAATCACTGCGAAGGATGGCTCCAAGAAGACCATCTCTGCGGATAATATCCTGCTCTCCACCGGCTGTAAGAGCCGTGAGCTGCCCTTCCTGCCTTACGATGGCACGAAAGTGATCAGCTCGAAGGAAGCGATGGTGATTCCAAAGCAGCCAAAAAGCATCATTATCATCGGCGCTGGCGCAATCGGCTGCGAATTCGCCTACTTCTTCAATGCTTACGGAACCAAGGTGACCGTAGTGGAGATGGCCGATCACCTCCTTCCCGTGGAGGACAACGACGTCTCCAAGGAGCTGGAAAAATGCTTCAAAAAAGACGGCATCGGCTTCATGACGAAGACAAAAACGGTCGCCGCCGAAGTCACGGCAGATTCCGTGCGCTTGGCAATCGAGCCCCGAGATGGAGGTGAGCAGCAGGTGCTTGAGGCTGAAGTCTGCCTCGTGGCAGTAGGCGTCCAGCCAGTCCTTCCAGGAAATTCGAATGTCGCGCTAGGCGAACGTGGCTACATCGAGACCGATGATCGCTACCAGACGAACGTTCCTGGCGTTTACGCCGCAGGCGACATTATTGGACCACCATGGCTCGCTCACGTGGCAAGCTTCGAAGCAATCCAGTGCGTGGAAGGCATGTTCACCGAAGGATTCACGCCGAAGAAAGTCGATATCTTCCCTGGCTGCACTTACTGCCATCCAGAAGTAGGCAGCATAGGTCTCACCGAGCAGGCGTGTAAGGATCAAGGCATCGAATACCGCGTCGGCAAATTCCCTCTCCAAGCGAGCGGGCGTGCCCTCGCCGTAGGCGAGACAGCCGGCTTCTCCAAACTCATCTTCGGCAAGGAGCACGGCGAACTCCTCGGCGCGCACCTCATCGGAGCCAGCGCTACCGAAATGATCGCTGAGATGTCTCTTGGCATGACTCTTGAAGTTACTGCCGAGGAGATCGAATCCACGATCCACGCGCACCCGACGATGTCCGAAGCGATCCACGAAGCCACTGGCGACGCCTTTGGCCACGCGATCCACTTCTAAGCACGCCAGGCAGCTTTTTTATCTGGCTCTCGCAAAGGTGGCTTGCCGCACGCCGCGAAAGAAAAATCTCGATCACCCCTGTGGTGATCGGGATTTTTTATGAAGGCACACACAAGCCTTGAACTTCCTTATTCACAGCGGTATTATCATTTTAATAAAGCATCCGCCAATATGCTTTTTATCGCAGCAAACCCCACGCGCTGAGACACTTCCCAGCGTAATAACCCCTAAATTCCCAGCCCATTATGAGCACTCCTTCCCCAAAGAAACTCATTGCCGCCGCCACACTCCTCACCGCATCGCTCGCCCCTGCTCAAGACCCAATTCTACAGGATATCATCGCCTACTATCCCCTCGATACGCTTGATGGGACATCGACACCCGATCTCGTAAATGGCTACAACATGGCAGGAGCAAATATTGGCTCCGACGCCGTTGTGACTGGGCGTTTTGGAAATGCCTTTAGTTTTAATGGTGCGAACCAAATTCTCACTCGCGAACACCTCTTCGATACCTCTGGGGCGATTCCAATTCCACAAGACGAGCTACCACTCGAGCAACACGAAAACTTCTCAATTTCACTCTGGGTAAATGCGACTGGAGGATCCGGAAATTCTGATGGTCGCATCATCGGTGAAGGCTCCCTTTCGGATACCGGAATTCTCTTCGGATTCGGCACTGCACCCGGAAATGCAAACCCCGACAAACTTGATGTTTTCATTCGTGCGGCACGTGATTCAGTATCAGGCGGGATTGAACTCCCTCACTCCGTATCGGAGCAGCCTGCTTTCGATGGCACTTGGCACCACATCCTATTCGTCCAAGAGGGTCCCGATGCCACCGTATATATCGATGGAGTTCTCCAGACCTTCACAAACGGTGCAGGCACCGAGAATCCGCTGATTCGTTCCGAAACTCCGGTGCGCCCACTCGATAGCGAAACTGGCAACCCTTTCACGAATGTTACTGCAATCGGCGGCGTTCGAAGAACTTCCGCAAGCAACCTCTTCCGAGGCCTAATCGACGAGGTCGGCATGTGGAGCCGCGCCCTCACAGCCGAAGAAGCCACCCGCCTTTCTCAGGAAAAAATTCCTGATCCCAATGCCACTATTCCTCTATCGCTCAGCTCTTTTTCCAGTGAGCGCCCTACTTCTGTAGAGGGAGGAACCGCCGTTCTCTCCTGGCAAGGCTCGGCTGGTGACACCTACATCCTCAATCCTGGAGGAATAGACGTCACGGCAATGACATTAGGCGGTGTCGGAAAAATATCCGTTCCCATTACGGAAGCCACCACTTATGAACTCACCGCCTCGCGTGAAGGTGAAACTCCGATCAGCCTCACCACCGAGGTTGGTATCTTACCGGATGTTCCCGAAGGCTGGGTTCTTCTCGGAAATTTTGAAAGCTTTGAGCTTGGGGAGGTAGCCGACGAAGGCGCCCCATTCTGGAAAAATCCCCAAGTGAATCGAACCTGGGACTTCACCGATTTTAGCGGCAACACAGTTGCTACAAGCTCCAGTGGCCAAAATGGACCGATGTCTACCCCACTCGGAACATATGCGATCGAAGCAGGGACGACTCGCACTTTGTTCTTCCATGTGTTTTCGCCTGCGGAAATCGGACGCGTCGTTTTTCGTATGGGAGCCACAAGCAAAGCGCTCAGAGGTTTTTCAAACGACCTTGATTCCGTAGAGCCCAGCGATGCACTTCCTAACGGCGACTTTCTTGGAGCTTACCTCCAAATCGATACAGGCACCGGAGATCCCTTCTCGGAATTTCAATCCGTATTACTCATCGAGGAAGTGGATGACACATTAGGCCGATGGATCGCGGTATGGATGGAGGTCACTAACACCGAATCAGGAGTCGATGTCGCAAGTGTTTATGCCCAGGTATCAAGCGCAGCCGAACGAGCGCTCGTTTTTGAAAACCAACAAGGCGACGGACTCGATTCGGCAATTTCCTTGGATACTTTCTACATCGGAAGCAGAGGCGAAAATGAGGCCAGCCAAGCCTTTTATATCGATAACATTTTCATCTCGGAAGACCCCGTGGCACTTGGCACCACTCCCGTGCCATTCCCTCCAGCCCCAGCAATCGTGGTCAATTCAGATCCGCTGGTCATCACCTCAATCACAGTGGAAAATGGATCACTCACGGTTGAATGGAATGGAGATAGCACCGCCTCCTACACCGTCGAGCGCTCCACTAATCTAAGCGATTGGAGCACAATCGGCGGAGACGCCACAGGGAATACCTTTAGTGAAGATCCACCGGTCACAAGCAATAGGTTCTTCTATCGTGTCTCGGGACCAAACCAACCTTAAAACACCTAATTTGCAGCGGCGGAGAACCGGAAGGTTCTCCGCCGTTTTTTTTTCGCCTAATTAAGCACGGGGGCGAGTGTGGCGACCACTGAGATTGGAAGGTTCGCAGTTTTCGTTTTTTTGCAAAATTGCCAAGCTCCTTCACATACGGCTCAAGGAAATGGCATTCTGCGGGGCACCTTGGCACGATCTCCAGCAGGAACCTCACGAACGACGGAACACCTCCCTCATCCACCGCTGCCCTTGAAGGATTATACAATCGTAGTAATCACCGCTTCTGGGGCGCCAGGGCGGACGTGGAAGGTATCGCCCACAGTTTTTCCCTGGAGGAGTTTCCCCAGCGGGGTGCCGGGGGTGAGAGTGGTGACGTCTTCGATTTCTAGGCCGCCGCCGGCAGGGACGATGAAGTAATGGTCGGTGAAACCGGCGGATTTCACGGCGACGAGGGCTCCCAGATCGATGGGGTCGCCGGGTGCAAAATCAACGAGCTTGAGAGATTCGAGGGCAGAGATCGAGGCTCCAAGCTCTAGCGCCTGATCGGCCTGCCCGGCGGCGAGGTAGGAAGCTTCGAGGCCGCGGGTATCGTATTTCCCCTCCGATTTATTTTCGCCATCAGTGGCGGTCGCACGGGCGTCTCCGGCAGCTTTGAGCAGGGCGGCGTGCCGGGAGCGGAGGTTTTCAAGGGTCTGGGAGAATAGAGACTTTTTATCGATCACACCTGGAATCTAAACCATTGGGACGCGGACGCTTCCAGAAATTGGACGAGGGCGAGAGCCCGCTCTAACATCTCGCCAATGAGTTCCAATTTTTCGGTAAACTTGGCCCGTGGCCTTTTCCTTCTCCTTGCGTCAGTGATCGGCTTCATCGTCGCACCTGGACTTGATGGTGCGACAAAGCCGGTGCTGGGCGCGCTTTGCGGAGCTGGCTTTGCGGGATTGGTGGTCGGGCTAGAAGTGCTGCTCAAAGGCTTCACCATCCGAGGATTTTCCTCGGGCACCTTTGGTCTGATGATCGGAATTTTCTGCGCCTGGCTCCTCACCCGGATTGGGATTTTCGATCTCGTCTTTGCTGAGGCGAAGGACAACCACGAGGCTTATCGCAGCGTCTATCACCTTTGCCTTTATGCAGGACTCGGATTCCTCGGGGCTGCACTGGCCTTGCGGACGAATACAGAGGAGTTTTCCTTCATTATCCCCTACGTCCGATTCCGCAGGGAGTCGGATATGGATCAGCCGCTGCTCGTGGATACGAATATCATCATCGATGGAAGAATTCCTCGCCTCTGTGAGACAGGCTTCCTCTCGGCGGATTTCATTGTGCCACGCTTTGTGGTGGATGAGCTTCACGTGCTGGCGGATTCACCGGATCAGATCAAACGCGAGCGTGGCAGACGCGGCCTTGATGGACTGGATGAGATGCGTGGCTCGGATGAAATCCATGTGACCGTGCACGAGGATTTCATCGCTTCTGAAAAACTCGTGGATCAGAAGCTCGTAGCTCTCGCTCGCCAGCTCGGTGCCAAAATCCTCACGAATGATGCAAACCTGGGAAAAGTCGCCCGCCTCCGAAATGTGCCGATTTTAAATCTAAATGATCTCGCGCGCGCGCTTCGCCCAGTAGTGAATGCCGGGGATGAACTTCAGCTAAACCTCATCAAGGAAGGTAAGGACGATCACCAGGCGGTGGGCTATCTTCAAGATGGAACAATGATTGTGGTGAACAATGCGGTGAAATTCATCGGTAGTGCCCGCGATGTGGTGATTTCGAGCTCACTGCAGACGAGTGCAGGCCGATTGGTATTCGCCGAGCTCAAGGAGAACGCGGAGGCGTAAAAAAAGCCCAGCACCTCGCGGTGCTGGGCTGCAATTTCTTAGGTAAAAAGCTAGGCTACGTTGCCGGGCTCATCGATTCCTTCGTCATCGGCGAGAGGCTCGCCAGCTTCGCTATCGTCTGAAGCTTCAGGTGCGGCATCATCTGCCTCAGTCTCTTCTGCAGCATCCTCGTTCTTGTCCTCGTCATCGAGGCCGTGATCGAGGAGATTGCCAAGGGCTTCGTAGAAGTCTTCGAAGCAATCGTCCGGAAGCATGATGGTGTCGCGGCGGCCGCGCACGTCTTCGGTAATTTTGATGAAGCGACCGCGGTCGTTTTCGCGGAGGTCGAGGAAGAACGTCTTGCGCTCTCCTTCAATCTTTTCGCTGGCGAGTGCTGCGGGGGGTTCGCGGCGCTCGCGCTGCTGGTATCCACCACCGCCTCCATCACCACCACGGCCTCCGCCGCCACCTCCACGGTAGCCTCCACCGCCTCCTCCACCGCCGCGATAGCGTCCGCCACCGCCGCCGTAGCCACGGTTATTGTCTCTGTCGTTGTCGTACATGTTCTGTATCTTGTTTGTATCTTAGGTTTCCCGGGTTGATCCCCGGGGAAATATTTTATCTCAGGGAGATGGGATGGCCGGCGATTCCGGTAGCTTCGCGGACGCGGGCGAGGGTCGCTTGAGCGAGTCTGCGAGCGCGCTTGGCTCCGGTGCGGAGGATGTCTTCCACGTAATCAGGATCGGCGAGAAGCTTTTCGCGACGCTCACGCATGGGCGCGAAACGCTCCCAAAGTTTTTCGAAGACTTGTTGCTTATAGTGGCCGTAGCCGGTGCCGCCGGCTTTGAAGCTGGCAATCATTTCGGCAACTTCATCGTCGCTAGCGAACAAGCGGTAGTAATCGAGAAGGGTGCTTTCTTCGGTAGGCTTCGGATCCTCCATGGCGGTGGCGTCGGTGACGATCTTCATGATCTTCTTCCGCGTTTTCTTTTCTTCTTCGAAGAGTTCGAGCGTGTTGTTGTAGCTCTTGCTCATCTTCTGGCCATCAAGCCCGGGGACGGAGGCGGTGGAACCTGTTTCCGCAATGCGAGGCTCGGGAATGGTGAAGACGCCATCACCGAAGCGATCGTTAAATTTCCCGGCGAGGTCGCGGGTGATTTCGAGGTGTTGCTTCTGATCTTTGCCTACGGGGACGATATTCGAATCGTAGACGAGAATATCCGCTGCCATAAGCACGGGATAGGCGAAAAGGCCATGGGTGGCATCGATCCCGCGAGCAGTCTTGTCTTTAAATGAGTGGGCGCGCTCTAAGAATCCGATTGGGCAGACGGTGCTGAGGAACCAACTGAGCTCGGCAACTTCTGGGACGTCACTTTGGCGGAAGAAGGTGGCTTTGGAGGGATCGAGCCCGGCGGAGAGGAAATCGGTGGCGACTCCAGCGACGTTTTCCCGCATGGTGGCGGGATCGTGCACGGTGGTGAGTGCATGGTAGTCTGCGATGAAATAAAAGGCATCGCCTTCGTCCTGAAGCCGGATCGCGGGCTCCATCATGCCGAAATAATTGCCTATGTGAAGGCGTCCAGTCGGCTGGATGCCGGACAGGATGCGTGATGGCGGTTTTTCAGCCGTCTCTGGTGTTTTGGCGTTTTCGCCTGCGTTCGTATCAGCCACTCCTGGTGTCTCGTCCTTCCTATTTGTAGGCCACACTCCATGTGCAGCCTCCGTCTCCATCCATGGAACGGGGTGGGCAAAAGTCAAGGCACGGGAAAACCGCTTGAGATTGTCATGGAGCGTGAATGGGTGAGGACGCGTGCGAACGGCCAAAGAGATCTACAAAAATTTCCAAAATTACCTGGAAGCGGTCGGCGAGCGCTCAAGACGCGCGTTCAGGAGCTTTCTTCGGTATCCAGGTTCTCGCGTTTCGCAGTGCGCTCGTCCATTCCGGTGACGATTCGGGCACCACGTTTGTAATTTGTGTAGCTGTAAAGCCACTGGAAAAGAACGACAGCGCGATTGCGGAAGCCGACGAGGAAAATGATGTGGACGAAGAGCCACGCGAGCCACGCGATGAAGCCTTTCATACGCAATTTTCCTGCCGAGGCGACGGCGGCGCTCCGCCCGATCGTGGCCATCATTCCTTTGTCCCAGTAGACAAATTTCGGGCGGAGATGATCGGCCATATCGGCCTCGCCTCGATCAAGGTGATGCTCAGCGGTCTCGATCACTTTCGCCACGTGCTGCCCCATCTGGATTGCTCCGGGGCTCACTCCAGGAACGCTCACCCCATTCGCATCCGTGCAATCCACAATATCGCCGATGGCGAAAACAGAGGGATACCCCGGGAGGCTGAGATCTGGCTTCACCTCCAATCGACCTCCGCGCGATTGCGGGGTGCCGAGTGATTTTGCAAGCGGATTGGCCTGGACGCCGGCTCCCCAGATGACGTTCGCCGCGTGGATTTCTTCGCCGTCTTTAAGCTTCACAGTGGTCGCGGTGATGTCCTCGACCATCGTACTCGTGCGGACGTCCACGCCCATTTCGGTGAGTTTTTCCCGGGTGTAATTGGGCAGGTCTCCAGGGAACATCCCGAGCACTTCTGGAGCCGCTTCGACGAGGATGACCTTGGCTTTCGCGGGATCGATGTCGCGGAAATTCTCCGCAAGAACGTGGCGCGCGAGCTCCACAATAGCACCGGCCATCTCGACACCGGTGGGGCCGCCGCCCACGACGACAATGGTCATGAGGCGTTCGCGCTCAGCTTCATTTTCCTCAGTCTCAGCGCGCTCAAAGGCGAGAAGCAACTCGCGGCGGATACGAGTGGCGTCGTCCAAGCTCTTGAGGCCAGGGGCGAATTTCGCCCATTGGTCGTTGCCGAAGTAGCTCGTCACCGCGCCGAGGGCGATCACTAGATAATCATACTCCAGGGTGTGGAGACGGAGTTTCACCTGCTTCTTCTCAGCATCAATCCCCCGCACCTCGTCCATCACCGTGCGCACATTTTTCTGCTTCGCGAAGATCTCGCGTACAGGCTGAGCTATTTCAGGAGCCGAAAGCCCACAGGTCGCCACTTGATACAGAAGCGGCTGGAAGAGGTGGTGATTCTGCCGATCGACCAGCGTCACTTCATAACGCGGATCTTTTAAATTCTTACACACCTCAAGTCCACCGAATCCGGCACCGAGGACGATGACGCGGCGCTTTGGCCGGTTTGAATCGCTCATAGGAAAACGAGCTTACGTGCAGACTTCTGTATTGGCCACGGAAAGAACACGAGGGCAAAAAAATCATCTGCGCTGAGGATTTGGGTGCGAGGGGTGAATATCGTGCCCGCGGGGGAACCTTACATTGTTTCTCCGAGCGCTTTACGGACCGCGGCATCGAGCTCGGTGTGGGCGGTTTCTCCTTTTCTATACGAACCGCCGGGGTGGATGTGAGCCACTTTTCCATCGCGCCCGATGAGGACGCTGACCGAGGTCCAGAGAGGCTCGCCCTCTTTTCGCGGGCGCTTGCTCGCTTCATCGATCCACCACTCGTTGAGCGTCGCCCACCCGGGATCAACGGCGTAGGGGAAGCGGAAGCCGTAGCCGCGCGCGGTCCGCGCGACGAGCTGGGGGTGTGGTTTGCCGCCGCGCTTGTGGTGATAGAGGCCGATGACCGCGAGGCCATCATCCGCGAGTTCCTCGTGCCAGGCGTTGAGGGCGGGTGCAGAAATTTTGCAGTAGGGGCATGTCTTTTCGGTGAACCACCGGATCAGCACGACCTTGCCCCGAAGCGATTCGAGGGTGAGCGGTTTTTCCGTGTTCTGCCAGGATTCCTGATCGGTCTTCCACTCGGGCGGTGCTTCGCCGACGGAGATCATCGCAAAGCCAAGGCTGATAATCAGTGCCGGAAGCATATCGCTAGTCTCCAATCCGAAGGTTAAAATTCATCCGGAAGTAGCGGCGTTCCGTTTCGGGGAGGTCGATGGTGAATTGCACCGAGCCATCCGGCGTGATCACGGGATCAGGCTCTCCTGGAGATGCCCAGAACTCGAGATCGGTGGACACTTCGAAAGATACACGCTTTACCGGATCGATCCCCGCGCGGAAGCCGGGCTGGGACAGGTCGTAACTATCGCCATTGCGGACAATCCCTGTCGCGGCAGGCCGCGAAACAGCGCTGCTTGCATCGGAGCCGGTGAAGAATTCGTAGGCGGAATTCGCTCCGTCGCCATCAGGGTCGGCGAGTGGATCCTCGCTGATCCCGAGGCTGGCGGCGTAGGCAGCGAAGAGACCGGTGCGCGACGCGCCGGGCGCGATGGAGCTTCGGAAGTAAATTCCGTCTACTCCGCCGGTCTGTTTCCAGGCAAACACGCCGTTTCCGAAGGACGAGAACCCGGCGACGAGATCCGAGCCGGTCCCCGCAACGCCCGCAGCTAGATCGATTTCATCCGGGAGCAGCTCGCGTCCAGAAGCATTGTAGAATCTCGCCGAAGATCCATAGGCGAGAACAAACGTCCCTCGCGAGGCGAACATCCGCATGTTTTCAACAGCAGGGAATCCGAATACATCGAATTCATCGCTCCCGAGCGGCGTTAAATCTTTAGCGAGAGGACGGATGAATAAGCGTCCCCCACTTTCAAAGGCGAGCAGCATCCTGCCGGTATCATCCGCGGCAAGCGCGAAACTCCCGTAAGTCTGGCTAGCATCATCGCTGAGAAACGAGAGCACCTCCACGCCGCCGGCGATTGGGACGCCGAAGCGATTGTAGCGCTGGGCGACGATTGCAGGTCTTCCTGCCACCTCGGTGATGGCTGCGATCGCCAGCGAACCGTCCAAAGCGAAGACCGCAGTAGGAGACTCCCCCGCAGTAAAGACCTCGAATGCCGTGCCATCGCGCTCACCCCCAGCGGTGATCCGCTGCGCGGAAACAATCCCTGCAGCCTCCCACACGACCACTCCCACCCCGCCGGGACCTGATGTCCCGAAAGCCGAGACATCGCCAGAAAGCCCGGTCGCCACTGTCTCCACACTGAAGCTATTTCCCGCACCGATCCCGAAATCAATGGGCCGGTAGCGGATATTGCCATCCTCGACGTAGCACGCCAGAGCGCGCTCCTGCGCCGAAGGCAAAAGCGCAAAGAGTGAATCAAAATCAATCGACCCGAGCACATTGCGGTAAGTATCTGAGTCACCCGGAATTCCCGCGCGAAGGACGTCACCATTGGCCCATACGGCAGCGACCCTCCCCGATGATAGACCCGCCAGCTGCGGATCTTGAGTCCCAAACCCAGCCTCAAGCCGGGTTGCTTCGCCGGTGGCGACCCTTGCAATATCCGGCGTGATATCGATCATTTGGGCAAAGAGACCTGGGATATTCGAGCCGTCTCGTGTCTCGGCTTGGAAAACTGCCTGCACCCCGGAGGCGAACGGCAGCGCCAGCGAACCTATTGGAAGGAAGCCGATGTCCTGCGCTACGAAAAACGGATCCACGACGGCCGCTCCGGTTTCGTCGAAGACGGCTACGAGAGTTTCATCGTTCGGACTATCACTGTCACCATTATCAGGTTCTTCGACGATAACAAATCTTCCTCCCGCGATTCTGGCGGCAGAAAACTCCCTCGGGATTGCGGCACTCCCGCCGATCAGTTCCGCTCGCAGCGATCCAGCGGGATTAAGCATCGCTTGAACCAATCTACCCTGATCCTCCCAAAGCACACGGTGCGACCCATCATCCAAAGTGATCGCCTTCAATGATCGCTCACTGAAGGATACATCCGAATTAATATTACCTCTCACCCCTACTGGTAGAAGAGCAGAATCGTAAGCCTGAAAGGCTAACCCCTCAAAATTACCTACAGTCTCATTCCAACATACGAAACAACCACCCCCTGCTGTAGGAAGAGCCACTATCCTATCGACATCTAGCGTATCAATCACCGCACCAGTCGACAGGACTCCGGTGGAAGTGTATCCGGATAGCCGAATTTCCGTCCCCGTGTGAATAGCGACCACGGCTCCACCGCCTTCGAGGCGGGCTACGGCTACGGTGCCGTCATCGTTTTCGTCCTCATCCGAAACCCTCACTACCGGCGATGTCGGGGTGCCGGAAGCATCGATGAATCGTGCGTAGGTGCCAGAGGGAGCCGTCCGCGCGCGCACCCAGACGACCGCCGCTTCGCCCGCAGAGTTCGTAGAAAGCTGGAGGCCGTAATTTCCTGCTATCCCGCCCTCGGAGATGTCTGTTTCCGGCGCAGCCGGGGTGCCATCAGCACCGATCCGCCGAAGGGATATCGCATTTGCGGGAGAGAGGAGACATTCAGGATCGTCGTATTGGAACCACGCCACAAGGGCGCCGCCGTCCGGGAGCGGAGCCGCTACGGGCTCTCGATGATCGCCGATTTCATTGGCATTGATCCGCGTCAGCGATGTGGCGGGCAGCCCTTCATCGTAGCCGCTCCACGTCCGCACTGATGTCCCGGCCAGCGCCACGTGAAGCCCGCCGCCGTGGGCTGGAGCTACCGCGAAATCTAGCTGCGAATCCGCCACCCCCACGCCGGCGCGCCGCGTCGCGCGGAACCCTGGCATCGGCACATCCGCGATAAAATATTCTACTGGCTTTAGTTGCGGTCCCACACCGCCGAACAAGTCGAAATCCGTCGATTGCGCCCACACCAGTTGGAAAGCATCCCCCTCCCCTGGCAGGAGCATTGGGTTCAAAAATTCCACTCCAGCACGCGACACAACAAGCGTCCGCAGCGCGCCGGAGGGCACTCCGGTAGCACTAAAAACCTGCTGGGAAATCCCCCCCAGAAATACGCCGACCGCAGAAGCCCTCGTAGAAAATGCCACCACCGTCTCCCCGCCCGGGATACGCACAATACCGGTGGGTTCATTCGTATTCTGGCCTTCTCCGAAAGATGTGGGAAGACCCAGCTGATTGCCATCCCGATCGATTCTCTGCAGCCGGTAGGGATCGGCTCCCCCGGTGAATTCTCGCCAGACCACCGAGTACTCCCCCGAATCTGGCGCGGCTGCTAAGATCGCGCGCGGCTCCGAAGCACCGCTCGGCAGCTCTGCGAGCAAAACCGAATCCCCCAGTGCGACGCCGGGGGAAAACGCCCGCGCCCGCAAGTCGACCGCGCCGAAGGTCGGGCCGATAAACCCACCCGTATTCCGCACGCCTTCCGTCCACACCAGCATACAACGGCCATCGTCGGCGACGGTGAGCGCGATCGCTACAATCTCTCGCCCCGCTTTCACCGCCGCCTGCTCGGCGGCTGCCGTTTCGCCTAAATTCGCCGATCTCCACGAAAGCAGCACCGCTTCCGATCCGATGCCCAATTCCGAAATCCGCGACCAAGCGGCCACGGCGACGCCATCTGCTCCGGCCAATGCGGGGACGATATCGGGCGCGAGGTTCGAGCCCACCGTGAACGGATCGCCAAGTCCTCCAGAGCCCCCGAGTAATCTGAGGCGCAGGCTCCCATTTTCCACCGCACCCAGCACTGCACTCCCGCCACCAAGCGGCGCAAGCAACGCACTATCCAAATCGCTCAGAATCTCCACCGCATCCCCCACCGGCTCGGGCGGCGCGACGGCGGCATAAGATACAATCCCAAACGAAAGAATCAAAAACACAACCATCAATCTCATAGCCGTATCCAATAGAGTTTTCCGCCCGAAGTCACGG
>CALAIY010000172.1 GCA_937922595.1 uncultured Verrucomicrobiales bacterium | reverse complement strand
TAGGGAGGAGAGGACTTCTAGTTGCTGCTCCATTCCGTGGAGGGTGTCTCCGAACCACCAGGCGCTGCCCATTTGGATTTTTCCGGGGGTGGTGCCGTCTTGGAAGTTGCCGATCATGGAGGCTACCATGTGGTTGTCGGCGGGGTTTAGGTTGTAGAGGATGGTTTTGGCTAGCTGATCGGACTTGTCTAGGCTGTCGAGGTAGCGGGAGAGGGCTACGGCGTGGCTTAGGTCGTTCATGCTGTCGCAGCCGGCGTCGGGACCGAAACGGTTGAGGATTCGGGTGCTGTTGCTGCGCATTGGGCCGAAGTGGAATTGCTGCACCCAGTTGCGAGAGTGGTTGAGGATTCCTAGTTCGTAGAGGCAGGCGGAGCGCCAGGCTTGGAGGTCTTCTTTTGTGGGGGCTTTGCCGGAACGGGCGTCGTTGAAGGTGCGCTGTAGCTGGGAGGGGGTGTAGGGATCGGCGTAGAAGGTGTCGATGCCGTGGTCGGCTAGGCGGCAGCCTTTTTCGTGGAAGAAGGTGTGCCTATTTTTCAGGGCTTCGAGGAGGGTTTCGTAGCTGGTGATTTCTTGACCAGTGGCTTGTGCTAGGGCGTTGATCCAGGCGTTGAAGGTTTCTGGAGTGTCTACGGTGAGGACTTTGTCGGGGCGCCAGGTGGGGAGGACTTGGAAATCGATTTCCGGGTCGGCGGCGATTTTGATGTGGTGCTCTAGGGTATCGGTGGGGTCGTCGGTGGTGCAGATGAGCTTTACGTTGCTTTGCTGGACGAGGCCTCGCGCGCCCATGTTGGGTTGGGCGAGTTTTTCTTTACCTATTTCCCAGATTTTGTCGGCGGTCTTGGGGGAGAGGAGGTCGGTGATGCCGAAGTAGCGGGCGAGTTCTAGGTGGGTCCAGTGGTAGAGGGGGTTGCGCAGGAGGTGGGGCATTGTGTCTGCCCAGGCGTTGTATCTTGCGCGGTCATCGGCGGCTCCTCCGGAGGGAGATCCAGTGACGAGGTCTTCGGCGATGCCGTTGGTGCGCATGGCGCGCCATTTATAGTGATCTTCGTAGAGCCAGGCTCGGGTGAGGTTTTCCCAGTGGGTGTCTTCGGCTACTTGCTGTGGAGGAAGGTGGGTGTGGTAGTCGTAGATCGGCTGGTCTTTGGCGTAGCCGTGGTAGAGCTCGACGGCTTCCTTGGTGTCGAGTAGGAAGTCGTCGTGGATGAAGGGGCGGTCGGACATGGTGTCTGATCTAGTTTGTTCGCATTGTTTCGGACTCCTGTTCTTGGAGGAAACATTGGTAGGCTTGGGCGAGGCCGTCTTGGAGGCTGGTGGTGGGGTTCCAGCCTAGTTTGGCGAGGCGCTGGCCGTCCATGAGCTTGCGGGGGGTGCCGTCGGGCTTGGTGGTGTCTTGGCCGATTTCGCCTTGGTAGCCGACGGTTTTGGCGACTTGTTCGCCTAGCTGGCGGATGGTGACTTCGGTGCCGGAGCCGAGGTTGATCCAGTCGGGGATTTCTTGGGGATCTAACTTGGTGAGGATGTGGTGGCAGGCGTCGGCGAGGTCATCGACGTAGAGGAATTCTCTGAGGGGGGTGCCGGTGCCCCACATAATGACTTCTTTGGCTCCGGATTCTTTGGCTTCGTGGAAGCGGCGGAGGAGAGCGGGGATGACGTGGGAGTTTTCCGAGTGGTAGTTATCGCCGGGGCCGTAGAGATTGGTGGGCATCCCGGAGTGGTAGAGGACTCCGTGCTGGGCTCGGTAGTGCTGGCAGAGCTTGAGGCCGGCGATTTTGGCGATGGCGTAGGCTTCGTTGGTTTCTTCCAGTGAACCGGTGAGAAGGCTATCTTCGGGAATGGGCTGTGGGGCGAGCTTGGGGTAGATGCAGGAGCTGCCGAGGAAGAAGAGACGGGGGACGCCGGAAGTGTAACTGGCCTCGATTGCGTTGGCGGCAATCATGAGGTTTTCGTAGATGAAGTCGGCCGGGTAGGTGGCGTTGGCGTGGATGCCGCCTACTTTGGCTGCGGCGACGATGACGCAATCGGGCTTGTGTTTTGCGATGAAATCGCGGGTGGATTGCTGGTTTGTGAGGTCGCAATCCTGCCGGGTGGCGGTGAGGATGTTTTTAAAACCTGCTTTTTCGAAGCGGCGCACGAGGGCGCTTCCGACCATTCCGCGATGGCCGGTGATGAAGATTTTGTGCTCGGGGAGGAGTTTCACGTTTTTAAGCGAAGAGTTCGGAGGCTTTGACGGTGGCGGTGCCTAGCTTGCCGACGACGATTCCAGAGGCGCGGTTTGCTAGAGTGGCGGCTTCGATGGCGTCGCAGCCGGCGGCGAGGGCGAGGGTGAAGACGGCGATGACGGTGTCGCCTGCGCCGGAGACGTCGTAGACTTCTTGGGTCTCGCAGGCGATGTGGGCTGGCTGGCCGTCTCGCTGAATTAGGATCATGCCCTGGTGGCTGAGAGTAACTAAGAGATACTCGTTCTGCCAACGCTCTTGGAGAATCCGACAGGCTTCGAGGAGCGGGTGATCCTTGATTGGGTTATCGGCGGGCTCAGTGCAGGGAATTCCTGCGAGAGCGAAGACTTCACTGCGATTGGGCTTTACTGCGGTGATACCTGCCCAGTCGATAGCATTTCCGGGCTTGGGGTCGGCCGTAGTTGGGATGTTTGCGTCTTTTGCTGCGCTGCGAATGCCTGCGACAAGAGCTTCGTCGATGAAGCCTTTGGCGTAGTCTTGGAAGATAATGCCATCGAAGTCTCCAATGTTTTTAATTACCTCGGAGACGATTATGGATCGATCTTCCTGAGTAAGTGGGTGGCGGCTTTCGCGGTCTACACGGACGACCTGCTGGGTGCGAGCGATGATGCGCTCTTTGGTCGTGGTGCGGGCTCCCTTTTCGACTAAAAAACCGGTTTTTCCGATACGCCTGCGCTCAAGAATGTCTTGGAGGTCGCGTGCAGCAGTATCTTCTCCGACTCGTCCGGAAATTGAGACGTGCGGAGTGAGCTCAACGAGATTGCGTGCGACGTTGGCTGCGCCTCCGAGGAAGGTTTCCTCCTTGGTGACGTCGACTACCGGAACGGGAGCCTCTGGGGAAACGCGTGATACGTTTCCCCAGACGAAGGTATCTAGGATGAGGTCGCCGATCACCAGGATCCTGGTGTTGGCGAGCCTATCTTGGAGAGTTTCTGGCAAGCGGGGGCTGGCGGGGTGTCGCTAGGCGACGGTGTGGATGCCGAGTTCTTTTTCGGCGCGAGCGATGGCGAGCTCTTTTTTGGCGAGTTCGAGATCGGCGTCGACCATGATGGCGACGAGTTCTTTAAACTTTACTTTGGGTTCCCAATCCAGCTGCTTTTTAGCTTTGGCGGGGTCGCCGATGAGGAGCTCGACTTCGGCGGGACGTTCGTAGCGTTTGTCGTATTCGACGTGCTCTTCGAAGTCCATTCCGAGGCGACCAAAGGTCTCTTGGCAAAACTCTTTTACGGAGTGTGTCTCGTTGGTGGCGATGACGTAATCATCTGGCTCGTCTTGCTGAAGCATGAGCCACATCATTTCGACGTATTCCTTGGCGTATCCCCAGTCGCGCTGGGCATCGAGATTACCAAGATAGAGTTTATCTTGGAGTCCCATTTTGATGCGGGTAGCAGCGCGGGTGATTTTACGGGTGACGAAGGTCTCACCGCGGCGTGGGCTTTCGTGATTGAAGAGAATTCCCGACGAGGCGTGGAGGCCGTAGGACTCACGGTAATTCACGGTGAGCCAGTGGCCGTAGACTTTGGCGCAGGCGTATGGGCTACGAGGCCAGAATGGAGTGGTCTCTATCTGAGGGACTTCCTGGACTTTTCCGAACATCTCGGAGCTTGAGGCTTGGTAGTACCGCGTTTTTTCCACGAGACCGGTTTCACGAATGGCTTCGAGAATTCGCTGGGCTCCAAGACCTACGATATCACCGGTGGATTCAGGGACGTCGAAGGAGACTCGGACGTGGCTTTGTGCTCCGAGGTTGTAAATTTCATCGGGCTGGAGGCTGTAGAGAAGCTTTACGAGTGCGACGGAATCGGTGAGATCTCCGTAGTGGAGGAAAAGCTTCGTATCATCAAAATGCGGGTCTTTGTAGATGTGATCGATCCGCTGCGTGTTGAAATTCGATGCTCGGCGGATGATTCCATGAACCTCGTAGCCTTTTTCGAGAAGGAGCTCTGCGAGATAGGAGCCGTCTTGACCTGTGATTCCGGTGATTAAAGCTTTTTTCATACTTACCGTAATTTAAAGACTGTTTAGAATTAAGCAAGTAACTTACTTTGCTTTGGCACGCTACCGCCCCAGGTCGTCCGCGTTGAAACTGCGGGACCATCCTTGGTAGGAAAGATATTGGGGCTGAACCTCCATGGGGAGGGAATGGTAGTGATTTAGTCGAGATCGACTTCATCGGGGTCGGGGAGACCCAAAAGTGATGTGAACGGGACTTCGATTTCGCGTCGTTGCCCGAGCATTTCCATAAGGATTCGAACGCGTTCACCACCGCTGGGAACCGCAGTGACGCGAGCGATACTGCCCCGAAAAGGGCCTTCTGCAACTTCCACTGCGTCTCCTACATCAAATCCTTTGAGTGCGATGACTTTCGGCTTTTCTGGATCGAGGCCAAATTCGCTAATGAGCGTATCGATGGTGCCATCAGGAAGTGCGGCATACTGGTTTCCAAAGCGGACGAGACCGCTGACTCCATGAGTCGCGGCGACGTGACGGAGCTTTAGCTCTTTAGAAAAACGCGCGAAGAGATAGCCGGGAAAAAGCGCTTCCACGTACCAAATTTTCCCACGCTTAGTGGCTTTTTGATACCTGATTCGAGGACAAAATACATCGACTTCTTCGACCGTCTTTAGCGCTCGCGCCGCCATGTGCTCCGTCTTGGTCTTTGCTCGGATACACCGCCACGCGACGTCGGGATCGACATCAATCCGCCCATCGACTCCCCGGGGAAAACCGGCGGGTGCAGAGGTGGCGTTTTCTGGTGTTTCGAGATTCATCGAGAATTTTGCGAGTTGCTATCCTAGAAGCTTTCCGACGAGTGGCAGAACTTTTTTAGCTTTTCCGTGCCAATTTTCCAGACGTTCGACCCGAGTCGCGAGGTGCTCCGAGATGGAGGGATCTGCAGTTTCTTGCGGGAGGAGGGATCGGAGGCGCTCGAGGCGCACCGTTCCGGTCTCGATATGAGGCTCAAGCTCTTCTTTGATAAATCCAGACACCAGCTGCTTGAGCTCTGCGACGGCACGAAAGTGATCGCGGCGATCACCGGGGACAAAGACGGGCTTGATCGCGCTGACACTCCTAAGGAATTTAAGCCCTTGGCTCGCCGATCCTTTGCTAATCTGGAGCCGCGAAGTAATTTCATCGAGCGGCAGCGGCTCGGGGGCGAGAAAGAGAAGGCCGTAAATCTGTGCAACCGACTTAGGAAATCCAAATAGCCGCGCAGCTCCCACAAAAAGATCAATCACTTCAATCTCAAGCTCGGACAGTCCACTCTCTTCGAGAGAAACTGCCTCTACCGGATCGATTGCACGATCAGAAAGCGGTGAAGTGATAGTGGGCACGAGTCGATAGTGGCATTCGACGACAATGCGTTCAATAAAAAATGAACATTTTATACAAAAAAAGAGCGGTGGAGAAATTCTCCACCGCTCCTGCGTAATTATATTGGGCTGTCTTCCTAAAGCTTAGAAGCTTACGGAAATCGAGACACCACCGTAAACGTGGTCGTCTTGGCCTGCGTCGCTGAGCGAATCGATAGCAATCGATCCAGCGATGTATGGCTCAAGCGTGGCGGAGTCAGTGAGTGCGATCGGAAGCGCGAGGCGGAGATCCACATTGTTGAATCCATCTGCTCCAGCGACGCTGTAGTCGTCACCATAGGAAACGCCCGACGAGAAATCGAGGGAGAGCGTATCGCCGAGAGGAATGCTGTAGCCAGCAGTGATTGCAGCGTAGGTGCCGCCATCATTAAGCTCAAAGTCGTGACCGACGTAAAGCTCGAGATCGACGCCAGCAAAACTGGTGCCCATCGATCCGTAGACTTCAAAAGTGTAGGAATCGTCGTCTGGGAAATAATACCAGATTGCTCCGGCACCGAAGTCTACAGCACCAGCAGAAGCAGAAATACCGCCATAGATATCGAGTTCTTGAAGCTCTGTGCCTTCGTTTCCGTTCGTGGAAGCATACCAAGCACCAAGGCTCATTTCGACAGGGCCGCCGAAGTCATTTGCGTAGGAGACATCGCCCCAGACAAGGTGATCGCCGAAATCGACGCCACGGAAAATGTATTGCGTGTCGTAGCCGACTGCGAGGGAGAAGCCGAGAGCCTCATCCGCAGCTTCCACCATTGGTGGGACGGGAGCAGGCGTAGAATAGGTGGTCTCGCCAGCAAGGGCAGAGCCAGCGCAAGCTGCGGTGGCAAGAGTAAGAGATTTGAGAAGTTTCATAAGTTTCAGTGCTTACGAGGCGTTGTTGTTTTTGTGTCGTTGTTGTGTTTGGAGGAGCTTCCTCTTCGAGAAATCGAGGAGGTCGCGGGGAATCCTTTACTCTTCGTTTTTAACGTATCGTGAATTTTAACGCAACCTGAATAAAAACAATTTCAATAGAAACTGTGTATAAAAAGGGGTTTGATAGCGTTTTTTTTAAGAAATCATCTCAATAGCGAGAAAATCCTCTACTATTTGACGCATCAAAACAGAGGTATTGGAAGTTTTTAGAGCTCATATTTTGCACTCAATTCCCTCAATAAGCAATTGCCCTGCCAATCTCGCACTGATCAGCATTCGATTGAACGCCCCCTACCCTAGCGAACTTGGGCGCAACAATCCCTCGCCATCAAGCTCTCGGTAATAGCATCCCTTCCTCGTAGCCCCTGCAGAATCTCGAGTATGGCACGCCCCCTTCCCCACCGGCTTCACTTTGAAAAGAAGAGAGTTTTGCTCACAATTCACCCGCGCCTCCACAAGCTCTAGCGTATCCCCAGATGTCGCCCCTTTGATCCAAAGCTCATTGCGGCTTGTGCTCCAGAATGTAGCGACACGCTCGCGAAGTGAATGCTCCAGTGCCTGCTGATTCACATAGGCAAGAATGAGCACCTCCCCATCGGTCGCATCCTGCACTACCACCGGCACGACTTCACTCCCAGTCGCCGCGATTTTTTGAAGTTTAGAAAAATCGAGTGCAAGGCGGGATCCCTCTTCGAGTTCGGTATGATTCATACGCCGAGGATTGCGGCAGCACCGCAGAATATCAAGGCACTGCTAGCCGCACCCGATCAGCGGAAAGGATTTCGATAGGGTGATTGGATGGTGGTACTTCCATTCTGAGCTCCCCGTGATCTCCCAATCCCCGCACGATTCCCTGCAATTGAGTTTTCCCCTGATACACAATCGCCTTCCGATTGAGCAGCATACTCCGCTCCTCGATCTCAGGGATGATCCTAGAAAATCCCTTCCCCGAAAGCATCGATGGGTAGCATTCTCCAAATTTCTTCAAAAACTCCGCAAGCAGCGCACTTCGGGAAATCGCAATCCCATCCCCAAGCTCCGCACGCAAAGACGTCGCAATCCCCTGCAACGCATCAGGGAAGCTACATCGCGGCGTATTCACATTCAGCCCAATCCCCAAAACCAGAAAATCACCCGCCGCCTCCACTAAAATCCCCGCAGACTTCCGCCCGCCGATGTAGATATCATTGGGCCACTTGATCTTCGGCTCCAAGCCCGTCGTATCTTCAATCGTACGCGCAAGCGCCAGCGCCGCGACGCTCGTCATTCGCGCCCACGTGCTCACATCTTTCCCTACTGGCCTCAGCACCAGCGAAAAAAGCAATGCCGTATCCGGATCGGCAAACCACGCAGCTCCCCGCCGCCCGCGCCCCGCCGTCTGATTCTCTGCCAGCACAAATGTCCCCTCCGCAGCGCCATCACGCGCCCGAGCCATCGCCTCATCCGAAGTCGAGACCGTCTCCGGAAAATACACAAGCTCCCCTCCAGGGAAAACTCCCTTCAGCGCCTCGCGCACCTCTAGCATATCGAAGCGTTCCTCCACCATCGCGATCAGCCTCGAAAAGTAAGCGAAATATCAAGACACGGAGCCGAATGCGTCAGCGCTCCCACCGAAATCCAATCCACCCCCGTCTCCGCAATCCCTCGCACCGTTTCCAGATTCACCCCGCCGCTGGCCTCAAGCTCCACGCGCCCCGCATTCATCGCCACCGCCTCCCGCAGCTGCGCATTCGACATATTATCAAGCAACACCACATCCACCCCCGGCATCGCGAAAAACGCCCCCGCCTGCTCCAGCGTATCCGCCTCAAGCTCAATCCGCAGATCCGGATACTTCGCCCGCGCAGCGGAAACTCCCGCAGCCAAAGCATCACGGTTTCCCTCCGCCAGGAGGTGATTATCCTTCACCATCACCTGATCATAAAGCCCCATCCGGTGATTCGTAGCCCCGCCCGCCTTCGTCGCCGCCTTCTCGAGCAATCGAAATCCCGGCGTCGTCTTCCGCGTATCGAGAATCCTCGCCCTCGTCCCCTCCACCAAATCCACATAGCGCCGCGCCATCGTCGCCACTCCACATAATTTCCCCAGGAAATTCAGAGATACCCGCTCCGCCGTAAGCACGCTTCTAGCCTCGCCCGACACCGTGTACACCACATCTCCCACCTCCAGCGCCGTCCCCTCGGGAGCCACGTAATCAATCTTCACCCCCGTATCCAGCACCTGAAAGACCCCCGCCGCCACCGCAGCCCCAGAAGCCACCCCCGCCTCCTTCGCCAAAGCATCCGCCACCACCAGCGCCTCCCGCGGCGTGAAAAATTCCGCCGTAATATCCCCCGCCCCAATATCCTCCTCCAAGGCAGCTTGGATCATACGCAACGTGATAGCATCGGGCGGATTAGACATTCTCCACCCTCCCGCCACCTCACTAGTTTCCGCAAGCAAGAATCCGAGTAAGAGTGTCGCCCTTCTCACCATGGCCCGCCCCAGAAAAAACTCCCGCTCCCGCAAAAACGCCTCTCTCCCAGCCAAGCGCGGCATCATGGCACGCTACCGCCGCCTCCCCTTTCTTCTCCGCGCCCCCATCGCCCTCACCGCCCTTTGCGCCGCCGCACTCCTCCTCGCAGGCATCGTCACCACCATCATCTACTCCGGCATCGCTCGCGGCTACGACCTCGAACTCGTCCGCAAAATGCCCGAACGCTCCGAAGTCGTCGATCGCAACGGCGCCGTCCTCGGCCTCCTCCACGGCGAAAACCGCCTCGTCGTCCCCATCGACAAAGTAAACCCCCACTTCCTCGCCGCCATCCTCGCCCGCGAGGACAACCGCTTCTACGACCACCCCGGAATCGACCTCATCGGAATCGCCCGCGCCACCGTGCGCAATCTCAAAGACCGCTCCGCCGTCCAAGGCGCATCCACCATCACCATGCAGCTCGCCCGGAATAGCTTCGGCATGTTCCAAAAAACGCTCGACCGCAAACTCGTCGAAATCTTCATCTCCCTCCGCATCGAAGCCACATACACCAAAGCAGAAATCCTAGAAGCCTATGTCAACCGCATCTACTACGGCAGCGGAATCTACGGCGTCGAGCGCGCCTCCCAAAGATACTTCGGAAAGCCCGCCGCCGAAATGTCCCTCTCCGAATCCGCCCTCCTCGCCGGCATCATCCGCGGCCCCAATAAATTCTCCCCATTTCGTAACTACGAAGGCGCCCTCTCCGAGCGCAACACCGTACTCAAACGCATGGTCGCCGCAGGACGAATCACCGCCCCCCAATCCGAAGACGCCCAGCTAGAGAAAATCGTCATTCAGCCCCAGGCAAACACCCCCACCACCCGCGAATCCTCCTGGGCACTCGACGCCGTCCGCCGTGATCTCGACCGCATCCTAGACGACTCCGACTTCGATGTCGGTGGATTTCAAATCTACACCACCATCGACGCAAAGCTCCAGTCCATCTCCGAAGCCGCCATCGACCGCCGCCTCAGCGACATCGAAAAAAGCCCCGGCTACCTACACCCCACCAAAGCCACCTACAAAAAATCCCAAGGCGCCCCCGCCTACCTCCAAGGAGCCCTAGTCACCGTAGATAACGACTCCGGCGCAATCATCTCCATCGTAGGTGGCCGCAATTTCACCCACAGCCAATACAACCGCGCCCTCCTCTCCCAGCGCCAAGTAGGCTCCACCTTCAAGCCCTTCATCTACGCCGCAGCCATGGAGCAAGGAGCCCTCTTCCCCGGCACCCTCATCTCCGATGGCCCCATCCGCCGCGGCGAACTCCAAACCCCCACCGGCAATTGGTCCCCTAAAAACTCCGATGGAAAATATCTAGGAATGCAGCCCGTCCGCACCGGCCTCATCCGATCAAGAAACACCATGTCCGTAAGAATCGGCGACCGCGCCGGAATCGACAACCTACTCGACCTATCCCACCGCGCCGGATTCCCCGCCACCGTAGAACGCACCCCCCAACTCTTCATCGGCAACCTAGGAGCCACCATAAAAACACTCACCGGAGCCTTCAGCATCTTCGCTAACAACGGCGTTAAAAAACGCCCCTACGTAATCGATCGCATCGTCGATCGCGACGGCAATCTCGTCTACGAAAGCGGCCAGCAAGAGCTCCGCGTCATCAGCCCCGGTCTCGCCTCCATGATGGACGACATGCTCCAAGGCGTCATGGCACCCGGCGGCACCGGAGCCCGCGCACGGAGCCTAGGATTTGAATCACAAGCCGGCGGCAAGACCGGCACCACCAATGATTACCACGACGCCTGGTTCTGCGGCTACACCCCCCGCCTCACCTGCGGCGTCTGGACCGGCCTCGACCAGCCACAGCGCATCATGCACCGCGGCTACGGCAGCACCCTCGCCCTCCCCATCTGGACCGACGTCATGAAGCACGCCGAAAAGCTAGGCTACACCAGAGACATCCCCCAAGCCCGAGCCGCCACCGCCAGCATCGAGCTCTGCAACGTCACCGCCGCCCTCGCCACCCAAAACTGCCGCGCCCACGGGCACGCCTACACCGAAGACGCCCCCTATGAGCTCATCCCCAAAGTCTTCTGCTCCCTCCACAAAGGCCGCCCCGCCCAGGAAGCTCCCAGAGCCAAACGCCGCAAAGGCCAAGATAGCCAACCTCGCACCGGCATAGGTCGCTTCTTTAAAAACCTATTTAATTAGTCGCTGCGCCTCCTCCAAAAGGAACTCTACATCCATGAAAGGCTCCGGCCCCACATCCGACCACAGAAGTTTCTTCTCCGGCCCAATAAGATAGGTTCCATGCATCGTGAGCCCCTCAAAATCATCAAAGGCATGATACGCCTTAAATGAGCCAAGCCCCTCATCAGAACACAGCGGAAAGGGAAACCGTAATCCCACATCACAGAGAGCGTGCGCCCTCCCCACCTCCTCCGGCGCTTCCGGGCTCGCCGCAATCACCTCGATCCCCGCATTCTCAAACTTCTTGTAGAGCGGAGTAAACGCATTCAGCTGCTCCACGCAATGCGCGCAATTATGCCCAAGATAGAGAAGCACCACCACCGGCCTACCCTCAAAATCTTCAAGCCTCACCGGTGATCCATCCTCACCAATGAAATCGAAATCAGCAGCCAAGGGAGCCTCATACATAAGCGGCCCCAAAGCTTCCAAATCTTCCGGCTTATCTCCAAAATCCTCACCCCGCCAGGATTCCGAAATCCTCCAATCTGTAGGAGCACCAACCCGCTCAGCAAGTTTAGCCAGCCGCACAAATGGGCGAGCCTCCATATCTAATTCTCCGGAAATCTCACGAAGCTGCTGAAACACCTCTTCAGCCCTCTCCCCATCTCCTGAAGACTCCAAGATAGCCGCCAGGACCGCCAAAGGCACCACCTCATTCGTCTTATCCTCCACCGCAATCTCTGCCAATTCCTTAGCATCCTCCGGATAGCCAAAGCGGAGATAGATCATCGCCAAAGCCTCATCCTCGCGTCTAATCTTATCCTCTCGATCCTCATCTAATGCCTCTCCATCGAGCAATTCCACGTAAGCAGTAAGCTCCTCTTTCGTCTCACGCAGATGCTCAAATTGACGAGTCGTCTTATTAGTCGCCTTTCGCACGGATCGTTTCGTCTCTTTTCCGTTCTTCCCGTCCTTCTTCGCCGCAGCTTTCGCCTCAGCAGTTTCCTTAGACTTCTGCGCCTCAAGCTTCGCAAAACGCGGCTCCAAAAAATCACACACCGCCACAAGCGACTCCCGATCCCCCCTCTCGAAATGAGCCCGCCCAATCCGAAGCAACCTCTCGACCTGCTCCTTAGGCTCATCCGTAGGAGGAAGATAATCAGTTTGCGTAAGCTCCAAGATTTCATCCCAGCACTCATAGCGCTCAAGCGTCTCAAAAAGACGCTGCCGACCGTAATATGCTGAGCTACCTCGCACTCCATAGTGATTAAGCTCAGGGTGCATCGGATTAGCAATCAGGCTTTTGGCCATCGCGATTGCATCGCTTGCCCGCCCCACGTGGTTCCAATTACGCACAAGCCACTCATTATTGTGCACGTAATTATGAATTGTATCCGGCATCACACGCGTCTCCGCCTGATGCCGGTGATCGATCCGAGCCGAAGCCTCCTGATGATACGCCGATTCCGGATAGCGATTCAGCTTATCATAGATATGCCCCGGCATATGCCACATGTGCGCGATCGTAGGCGCCGTCGCATGAAGCACCGCCGCAGACTTCAGCGCCCGCTCTGGCTTCTCGTAATCCCAATGGTGAATCCGATAATGATGCGCCGGATGCAGCGGATTCTCGGCAAACACTTGCTCAAGCAATGCATCAATCGCCTCGTAGCTCGCAATCGGGATTCCCCGTTGTGAAAAATCCCACAGCCTTACCAACAAAAATGCTTTCGCCTCAATATCCTCCGGATGCTCGTGGATAATATTCTCCAAAGCACGGATCAAATTCCTCCTTCGAGCTTTCAGCTCCTTCGGCTTCTCACCAAGATACTCCGCCTGCGCCGTAATCCAAAGTTGCTCACGCGGAGTCACTGTATCCTTCAGCTCCATCGCCTTCGCGATAAACTCCTTCGCCCGCTCGGTATTTTCCCAGTTCGCCATCGCCATTCCCCAATACGCCATCGCACACCCCGGATCCTCCGCCGCAATCTGCCGAAACGTCCGCTCCGCCTCGTAATACCAGAACCCATGCAGCTGCCCCACACCTTGATTAAACATCTTCTGCCCCCGATCCCAAGCCGTCGTCACCGGAAAATCTACATCCCCCGTCCCACTGTACTCTTTCGCCGCCTGCCGCGGCCCCTCATTAAATGCCTCCCCAGCATGTGAATGCCCCTCACGAAGAGCCTCCTCCGCCGCCAAAATTGTGGACAACGAAATCAAGAACAAGAGCAATGTCGGCAGCTTCAAGCGGAAAAAAATAGTCATTCAAATAGGCTCGAACATACGCCCAAAAACTGTGAAAACTTTCGGCTTTCACCAAACAAAAATTACCGCTAAAGGCGTTTTTTAACCATTCGGATCCCGGTGCCAACGACTGGGATGTGCTCGAAGACACCTCGGGCATTGTCCCAATAGTCCTGGTGAACGATGACTTTTCCTTCGCGATCAAACCGAAGGTGAGTCATGCCGATGGTTTTAATTTCGTTGCCTTTGTTAATGACTTTGCTCTTCATGACCATCGTCCAGCGGAGGTAGTAGGAGCCATCTTCGGAGCGAAGCGTGTCATCGAAGGTGACGCGGGCGTATTCGAGGGATTCAGCAGTCTCGATGAAGTAGGCCTCAATTGCTTTGCCGCCGCGCACTGTTTTGAGGGTGTCGTTGAGGAAAGCATCTGCGGCGTAGACATCTGCTGCGCGGGACATATTTTCCTTCGAGAATTCCGCGAGGAGGCTTTTGATGTTTTTGAGCCCTTCCCGCTCGTTCCCACTTCCTGATTTTTCAGCCTTGCTCAGTGCAGCTTGATATTCGGTGAGGGGATCAGTGGGAGAATCGGACATGGTGGCGCAGCTGGTGAAGAGGAGTGCGCTGAAGAGCGCTAGAGTTCTCATACCTGGTTAAACGAAGCCCCCCAGTATGTGGGCACAAAAAAACGCCCGTTCTTTCGAACGGGCGTTTTTCAGAAATCTTTAAGCTTAGGCGCTTGCTCCTTTGTTCACATGAAGGGCGAGGCGGCTCTTGAGGCGGCTGGCGGCGCTTTTGTGGATTACATTGGCTTTGGCTGCTTTGTCGGCAGCAGAGGCGAATGCGGAGTAGCTTGTAGCGATCGCGGCTTGATCACCGGCTTCGATTGCTTCGATACACTTGCGCTTGGCGTTTTTGACGCGGGTGCGGGTGGATTTATTGCGCTCGGTGCGCGTGATCGTCTGGCGGGCGCGTTTTGCTGCTGATGGTGAGTTGGCCATGGGAAAATGGGAAAATTTGGGTTCGCCGGGGCGTTTGCTGCCGGTGGCGGGCGGGGATACTAGGAGATTTTGTGCAAGTGTCAACTGCCCTGCTGGAGATTTTGCAGGGTCTTGTAGCGTTGCGCTTCATCGGTGGAGACTTTCCAGCGGGTATTGGCCTTCACGATATTCCTCTCGAGCTGCGGGGCGGGACCTACTTTCTTGGAACCTCGACCAGCGAGCCGAGCGGCAAAATTGGAGAAGGAGGGGCGCTCAAGCTGAGCGACTTGCCGGCGCGGGAGCCGCTTAGTCGTGACCATGATCTCGGCTCCGGCATCGACACGATTATAGAGGTCGATCACATCGGCGGAGCGCATGCGAATGCAGCCGTAGCTGGCAGGGCGACCGATCATTCGCTCTTCAGGAGTGCCGTGAATGTAGATAAAGCGGCGGTAGGTATTGCGATTGTGCGCTTCTTCCCCCTTGAGCCAGAGAATGCGGGAGACGATAGGATCACGGCCAGGGGCATTGGGACGAAGCACCTCACCGGTGAAACGGCGGCTCTTGAGGACGGCACCGGATGGGAGATTGCCGCCAATTTTGCGGGCGACGGTCATTTTACCGAGTGGTGTGCGATTGCTGCCTTTACGATTACCGAGCCCAAATTTCGATGTGGAGACGGGATACATCCGCACGGGGCGATTGTCTTCGTCGAGAAGAAGCATCCGCTGATCTTTGACGCTGACGATCATTTTACCACGCGGCGATGAGCACGCGCTTAAAAAAACAGCAAAAACTAGAGCGACTAGGGGGGCGAGTCGGCGCATATTTTTAAACATTCCTGGAAATTACTATACTCCTAACAATCAGCCAAGGTTTTTGTGACCTAATTGATAAAAATTTTATTGATGATGGCGGAAATTTTACTGATTTCAAGACAGATCGAAGATTCGGTGACGTTTGTATATTTCTGGGTATTCCCGGTTTTTCCCTGCTTTCCAAGTGCGAGATTTGGCGGATGATACGTAGAAGTTGCTATGAACCTTGCCCTCCGAATTCCCTGTATCACTTTTCTGGTCGCTTTTAGTCTTTCTGGAGGCCTGCGAGCGGAAGAGAAGAACACAGAGAAGACGCTCCCGCAGATTCCAGAGGAGCTGCTCGATGATGAGCATGTGCGTGAAGAATTTGGGGTAAACGATTTCACTGCTCCATCGATTAAGAAGATTTTCGAAGATCTATCGGTTTTTGGGAAGCTCTCTTACGATGATTTGAAGCGCCCGGTGACGAAGAAGATCCCCCGGGATCGGCTGGCGCTTTCGCTTTCGATGGGAAGATTGATCGCAGAGGGGTTTCTTGTGGTGCAGGCGGAGAAGATCGAGCCACTGGAGGATATCGGGCGTGCCTTGCTGAAGCAGGCGAAGGTTCTTGGCACGGGTCGCCGGGTGACGGCCCACGCGAGCAGCCTCCTGGAAAAAAGCGTGATAGGTGAGTGGAGCTCGCTTCGAGATGAACTCGCGGCGACACAGGTAGATGTGGAGGCCGAATTGCTACTACTCCGCGATGTGGAGGTGGCGCATCTCCTCTCACTGGGCGGCTGGTTGCGCGCTTTCGAGATGGCCACGATGGCGACGGCAAATGATTACACCCCAGAGAAGGCTCGCGGATTGGCGCGAAGTGAGGTGGTGGAATATTTCTTATTTTCCCTTGAGGGGCTGCACCCGGATTTGCAGGAGACTCCGGTGGTGATAGCTCTGCGAAATGGGCTTACTTCGATTCAGAAGAAGACGGACGTCCCAACAGGGAAGGCGTTTACCCAGGAAGAGGTAATTGTGCTGCGCGATGTGGTGAAGCAGACGCTTGATACGGTGCTCGGGGAGTAGGGCGCTTAGGAGCCCTAACTAACGAGGTCGGCCAGTGCGTCGGCAGTACGCCTAGCGGCAAGCCGGACGATCCCTGCGGGGACGGGCGGCGCAAAGGAGACGAGAAGCAGCGAGGTGGTGCCGCAGGGTGCCAGGAAGAAACTATTCTGCCCGCCTTCGTGAAGGAGCCCGCCAAAGCTATCGGCGCTGGCTCCGCCTAGGCGAGTGGCAAGTTCACGGACGGCGATGAAGGATCCGGCGGCAAGAGCCCCCGCTTCGGCAGAGCCTCCGCCGCTAGTGGGGGTGCCCGATGAGGCGAGCTCGAAGCCGGCGCTATCTAACAACGAGGCGAAAGGCGCGCCAGTATCGGTACGGAGCTGATCCAGCGCAGTGCGGAGGCTGACGGAAAGGGAAACGGAGACTTCGAGATCGGAGGCTTCGCCGAAATGGGGCTCAGTGATCGAGGCGGGCTCGGGCGTTTTTACCGGTGGCAAGGGCGACTCTTCGGAGAGATCAAGGAATTCAGCGCCGGGGGCTTCGTCTTCTGTGATTTCGGGGAGTCCGACGAGGACGGGTCCGCTATTAGGTGGCGGAGGCATAGCGGGCGCGCCCCAGGGGAGGACGTCGGGAGTCTTTTTGTCCTGGGGCGGGATCACGATGCGAGGGCTTGTTGCTGGGCGGCTGAGGCTTGCTGTGGCGCAGAGGCGTTTCCGTGGAAACGGCGGAGCACTTCTTGGGTGACAGAATTGAGCGTGGCGAGCACGTTTTGCCCTCCGGTGGCGATGGCTTCGAAGGCGGGAAGGCGGACGCCTCCAGCTGCGCCATTATTGAGATAGCGCTCGAGTTCGGAAGTGGGGGTGGCTCCGGGGGTATCGCGTTTATTGTATTGAAGCGTGATCGGAAGGCGAGCGGGATCGGCTCCGTTATTCCGCACGTTTTGAATCATCGCGTGGAACGAATGGTAATTGGCTTCGAGGCGATCGGGCGTGGAATCCGCTACGAAGACGAGGCCATCCGCACGGTGAAGAACGAGCTGGCGAGTGGCATTGTAATGAACCTGGCCGGGGACGGTGTAGAGCTGAAAACGAGTCTGGTAACCATTAATTTCCGTGGCGTGCACGGGCAAGAAATCGAAGAACAGTGTGCGATCGGTAGAGGTCGCAAGGGAAACGAGGTCTCCACGCTGCTGCTCGTCCACTTTGGTGTGGATGTGCGTAAGATTTGTCGTCTTCCCGCCTAGAGGCGTACCGCAGTAGACGATCTTGAACGTGACCTCTTTGGTCTCGTGATTGATGAGGGCCATCGGGGTTTTAGTGGGCGTGCTAGGTTTAACTAGGCGAGTGCAGGTGCAATAGCGGCAAGTTCGCGAGCGACAATCGTGAGCTTTTCACGAACGCCGGGCTCAAAGCGAGGCTCTTTATGAAGGACACCGAGGCATGAATCGCCTTCGGAGAAGAAGCTCATGGTGCCGCCAGCGGTGCGAATAGTGAAGCAGGCAGCGTCATCGATTCCCATCGCGGTAACGAGCCCGCGGACGTTTTCGAAAACGGCTGGACCGCTCACCGCGAAGGAATCAAGATTCCCTGCACCAATTGCATCGGAGTTTTCGCCCGTAAAGATGCAGGCGGAGATACCTGGAAGCACTACAGAAAGATCAACGGCACGCTCAGCGTCAATACTACCCTCGACGCCGAAGAGGGCGCGAAGCGCGACTTGATGAGGGTCTTCAGATTCGTGGATTCCGAAGCTAAGATCTTCGCTCTCAGAATCACCTGAAGGAAGTTTTATCTCAGAAACTGCTGCTGGCGCAATGGGCTCCGCCTCAGCTACGGGCTTTTCAGCTTTAGCTGCCTTTTCAGGCTCCTCAGTGGCTGAATCGAAAACATTCGCTGGGGCGATTGGAGCGAACTCAGGAAGCTTATTTTCGACGGTATCGGCGAAGACATCCTCAGTGGATGATTCCTCACGAGCAGAGGCGTCAACATTCGCAACCGGATCCACACTTTCGAGCGGAGACGTTTCTGCCGAAGGCAGGGAGCCGGATTTAGGAGCTGTGGCGTCACTCTCAAAGGCACCTGCCGGATCTTCTGCCGGGAAGAGATCATCAAGATCACCAAGCTCAGGAAGCTCGTCCATCGAATCGATGTCACCGAGAGTCGTATCCTCAGCGAAAGCATCCATGGGATCTGCTAGTGGCTTCTTGGGAGCCTCTTCGATAGCTGCGGCGAAAGCATCTTCCTCAGGCGGCTTTTCCACAGGAGGAATAATGGCACCAAGAGGCGGTAGCGCACTTGCCGGCCCCACCTCTGGCTCGGGTGCCTCTTCTACCTTGTCGGAAAATGCAGTCGGCTCGGGGAATGGCTCTAAAGCCTCGTTTTCGGCGGCTTTCACCGTCTCTGAAACTTCGGCATCAGGAGTCGCGATATCGAAAAAACTCGGGAGTGAGAGAGCCCCGCTCGCGGAATCGTCCGATGTGAGCGGCTCTTCTGAAAATGGAGAGAACGGAGGCAATACACTCACCGGCTCTTCCGGAGTGATCGTCTCGGGCTTAGCTTCTTCTTTTTGAGCAGGCTCGGACTTTTCAACTAGCACCTCTTCATTCGCAGCCGCTTCGGTGAATGGGGTCGCAAATGGGCTCGTTCCAGACACTTCTGCTGGCGAAGTTTCAGCAAGCGCAGGCATCTCAAGAGATGCCGCCTCAACTTCTTCGACCCCCGCAGAGACCGGTGGAAACTCAGCAAAATCGTCAGTAATCGAAGGCTCGACAGCTGATGCGACCACCGTAGAGACCGCCTCAATCTTAGGCTCGGGCTCTGGAAGCGAAGCTTCGGGCTCTGGCTCATCAGCAAAAATGGCAGCGAGATCCTCTTCAGGCTCAGGCTCGGGCTCGACCACAGGCTCAGGAGCCACAGGAGCAAGAGCACCTTCGGGAAGATGATGGTAAAGATCAGGGATTGGAACCGTCACCAAAGCATCCCGATCCGCACGGACAAACGCCTTATGGAAACGCTCGGCACAGCCCTCGATCACCGTTCCAAGCGGGAGCGCGACGCGGCCAGATGAAAGTTGCCCTTTTATCAGATCGAGTGGCACCTTCGTCATCACAGACGCAGGAACTTTCTCGGGAGCAAAACCAAGAACCTCTTCCCCAAGCGGTTTAATCAAAAGCTGAAGCGGAAGCTCCACCTCCACCGGTGCGGTATCCGCAATCGCAGGAAGCGCCGCAAACGGCGAAACTGCTTTGGGCTCAACTTCAACAGGCGCTGATTCCACCGGAGCTTGCTGCTCCACAGGCTCAGAAATATTTTTGGGTTCAGCTTCAGGCGGCGCAGCTACTTGGGGAGCTTCCACAGCCTCCCGTGACGCCACAGCGCCATCTTCAGCAAGTGCGAATGGACTCTGAGAAGCAGTAACGGCTGGAGCTCCCACTTCAACACCACCATCAAGCGCTGAATCTGAGACGTTTGATGCCGCAGGCATCGACGCAAATGGACTCTCGGTAGCAAACGGCGAAGAAATCTCTCCTCCCGAAGCTGCGGGTGCCGCAGATGCAAATGAAGAATCCTGTGCACCAAAAGGAGACTCAAGAGGAGCAGCCGCACTACTATCAGGAGCCGCCCCATCCGTAGCAAATGGTTCAGGATCAGCGGCCTCCGGGGCAGCATCACTCACTCCAGAAAATGGAGACGCTTCCACTGCGGCGAATGGACTCGCCACGGCTTCTGGACCCGCCGGAGCCCCGAATGGAGACTCATCTTCGATCGGTGCAGCAGCAGCCTGAGGTGCTACCGGCGCTGCAGAAAATGGAGACTCTTCAGCTCTCGGTTCAGGTGCCGGTGATGCCGGCTGAGAAATGAACGGGCTCTCCACAGCCGTTGCCGGTGCCACTTTAGCCGATGCATGAAGAGGAACCGATGCAGAATCAGGAAACGCCGGTGGATTTGCCGCAGGCGATGCAGGAGCCTGCGCTTGCGCAGCAGTAGGTGGAGTTTGTTGAAATGGCGATTGCCCAGGAGGAAATGCACCGCTGCCGGTAGCTCCAGAGCCTGCCAGAGCCGACTCCGGCTCAGCAACGAGCTGCCCGACACCTAGAGCCTCGCCCTCTTCCTTTTTTCCAAAGAGATTTTTGAGCGGAAATGCCATATCAGGGGAGAGATTACTTATCCTAGCGATTCACTGCTCGCTCGGATAGCAAAAGTTCTTGTGAGACTAGTAAAAGAGCTGGTTTTGTCAATCTTGTTTAAATTCTTGTAATTGCTTATCTATTACCCCAAATCCTGAAATGATAGACGTACCCACAATTACTATAAAATCCCCAGCAAAAATCAACCTCTGGTTACGAATTTCCGGAAAACGCTCAGATGGATTTCACCTTTTAGAAACGCGTTTTTTACCGCTCGACCTCCACGACACCGTCACTCTCACGAAAAACACCCCCAGTACCGGGATCACCTGCACCACATCCGATCCCCAAATCCCGACCGACCAGAAAAATCTCGCCGTCCGCGCCATCACCGCCCTCGCGGAAACCGTCTCCGCCAAGCTCCCCGACGCCCACATCCACATCGAAAAGCGCATCCCATCCGGCGCAGGCATGGGCGGAGGCAGCTCCAACGCCGCCGCAATTCTCCTCACCGCCCCCCAAATCTTCCCCGAACTCACCGCTTCTTCGGAAACGCTCCACCACATCGGCTCCAAGCTCGGAGCCGACGTCCCCTTCTTCCTCTGCGGAAGCCCCCAAGACGCCACCGGCATCGGCGACGCCCTCGCCCCTGCCGATTTCCCCCACCGCCTCCCAATCCTCCTCATCAAGCCAGCCTTTGGCGTCTCCACCCCCTGGGCCTACCAATCGCTAGCCACCGCCACCCCACCTTCACACGCCCCACTCGCTCCACAATCCACCCCTTGGGGCACCCTAGAAAACCACCTCGAAGCCCCCGTCTTCACCAAGCACATCTTTCTCGCCCACGTAAAATCGTGGCTCCTCACCCAGCCCGGAGTAGCCGCCGCCCTCATGTCCGGCTCCGGATCCACCACTTTCGCCATCCTCGAGCCCGGCACCGACGCCACCGCTCTCGCGGAAACCGCCCGCTCCCAATTCGGCCCCACCACCTGGATTCACGCCACCCACACCATCCCATCCTGAAAAAGAAAAACGCCGACTCCCCCACTCAGGGCAGTCGACGTTTTTTTAACCTCAACACATCATTTCCAGCTGATCTCTCACAAACAACTGGAGCTGATACACATCCCTTATTCAGACAACGCCCCCCCCAATCCGTTCACCCTTTTCGTAAAAAAATTTAGCCCTTACGGATTCAGCCGCTCCAGCAGCCACTCCCCCGCCTCAGCCCCAGCACGATACGCAAATCGGTCGTGCAGCCTACTCCGCCTCCCCTGCCAAAATTCCCATACCTCCGGCACCAGCACATAGCCACCCCACCCCTCCGGCAAAGGCACCTCACACTCCCCTTCGGGAAACTCCGCACGCAGCACCTCCGCACGCTCATCAAGCGCATCGCGACTCACCAGCACCGCGCTCTGATCCGAAGCCAACGCCCCAATCTGGCTCCCATACGGCCGGCTATGAAAATACGCCGCCGAACGCTCCCGCGACACCCTCTCCACCCGCCCCCGCAGACACACCTGACGCTGCATCACATGCCACACAAATACCGCAGCACCCCGCGGATTCACCGAAATCTCCCGCCCCTTCCGACTTCCATAATTCGTATAAAACTCAATCCCACCCAACGCATCATCCCACCCCTTACACAACACCGTGCGAGCCGAAGGAGCCCCCTCAGCATCCGCCGTCGCCAGCGTCATCGCATTCGGCTCCACCACACCATCATGCCCCGCAGCCGCCGCAAACCACTCCTTAAAAAGCGATAGCGGCTCCAAAGGAAGACCCCCTCTCCGCAATTCCCCCTTATCATAATCCACCCGCATTCCCGACGGGTCTTTCTCGTGCTTTTCACTCATGATGCCATTATACAGCATCCCCAATCTCACCGTATCCTTTTTCACCTTTTTTATGAGCCCCACAGCCGACCTGGAGAAAATCCTCTTCCATGAGACCACCATCCTCACCCGGCTCGATACGCTAGCCTCCCAGATCGCCACCGACTACGAAAAAGAAGGCGAAAAGCTCACCGTCATCGCCATCCTCCACGGCGGGATCATCTTCACAGCCGATCTCATGCGCCGCATCCAGCTCCCCCTTCACCTCGATACCATCTCCGTCTCCTCCTACCACGGCGGCACCGAATCCAGCGGCACCGTCGTTTTCCACGGCGATAAGCTCCCCGAAGTCAAAGGCCGCCACATCCTCCTTCTCGACGACATCCTCGACACCGGACGCACCCTCGCCGCCATCAAAAAACGCCTCCTCCAAGAAGGCCACGCCGCCAGCGTCAAAGTCTGCGTCCTCCTCAGCAAGCGCCGCCCCCGCGCCGAAGACGTCTCCGCAGATTACATCGGCTTCGAAATAGGTGATGAATTCGTCGTAGGCTACGGCCTCGATTACAAAGGCCGCTACCGCAATCTCCCCCTCATCGGCACCCTCAAAAAATCCTGCATCGAAGACGCATAGACGAGCACACCCGACCATGACCATAAAACTCCTCTACTTCTCCCTCCTCCGCGATGCCGCCGGTGGCACCGAGGAAACCACCCACACCATCCAAGACACCGATTCCATCTCCGTAGCCGATCTCCTCCAGCGCCTCTACACCCAGCACCCCGCCCTCCGCCCCTGGGACGGGAAAATTCTCGTCGCCGCCGATCTCGAATACGTGAAGCGAGATTACCTCATTCACGAAGGCCAAGAAATCGCCATCATGCCCCCCGTCCAAGGAGGCTAGACAAATCCTAACATCGCGTTTATTTTAAAAACACAGATGAACTGGCACGACACCAAAGGCAAAAATCCAATCAAAAACGCCCCCCTCGGCATCCACTACTAGCCTCCCCCCTCGGATGGATTGGTACTACATCGAAGGCATCGAGCCACGAGGCCCCCACGAACTCGAAGATCTACTAGATCTCGCACAAAGCGGCACCATCACGCCCACCACCCTCGTCTGGAACCAACACCTCCCCTCCTGGCAAACCTTCGCCGACGTCACCCCACCCCCGCCGCCCGCCGCAGCCCCCACCCCCGACGAACCCAAAATCTCCCCCCCCGCCTCCGGCGAAAACAGCTGGTACTTCCTCCACGGCACCACCCCCTACGGCCCCGTCTCCCAAGAAACACTCCGCACCCTCGCCACAGAAGGAGTCATCGATGACGACTCCGCCGTCTGGCAGCCCACCCTCCCCGGCTGG
>CALAIY010000171.1 GCA_937922595.1 uncultured Verrucomicrobiales bacterium | reverse complement strand
GCATTCGCTGAACTTGGCTATAAAGTTTCCGGCTCAGACGCCGGTGTCTATCCACCGATGTCTACCTTCCTTGAGGATAAAGGCATCACGCTTCTCAATGGCTTCGATGCCTCGCATATCACCGATGATGTGGATCTTTATATTGTTGGTAATGCGATGAGTCGGGGGAATCCAGAAGTGGAGGCTCTGCTGGAGCAGAAACGCCCGTTCGTTTCCATGCCGGACCTTCTTGAGCGCGAGATTCTCCAAGGGCGGCGTAATTTTGTAGTGACTGGGACTCATGGTAAGACCACCACGACTTCGCTTCTCGCTTGGCTTTTTGAAAGTGCTGGGAAATCACCCAGCTTCTTGATTGGTGGCGTCCCGGCTAACTTTGCTCAGGGGGCACGCTTCCAGGATAAAAAAACTTCGGACATCGTCGTCCTTGAGGGGGATGAATACGACACCGCATTTTTTGATAAGCGCTCCAAGTTCTTCCACTACCTGCCTGAGGTCGTGGTGATGAATAACATGGAATTTGATCACGCCGATATCTTCGAAGATCTCGATGCGATCAAGCTTAGCTTCTCAAGGATGCTTCGGCTTGTTCCCAGGAATGGCTGTGTCTTTGCCAATGGTGATGATGAGAATGTGTTGTCCGTGGCTCGAGGTCAGGAGCATACGCAGGTCGTCACGGTTGGGCTTTCTGCAGATTGCGACCGCAGGATTGAGGATATTGATTACGGGGCAGATGGCTCTTCCTTCACGATTGCGGGTGAGCGCTACACCGTTCCGATGGCGGGCGAATACAATGTGCGGAATGCCGCAATGGCGGTTGTTTCCGGTCTTTTCGGTGGGCTCACTTCAGGTGAAATCGCTACGGGACTTGCAACGTTCAAAGGGATTAAGCGCCGTATGGAGCTCCGAGGGGAGGAGCGTGGGGTAAAAGTGGTGGATGATTTTGCTCACCACCCGACTGCGCTTAAGCAGGCGATCGAAGCGGTGAAACAGCGCTACCCTGGAAGTAAGGTATGGGCGCTCTTCGAGCCGCGTTCGAATACGGCGTCGCAGAATTTTTTCCAGGAGGATTTTGTGCAATCGCTCCTCGGTGCCGACGTTGCTGTAGTCGCGGATGTTGCCGACAAGGATAAGTTTGGCGATGACGTCCGGCTTGATGCCGGAAAGGTAGTTGAAGATATTAATGCTGCAGGCACCCGTGCGATTCTTGCTGCAGATGCAAATGCGATTGTCGAGCAGGTCGTCCCTGAAGCCAAAGAGGGCGATGTGCTCGCCGTCTTTAGTAATGGTGGCTTCGGAGGCATCCATGGTAAGTTACTTGATGCCCTTAAATCATAGCGCGCACGATCATCGGGCACTGATCAAGCGGTGGCGCGCTTTGGTGAAACCGCTCCGCGCGACGATGGATGTCCTCTGGGAGTCCGATGGTTTCCCTGTCCCTGTCCTACGGACAAAGAGGGGCGGGGATTGCGGGCTCTACGTTAGCGCTGGGATTCACGGTGATGAAGCTGCCGGGGCTTGGGGGCTGCTCGATTTTATCGAAAATAATGTGGAATCAATCGCCGAGATTCCTACGACGATCATTCCGTGTCTAAACCCTTGGGGGTTCATCAATAATGTCCGCACGGACAAGGCGGGTAATGACCTCAATCGGTGGTTTCTCCATACGCGTGATCCCAGGATTAAGGCGTGGAATGCGCTGGTAGATGGCTTAGCTCCCGCGCTATCAATTTGCTTTCACGAAGATTTTGATTCGTGTGGCTGCTATCTCTATGAGCACGGAAAGAAGAAAGCTCCGGTTGGTTGGGATGCGCTCACGGCGGCGGCGCAATACATCCCGCCCGACCCTCGAAAAACGATCGAGGGCAGGCGGGCAAAGGACGGTCTTATTTGGATTCGGCGTCTTCCAGAATTCGGTGAAGAACTCCCCGAAAGTATTGCTCTTCACCGGATAGGTTCGAAACACACTTTGACGATCGAGACGCCTTCAGAATTTGATTTCGATCAACGGATTGCGGCTCATCGCGCAATGGCGGAGACGGCGTTTCGTGAGGCGAATTTCGGAGCGTAGCCGGTTAGGACTTTTCGGCTTCGATCGAGATGATGAGGGTGACGTCTGCTCCGACGATACTGGGGGCGTGCTTGTCCATGCCGAAGTCGGTGCGGTCTATCTTCAGGGTGGCTTCACCACCGATGATTGCTTTCTGGCTGATGGCATTGGTGCCTTTGCCCATGAAAACGAATTCCGCCACTACGCTGCGCGTCACTCCGTGGAGATTGAGGTCGCCGGCGATAAGGTAGGTATTTTCCTTGCCTTCGGCTTTCGAGACGGTTTTGCTTTTGAAGCTGATCTCAGGGAATTGCTTGGCATTGAAGTAATCCGGGCTGCGGAGATGATCATCGCGCTTGGCGTTGTTCGTATCGATGCTTGCCGTTTTTACGGTGAATTCGATGGTGCTGGCTGCGGGGTTTTCCTCATCGATGGAGAGGGTACCTGCGAGGTCATTGAAGCGTCCCCAGGCATTGGAGACTTCCATGTGCGCTACGAAGAAATTTACTGACGAATGCGAGGGGTCGACTTTGTAAGTGTCTGCCGCAGGAAGGAGCGGGGAGGAGAGGAGGAGTGCGGCAACAAAAAAAGGAGTGAATTTCATGACTGCTACGTTGCTCAGCTTATTGCAAATGCAAGCCAGCTCATTCTAGAATGGTAGGCGAAATTCAGAGGGGCGGGTTCTATATCGGGAAGACGAGTATTCTCTCGGCGGCTCCTGTCGCCATACGTACGGTCTCGGAGCCTCGTGCCGAGGGTTTTACTTCGATAATTCCACCATGGCGATCGTGTGTGACAAGGCGGATTTGAGTTCCGGGATGGAGGCATTGTTTCTGGATCCAATTTAGAAATTCAGGATCGGCATCGGGAACGCGAGAGATCTGGTATCGACCGGGGTTTACTCCCGAGAGCGTCTGCTCCGGGGTAGGGGGGGTATCGGGTAATTTTCCGTTCGCATCAGGGATCGGGTCTCCGTGGGGGTCGTGGGTTGGGTGCCCGAGGAGATGATCAATCCGCTCGAGCAGACGATCAGAAATGACGTGTTCGAGTACCTCTGCTTCCGTGTGAACTTCCGACCAATCGAGCCCAACCACCTTTACAAGAAACAGCTCCACGAGTCGATGGCGCCGCACGACCGCGAGCGCTTCTCGATTGCCTTGTGCGGTGAGTCGCACTCCACGTCGTGGCGTGTAGTCTACCAATTGATCTTCGCTCAGCGTGCGCATCATCATCGTCACGGTTCCTGGAGTGACCCCGAGTTCTGAGGCGATCTTGCCGACGGCTACTGGCACCGGGGGATCGATTTGATTGCCTTCCAGTCGCCGGATCGCTTTCAAATAGTCTTCGGCTGTGCTGCTTGGCATTGCTGAGTTTCCCTCAATTCACAGCTTAATGCAATGATGGATTGGCCAAAGAGTCTATCTTGACTAATCAAGATAGTGGGTCATTCTATTGGTATGAATCGTCGAAATATTCTCGCTCTTGGTATTCTTTCTACCGTCGTCACAAGTTGTGCTCCGCAGGAGGCCTCCTCGGGGAAGCTGCAAGTCGTCGCTACGACTGGGATGATTGCGGATGTCGCTCGGAATATTGGTGGTGAGCACGTAGAAGTCTACGGTATCATTGGTGAAGGCGTCGATCCACACCTGTATAAGCCGACGGCGCGTGATGTGAAAAGGCTTCAGTCTGCTGACGTCATTCTCTACAATGGCCTCAAGTTGGAAGGGAAAATGGGCGATGTATTAAGTAAGATCGAGGATTTGGGGAAACCCGTTTCCGCCGTGGCGGAGGGGCTCAAGTTTACCGCGCTCGCGGGGGATGAAGGGCATGATGATCCTCACGTGTGGATGGATCCTGCGATATGGGTGGGCGTCTCTACTGTGATTAGCGATCTCTTTGCCAAGGCGCTTCCTGAGAATGTTTCGGATTTCACCTCCGCTCAGAGTGCTTATGAGGCATCGCTCACCGAGCTACATGCCTATGGCAAAAAGGCGTTTTATACGATCCCGCAAGAGAGCCGTGTTCTTGTGACGGCGCACGATGCGTTTAATTATCTCGGTAAAGCCTATGATATCGAAGTGCGCGGAATTCAGGGGCTTAGCACGGAATCCGAAGCTGGTGTGCGAGACATTGAAGATCTTGTGGCCTATCTTGTGGAGAGGAAGATTCCTGCGGTTTTCGTGGAAACGTCGGTCTCTGATAAGAACGTTCGGGCACTGATTGAGGGGGCTGGTGCCAAAGACCACACCGTTGAGATTGGAGGAAGCCTTTTTTCCGATGCGATGGGACAAGAGGGAAGCTATGAGGGGACTTACATTGGAATGATCGACCACAATATTACTACGATTGTCCGTGCTCTTGGAGGGGAGGCACCAGAGCGCGGATTCCAAGGGAAGCTTTCCGAATAGGATGAAGACCTTCGTCAGTAAAGCGGTCGATCCTGCCTTTGCTCCGGTTCCGGAGCCGCATGAGCATCCACCGGAGATTCCTCTCGCGGTGCATGATCTTACGGTCGCCTATCATCGGAAACCGGTTCTTTGGGATTTGGAACTCAATATCCCTGAAGGCAGCTTAGTCGGGATCGTGGGGCCGAATGGAGCGGGTAAGAGCACCTTGCTCAAAGCGTGCTTGGATCTTGTCCCGAAGACATCGGGCTGGGTTCAAATTTACGGGGAGCCTTATAAAAAGCAGCGCCACCTGGTCGGCTACGTGCCACAGCGTGAGAGTGTGGATTGGGATTTTCCGGTGAGTGCGCTCGATGTGGTGGCCATGGGTACTTACCGCCAGCTTGGTTGGTTCAAGCGCGTGGGGAAGAAGCAGCGCGATCAAGCGCACGAGGCTCTTGAGATGGTAGGCCTTGGGCATCTTGCGGATCGTCAGATCAGCCAACTTTCGGGAGGGCAGCAGCAACGCGTTTTTCTAGCTCGGGCTCTTGCTCAGGATGCTCAAATTTATTTCATGGATGAACCTTTCGCGGCTGTCGATGCTGCCACTGAAGAGGCGATTGTCGCTCTATTGCGCACGCTCAATGAAAAGGGGAAGACTTGTCTCGTGGTGCACCACGACTTGGCGACGGTGACTAAGTATTTTGATTACCTTGTGTTGCTCAATATGCGGGTGGTCGCCTCCGGTCCTACCGAGGCCACCTTCACTCGGGAAAATCTTCAAAAGACCTATGGCGGGAAGCTGAACCTCCTCGAAAACGCCGTCGAAGCCCTCCGCCATGTCGATCGCTGATCTTACCGACGTTCTCCTCCTGCGGAATTATAATACGCAGTTAGTCGTTCTCAGCACAGCCTTGCTCGGGCTCTCCTCCGGCCTGGTCGGGACTTTTCTCCTCCTTCGGAAACGCTCACTCCTTGGCGACGCCCTTTCCCACGCGACCCTCCCCGGTATAGCCGCAGCCTTTGCTATCATGGTCGCCCTCGGAGGGACTGGGAAATGGCTTCCTGGCCTTCTCATGGGAGCGACCGTTTCTGGTGTCGCCGGAATTCTTATCATGCTAGCCATCCGGCACACGACGCGGCTTAAAGATGATGTGGGAATGGGCTTTGTATTGAGCGTCTTTTTTGGGGCTGGTGTAGCCTTACTTAGCATGGTGCAGCGGATGCCAGGCGGCAGTGCGGCAGGCCTGGAGACGTTTATCTATGGAAAACCGGCGTCGATCATCCAAGCGGATTTTTATCTCATTGCGGCGGCGACTCTCGCCACCGCAGCGGGATCAGTCTTACTTGTAAAAGAATTCACACTGCTCTGCTTCGATGAAGGCTTTGCCCGCACCGAAGGCTGGCCCACCTTCATGCTCGATGTGATGCTGGTGGGGCTTGTGACGGTTGTTACCGTGACTGGTCTCCAGGCCGTTGGACTGATTCTTATTATCGCATTTCTCATTACACCGGCGACTGCGGCACGGTTTTGGACGGAAAAACTCTCCTCCATGTTAATCATCTCTGCGGCGATTGGAGCTGCTAGTGGTTGGCTTGGGGCATCGATTAGTGCGCTCCTTCCTAATCTTCCTGCGGGTGCGGTGATTGTCCTTGTGGCAGCTGCTGTATTCCTCTTTAGCATGCTCTTCGCTCCTGCTCGTGGTGTTGTGCCGCGCTACATCCGTGGCCGGAAGCTCACTCGAAAAGTGGGGCGGCAGCACTTCCTCCGTGCGATGTATGAGCTTCTTGAATCCCAGGGCGATCCTGATGATCCAATCGCCTCTGTCCCAAACATTCCTGTGCCCCTCGAGGCGGTGCTAGCCAAGCGCGCGTGGAAGCGCGGCGAACTCAAACAGATCCTCAAAATTGCCGATGCGGAGGACCACGTCGAGCCTGTGGCGCAGGGCTACCTCCGACTTTCGGAACCCGGTTTCGGCGAAGCCGCCCGCGTCACGCGAAATCACCGGCTCTGGGAAACCTACCTCGTCACTCACGCCGATATCGCGCCCAGCCATGTCGATCGCGATGCTGATATGGTAGAGCACGTCCTCGGTGCCGACCTCGTCCGCGAGCTCGAAGAAGTTATCCGCAGCCAAGATGCTAAAATGGCTGATGCTGCCGTCCCACCAAGTCCGCACGAAATCACCCACGCATGAATTGGAACTCTGTAGATACCTGGATCGTCATCGTCGGCATGCTAAGTGCCGTCGCGTGCGCGCTGCCCGGTTGCTTCCTCGTTCTCCGTAAAATGAGTATGATGGGGGATGCTATTAGTCATGCTGTGCTGCCAGGTCTGGCGATTGCATTCCTCGTTACCGGCGCGCGAGCTAGTTTCACCATGTTTATTGGTGCCGCTATTGTCGGTGTGCTCACTGCCGTCTTTACCCAATGGGTGAGTAAGTTTGGTAACGTAGATCGCGGTGCTGCCATGGGCATTGTATTCACCACACTCTTCGCCGCTGGACTCCTCCTCATTGTCCAGGCGGCAGATCACGTCGATCTCGACGCTGGCTGTGTCCTCTACGGAGCTATTGAATACACTCCGCTAGATACAATCAGGGGGATTCCCCGCGCCGCCATTGTCACTGGCAGCGTCCTCTTGGTGAACCTCGCAATCATCATCGCGCTTTTCAAGGAACTCCGTCTCAGCGCCTTCGATCCCGCTCTCGCCGATACTGTAGGTATTTCCTCCCGATTCATGCACTACCTGCTCATGACAATGGTGGCCGTCACTACCGTTGCCGCCTTCGAAGCCGTCGGAAGTATCATCGTCATCGCCATGCTCATCGTCCCACCAGCGACAGCGCTCCTCCTCACGCGCCGCATGGTGCCGGTCATCCTGATTGCCTGCGGCACCGCGCTCCTAGCGGCTCCCCTCGGCCATATCGCGGCTCTCACCGTCCCCCAGATGCTGGGTTTCGATGCCACCACCACCTCCGGCATGATGGCAGTAGCATCCGGCTTCATTTTCACCCTGGCGTGGGTGTTTTCACCGGAAGATGGGTTGCTGGTGCGGGCGAAAAGGCGT
>CALAIY010000170.1 GCA_937922595.1 uncultured Verrucomicrobiales bacterium | reverse complement strand
ACAAGGGGGCGAAGAATGGTCATGGCTTAGGGAGGTTGAAAAAGGATTCGGCGGTATGGGTGGTTTGGGCGGCGAGTTCTTCGAGCGTGATGTTGCGGAGTGCGGCGATGTGTTCGGCGGTGTGCCGGGTGAAGGCGGGCTCGCAGCGTTTACCCCGGTATGGGGTGGGGGAGAGGAACGGGGCGTCGGTCTCGACCATGAAGCTCCCTTCCGGGACGGAGGTGGCCGTTTCCTGGACTGTGGCGGCATTCTTGAAGGTGGAGATGCCGGTGAAGGAGATGAGGTGGCCGGCGGCGATGGCGCTGGTGGCTTCTTCTTTTGAGCCTACGAAGCAGTGAAGCACGGCTTTGATTGCGGTGCCTGAAATTGGGGAGAGTAGGGCGACGGTGTGGTCGTAGCTTTCGCGCTGGTGGATGACGAGGTTTTTGCCGGAGGCTTGGGCGATCTCGATGTGTTTTGCGAGGAATTCGTCTTGGAGTGCGTGATATTGGCTTTGGCTATAGCCATCGGGAGGATCGTGAAAGTGGTCGGTGCCTGTTTCGCCGATGGCGACTACCGATGGGTGGGTGGCCATTTCGGAGAGCTGCGCGGCCCAGTCTGGAGAGGTGACATCGGTGACGTTGCAGGGATGGATTCCTACGGCGGCGTAGACGGTGCCGGGGAAACGCTCGGTGAGGGCGATGTTGGTCCGGCTATCGTCGAGGCCGGTTCCGATGGCGATGATCCGGGTGACGCCGTTTTCTTGGGCGCGATCTACGATGGCATCCATCTCGTCCGCGAAGGCGGAAAAGGCGAGATGGCAGTGGGTGTCGATGAGCATCGGATTACCAACGCACGACTGTTGCTGCCCAGGTGAGGCCTGCTCCGAAGGCGACGAGGAGGACGTGGTCGCCAGATTTGATTACTCCAGAGCGGCAGGCTTCATCGAGGGCGATGGGGATGGAGGCTGCGGAGGTGTTGCCGTATTTGGCGACGTTGACGAAGGCGCGTTCGCGGGGGAGGCCGAGACGATCGATGATGGCTTCGATGATTCGAATATTGGCCTGGTGGGGGATGACGACTTTGATGTCTTCCGCAGTGAGGCCGGCTTTCTCGATGGCTTCTTCGGAGGCTTGGCACATTGCGGTGACGGCTTTTTTGTAAACCTCGCGGCCTTGCATGCTGATGGTGTTCAGCTTGTCGTCTGCATTTTCAGGGGTGACAGGGCAGGCTGAGCCACCGCCTTTTACGCGCAGGATATCGGTGAGCGCTCCGTTGGTGCCCATGACCGATGCGAGCACGGTAGGGGTGGGAGTTTTTTGGATTTCATTGAGTGGGCGGTGCTGGAGGATTGCGGCACCGGCACCATCGCCGAAGAGGACGCAGGTGTTGCGATCTTCCCAGTTTACCATGGAGCTGAGCTTTTCTGCGCCGATGATGAGGATCGTTTTGCGGTTGCCAGTATTGATGAAGTGGCGTGCTGTCTGGAGGGCGAAGAGGAAGCCGGAGCACGCGGCAGAGATGTCGAAGGCGACGGCGTTGGTGGCTCCGAGTTTTGCTTGGACGTAGCAGGCAGTGGCGGGAAAAAAGGTGTCGGGTGTCACCGTTGCCACGATAATGAGATCGAGGTCTTCGGCGGTGATTCCGGCATTTTCGATGGCGTTTTTCGCGGCCTCGGTGGCGAGGTGTGAAGTGGGCTCATCATCGGCGGCGATGCGACGTTCGCTGATGCCGGTGCGGGAGACGATCCACTCGTCTGTGGTATCGACTATTTTTTCAAGGTCGGCATTAGTGAGGACTTTTTCGGGCACGAAGTGGCCGGTGCCGATGATGGTGGTGGCGCAGGGAGAAGTAGACATGCGGGATAGGCTGAGGATGACCCGGAACGCCGGGAGACTGCATGATGGGCGATCCAGGCGAGGGATCAAGAAGAAGGGGGCTCAACAGGTGACAGAGATCCAGTTTCTCTTCGTGCCTTCGGGGCTTCGTGAGAGTTTTTGGCGGTGCGATACTGCTGTTTTATGGCACACGAAGCCATTATGTGGTTGCCGGGAGGTTAGGTGCTCGAGGGCAGTGCGGCGATGGCTTCTTCGATCCTTGGATTTAGGTCGTGAGCGAGTGCTTCGGCGGCGACGCGGAGGGCATTCTTAATTGCGAGAGGGGAGCTGCTTCCGTGACCGATAATGCACACGCCATTGACTCCGAGGAGAGGGCTGCCGCCGTAGGATTCGTAGTTTCCTTTTTCGTGGACGGCTTTGAAGGCGGGCTTCGCGAGGAGCGCTCCCATTTTCGTGCGCGGCGTGCGGTAGAGCTCTTCTTTGAGCCATTTAAACATCGCCTTTGCCGTGGCTTCACAGGATTTCAGGACGACGTTTCCGGTGAATCCATCGCAGACAACGACATCAAGCTCGGTCTTAAAAAGATCATGGCCTTCGACGTTGCCTTTGAAATTGATGGGGGCGGTTTTGAGAAGATTGAAGACTTCGCGGGTGAAGTCTGTGCCTTTACTGTCTTCCTCTCCTACCGACATAAGGCCGACGATGGGGGAGGGGCGATTGAGGACGTGCTTGGCGTAGACCGAGCCCATGATCGCGTAGTGGAGGAGGTGCTCAGGCTTTGCGTCGGTATTGGCTCCGGCGTCGATAAGATTGCAGGTGCCAAAATCGTTTGGCATGGGTGAGAGGATCCCTGGGCGGGAAACTCCTTTGAGGCAGCGGAGCCGGACGGTGGAGGATGCTACGGCGGCACCGGTATTCCCCGCGCTGATGACGGCGCCGCAGACGCCATCTTTCACGAGCGCTACGGCTCGGGCGATTGAGGAATCTTTCTTTCGCCGCACTGAGGCGGCGGCGGAATCTCCCATGCCTACGACTTCGGAGGCATGATGAATGATGATTCCGGGCTTTCCTGCAATCTGGGCAGATTCGAGCTCGGCTTTGATTGCCGATTCATCGCCGACAAGGTGGAATTCGGCTACACCGAAACGACCCGCTTCTAGCGCAAGGGCGAGCCCCTGGACAATGGCCCGAGGGGCGAAATCTCCGCCCATGGCATCAATCGCGATCTTCATGAGCGGCGGCAAGGCACAAGGGTGCCTTGAGATCTAGAGATTTTCAGAGCGGGTGGGAGCCTAAAGGCCGCCGTCTACGCTGAGCACCTGGCGTCCGCGGTAAGTTCCGCAGTTTGGGCAGGCGATGTGCGAAGGAACCGTGCTCTCACAATCGGGGCACGTTTTGAAGGTCGGAGCGGACCAGCGGTTTGCGCCGCGACGCATTTTTTGACGGGACTTGGATTGTCTGCGCTTAGGTACTGCCATGGGATCAGGAGGTGAGGGTGTTTAAAAAAATCGGTTTATTGGGGAGGCGAGCCGAGTCCATCCAGCGCTCCCCAGGGGGATGGCTTTTCGTCATCGGTGTCTTCATTTCCCTTCTGAGCTTGGTCGAATTGACCTTCCGCAGCGCATTTCCAGCCTTCGACGGTGGACATTTCGCAACGGGGGTAGCCCGGGAGGGCGAGGAGAATATCCTCGCGAAGCGTTTCGGTCAAGTCCGCAAAATGATCTCCTGTCACAGGTGCTTCTGCGTTGAATTCTTCGATGGCCACTTCGTAGGGAAAATGGGTGAGGCAGCGGGTGCATTCGAGCTCAAAAGGGGAGTGAAGCTTGCCGCTCACGGCAATTCCTTCATCGGTGGGGAAGGCGTAAATTGCGTAGTGAGTGCCGCCGGCGGTGCGGACGGCTTTATCCTGGAGGTTGAAAATATCTTCCTCGCAGGTGCCTTCGAAGTAGGTGCCCTCGGGCTGGATCTGGGAGACAGGAAGTTTCATCAAGTGAGGCGGTGAGTAAGAGCCGCTGCCACGGGGGCGGGGACGAATTTTGTGATGTCGCCATCGAGGCGGGCGACTTCTTTTACGAGTCGTGAGCTGAGGTAGCTGTATTCTTCGCGTGGGGTGAGGAATACGGTTTCCACATCTGGATTGAGTTGGCGGTTCATGAGAGCCATTTGGAATTCGTATTCGAAATCGGATACGGCTCGGAGACCTCGGACGAGGGCGGCGGCATTTTTTTGCTCAGCAAGTCTTACGAGGAGGCCATCGAACGCGGTGGCGGAGACGTTATCAAGATGGGCTGTGGCCTGCTCGATGAAGGTGACGCGCTCGTCTGGTGTGAAAAGCCCCACAGGCTTCTGGGAGTTGTGGGCGACGGCGACGAGGACGTGATCGAAAAGTTTTGCGGCGCGTTCTATTACGTCGAGATGCCCATTGGTAATGGGATCAAAACTGCCTGGGTAGATCGCGGTGCGCATAGTAGATTTATACAAGAGCGTGCTTTGTGAGCGCTTGCAATATCCGACCGTGAGGGAAGCGTCTACTTGTGGCCGATTGGGATCCAGAGCGTGGTAAGAAAGACGGGGTAATTGATCCTGTCTTTTTGCTTCGTGCCTACCGGGCGGGGATTTTCCCGATGGCGCTTGATAATGGTGAGCTTGGCTGGTTTTCCCCCGATCCTCGAGGAGTGATCCCGCTGGATGCATTTCACATTCCGCACGGGCTGGCGCGGGCGCTGCGGAAGAAGCCTTTTGAGATTCGGATTAATTCTGACTTTGGGTCGACGATTGACGGATGCGCCGATCGTGACGAGACCTGGATCGATTCGGTGGTGCGGCGAACGTATCTTACGCTCCACAATCTTGGCTACGCCCACTCGGTGGAGGCGTGGAGAGATGGAAAAATGGTGGGCGGTCTCTATGGCGTGTCCATTGGTGGAGCATTTTTTGGTGAATCGATGTTCAGCCGCGAGAGTAATGCTTCGCAAGCAGCTCTCGTTGCGTTGGTCGCACGGCTAAATGAGCGAAAATTTCTCGTGCTGGATACGCAGTGGACGACTCCGCATCTGCGGAGATTTGGCGCACAAGATGTCCCGAAGGGGACGTATCTTAAAATACTGAGCGAAGCGGTAGAGCAGGATAACTGCTTTACGGAAGGTGAGAACGAGTCCTCTTAGAAGAGGAGGGCATCCAGCTCATCGTCTTCTACGAGAGAGATGTCGGAAGATGAATCGAGGGCGAGGAGAATGCTGAGAGTGTCTAATTCCGTGATCGCGACTTCAGCCTCAGGGGCGGATTCGGGGATCGCACCTTTGGTGGTAAGCATGCTTGAATCATCCTGGTTTCCCGTAACGAAAAGGGTGATGACGATGCCTGCCGCGGCTGCGAGCGTGGGCGCGAGAAACCGCAGGATTTGGGGCGATCCATCTACTTGCTGCTCGGTGTAGGCGGTATCAATTACCCTATCGGCGAAGGATGCGCCCGCCGAATGATGGGAGGCGGCAGAGAGGAGCGCGTCGAGAGAATCGTGAGATTCGTCCTGGGGGGATGAGTGCATCGTGACGGATTAAACCGGGCGGCTAGTCAAAAGTTTCGAAACTTTAAAGTTGGGGGGCTTCGATGAAGCCTTCGAGGTGTCGGATGCGGGTCGGGTGGCGCATTTTTCGCAGCGCTTTTGCCTCGATCTGGCGAATGCGCTCGCGGGTGACTTCAAATTGCTTCCCGACTTCTTCCAGGGTGCGGCTGTAGCCATCGACAAGTCCGAACCGCTGCTCAAGTACTTCGCGCTCTCGGGGAGTGAGGGTATCGAGGACGTCTTTGATTTTGTCCTTCAGGATATTGAAGCTGGTGGCGTCAATCGGGCTGTCTTGGCTCTTATCCTCAAGGAAGTCTCCGAAGCTGCTTTCGTCTCCATCGCCTACGGGGGCTTGGAGGGAAATGGGCTGCTGAGCCATCTTCATTACTGAGCGGACGCGCTCGACTGGAAGGTGTACTTCTTCGGCAATTTCGTCAGAATTTGGCTCGCGGCCGAATTCTTGGACGAGCTGCTTTTGTACGCGCATCAGCTTATTGATCGTCTCGATCATATGCACTGGGATGCGGATGGTTCGTGCTTGATCGGCGATGGAGCGGGTGATTGCCTGGCGAATCCACCACGTGGCGTAAGTGGAGAATTTATAGCCGCGTCGGTATTCGAATTTTTCGACCGCTTTCATCAGGCCCATGTTTCCTTCCTGGATGAGATCGAGAAAGGAGAGGCCGCGATTGGTGTATTTTTTCGCGATGCTGATGACGAGCCGGAGGTTGGCCTCGACCATTTCGTTTTTCCCGCGGGCGGAATTGTCTACGAGGATCTGAAGATCGGTGACTGCGGCGCGGAAAGCTTCAGGCGCATACCAGGTGCGTTCTCTCATCACATCGGGGGCGGAGCCTTTTTCGATGTCGACGAGGTGGCGCTCAGCGAGGGCGATGAAGTCTTCGGTGACCTTGGGCTTGAAGTGGAAGCGCTCGTAGATCGAGGTGAGATTTGCTATCGCGGCATCATGGGCTGCTCCTCCGGCGTTCGCTGTGGAGGCGGCGGTTTCTCGGGCTTTTTCCAGGGCATCGCAGAGAAGGGGGAGTTCGCGAAGGTAGGCTTCGCGATCTGGGACGTGCTTTTCTACGACGACGCGATCAAAGCGCTCGTCTCCAGCGAGGAGTTTGTGCACCACGCCAAGATAGCCATGGGCGACAAATCCGAAGCGGAAGAGTACCTCGCGGATCGAAAGCTCGGCGATCTCGATGCGCTTCGAGATTTCCACCTCCTCTTCGCGGGTGAGCAGCGGCACCATCGACATCTGCTTGAGATACATCCGCACGGGATCATCGAGCACATCGATCTTAGCATCCTCTTGCTTGGTCTCGAGTTCAGCGGCGCGACTTTGCTCGGCGGCGGCCTCTTCGATCTCTTGTTTTTTGACTTTAAAACTGTCTACCTCCGATGCGTCGATAATCGCAAATTCCATGCTCTGGAGTCGCGTGAGCACCTCTTCGAGATCATCGGGTGAGACGATTCCGGTGGGGAGCGCGTCGTTGAGGTCGTCGAAAGTGAGATAGCCCTGCTCTTTGGCGAGCTTTACGAGCATGCGGATGCGCTCGCCCATTGCGGGTGAATCGAGAGCTAGTGAGTCTTCCAGAGTGGGAAGTGCGGCCAGGGCTGCGGCAGCATCCGAGGGAGCTTCCGGATCTGGATTTACATCACTAGTAGAGACGTTTTTTTTGGGGCGACCGCGGCGTCTCCTTTTGGGGGCGCTCGGTTCGTCCGACGATTGAGAATCAGTATTGTCCTGAGGGGGGGGAGATTGCATCACGGGCATCAGCGGGGGGTTTTATAACCTCGTTTGCAGAGGGCTGATCTACGCCGCGAGTCCCCGTTCAGCAAATGCTTTTTATTCCCGATAGTCCGGAAAAGTGTGAGATTTCTAGATTTTCAGTTTGATGGCAGAGCGTGCGCGGCGCACTTCATTTACCATTTGCTGGAGGGCGATGAGCTCCTCAAGGGCGCTGGGATCGAAGGCGGCTTTGAGCGCATCCACACGGTATTGTAGCTGCTCTTCTTGAAGCCAGAGAAAGGCGGCTTCGACATTTCCTGGAGGAAAATCGGCGAATTGCAGTGCGGTGAGGTAGCGCTGCTGGGCTTCATCTAGCTTGAGGATGAGGGTGGCGGAAGGTGTTTCGCCGGAGGCTAGGATGGTGAGAAGAAGCTCGGTCTCGGGGACTTCTTGGAGGAAATTGGTGTGATCGAGCTGGGCAAGCCACTTGCGGGCTCCGAGGTCGGTGAGCGCGAGGCGGCAGAGCCATGCGACGCGGCGATTGCGAATGGAGAATTCGGCAGGGGGGGCGGAAATGGTTGGGGTGCTAGGATCGTAGCCGGGAGGGCCGCCGCGTGTGGTCTGCCGTGCGGCGCGTTCGCGGGCGTTTTTTTCCTGATAATGGTTTTTCTTCCGAGCTTCGGTGATGCGCTCGCGAAGCTGCTCGGGAGCTATTTTGAGCCGAGTCGCGATATTCATGATCGCGGTGTCCTGTGCAATTTGATCGCCAAGGTGGGCGACGAGGCTGGCGGCGTGATCGGTGATTGCGACGCGATCTTTGATGGAGCTGAGATCTTGTGTTTCCGCAGCGTGGGAAATGAGGTGATCGAAAAACGGCTTCGCTTCATCGAGCACTTTTTGAAATGCTTCGGCGCCGTGGGTGCGGATGAGGGAGTCTGGGTCTTCGCCGGGCGGCATCGTCGCCACGCGCACATCGACACCGGCTTTTGCTAGGTGGGTGAAGGCGCGTTCACTGGCTTTAAATCCGGCGCTATCCGAGTCGTTGCAGAGAATGCATTCGGGGGCGTGGCGCGCGAGAATTTTCGCATGTAATTCGGTGAATGCGGTGCCTAGGGGAGCGACCACATTTGCGAAATCATTTTCGACGAGGGTGATGAGATCTAGCTGACCTTCCACGATGATCGAAGTATTCGCCTTAATGATAGGGCGCTTTGCGCGGTCGAGGCCGTAGAAGGTTTTACTCTTATTGAAGATAGGAGTCTCTGGTGAGTTTACATACTTACCGCCTCCCTGGTCTTTTTCGATGTGCCTTCCGCTGAATGCGATCACTTCGCCGTAGTCGTTTGCTACGGGAAACATCAGCCGGTGGCGAAACCGCGCATAGGTACCGCGACCCGGATAGTTTTCATCGCGATAGGCGAGTAGGCCGCCTTCGACTAATAGATTTTCGGCGTAGCCTTCTTCGCGCGCCCAACCCGAGAGCATTGCTCCAGATTCCGGTGCATAGCCAAGCTTCCATTTCTTCGCGAGATCGGAGCTCACCCCGCGCCCCTTGAGATATTCTCGGGCGCCTTTTGCCAGGGGGCTTCGCAAGAGCAGCCGATGGAAATACGCCGTGGCGTCTTTGTGGAGCTCCATGATCCGGCGACGTATTTTGCTCCGCTCTGCTTCTTTGGGATCGTAGACATCTTCGGCAATCACGATCCCTGCCGCCTTGGCGAGCTTCTTCACCGCTTCGGGGAAGGGGAGGTTCTCGTACTTCATGACGAATCCTATGGCCGAGCCTCCTTCTCCACAGCCGAAGCAGTGGAAGGAATTTCGCGAGGGGTTCACATTGAATGATGGCGTCTTCTCCGAGTGAAATGGGCAGCAAGCTTTGTACGCGGAGCCAGCACGTTTCAGTCCGATATTGTAGCCATCGATCAGCCCGACGATATCCGTCGCCGCGACGACGGCTTCGACCGTTTCTTCCGGAATGCGGCCCATGGCTTATCCTCCCGCGACCACGCGGATGATTTCGATGGTGTCACCTTCCGAAAGCGTAGTTTTCGCGAAGTCGCGCGGGAAAAGAGCAATGCCTTGGTGCTCTACGAGGACGGGCACACCAGCCATTCCGAGATCGGCGAGGAGGGCTTCGACCGTGGTCGCGGGAGTTTCTCTAGATGCGCCGTTGATGGTGAGATTCATGGCTATGTTAGGATACTTGGAGGATGCCGCGATCCCAGTCTTTCCAGACGGGATCAAAACCTTGCCCACGGAGAAGATCGGCGACCTCTGCGGGGGTGCGTTCATCATCGATGGAAAACTGCCCCTCCGCCGTCGCGCAAGGTTCTGGTTTCTCATCGAGCTCGACGCGGCGGCCTTTTACCGTGAGGTGAAGATCGTCATTTCCTTGGCCGGTGTAGCCGCCGGGCTCGGTGTGAGAGCCCGCGCTCATGGTCGTGACGCCCAGGGGAATGAGCGCATCGCGAAGGATCGCAGGCTCACGCGTGCTCAGCACGATTCCCACCTGGGGAAAGCACACACGAAATGCGCAGACGAGCTTCACAAAATCAGCGTCCGAAAGCGTGTGCTCCGGTTTCACCTGAAACTCCCCAGCCGCCGGGCGCATCCTGGGCATGGCGACGGTAAACGACGCCTTCCAGCACTTCCGCATGAGATAATCCAGGTGGGCCGCTAGGCGAAACGCATCCATCTTCCAATCGGAAAGACCAAAAAGTGCACCGATTCCAATCCGTCGAAAGCCGCCTTCGTAAGCGCGCTCGGGGCATTCGAGTCGCCAATCGAAGTTCTTTTTTGGTCCGGAAGTGTGAAGCGTTTTATAGGTCTCGCGATCGTAAGTTTCTTGATAAACTACGAGCCCCTCACACCCGGCTTCGACCATGCGTGCGTATTCCGGCGTCTCCATCGGCCCCACTTCGAGCGCGACCTGCGGGATGAATTCTCGGATCGCAGCGGTGCAATCTTCGAGATACCCATCCGAGACGAATCGCGGATGCTCGCCCGCGACGAGTAGAATGTGGCGGAAACCAAGATTCGCGAGGTGTGCCGCCTCCGCCACCACTTGGGGTACGGAAAGCGTCGTGCGCAGAATCGGATTATCCCGGGAAAATCCACAATATTGGCAATTGTTCACACATTCGTTCGAGAGATATAGCGGAGCGAAGAGCCGCATCGTCTTGCCGAAATGTCTTCGGGTAGTCGCTGCCGATTCGGCGGCGAGAGTTTCCAGCTCAGCTGGCTCAAGCCGCTCGAGCAGCCTGGCGAAGCGCGCTAGGGAAGGGGATTGCCCCTGCCCAGAGGGCGTCTCAGGGAGAGCGTTGAATGCGGATACAAATGACATCGGGAAGCGCGCGGGAGCGCGGAACCTGCTAGATACCCGCCCCGGCGAGCTTGACAAGGCGGAGCCGAACCTTAAAGCAAGTGCATGCCCGAGGAACCCTCCGCCTCCGACCCCTCTACCCCTCCTTTCAAAGATGATGGCGAGCCCATCGTCTGCACCACCACCACGTGGTATTCAAAGCGAATGGGGCTCATGACCGCCATGCTCTTTGCCTTCGGCTGCTGGTTTCTCTACGACGCGCTCGTTGGCTACCCGAAAAAAGCGGAAGTCTACAAAGAACACCTTGAGATCGTAGAGCTCGAAGAAAAATACGCGGAGCTCAAAAAAGAGGGGAATCTCGCCGCCTATGCCGAATTTGCCGCCGATCGTGGTGCCAGCCCGGAAGAGCCGCCGACCTGGCGTTCAATCGCCGCAGAGCGAGGCATCGATCTCGATCTCGACAAGACCGACGAAGACGATATCACAGAGCAAAAATACTGGGCCGGAGGCGCATTCCTCATCGCTCTCATCATCGGAGGAGTCTTCCTCTTCAATCGCGGCAAGAAAATCTCTGCTGACGCAAACAGCTTTACCACCCCCGGAGGCACCACGATTCCATTCGACTCTGTCTTCCGTATCGACAAGCGGAAGTGGAAATACAAAGGGCTCGCCTACGCCCACTACACCGATCCCAGTGGTAAAAAACAGCGAGCCCCCCTCGACGATCTCAAATACGGAGGCACCGATAAAATCCTCGATCGTCTCCTCGCAAATTTCTCCGGTGAACTCATCGATCGCGTTGAGGATGAAGAGGACGCTCCCGCTGAGGATGGCGAAAAAGCTGCCTCCTAGCACCACTTCCACCTGTTTATTTTCTTGCAAAGCGGCCCACGCCCCCCTACCGCTTCGGGCAGTTTTATTACTATCCGATTTTAGTCCACTAAGCCATTTAGCACACCCCCATTCCCATGTCCGACAACTCCATCGAAGAAAAGGTCAAAAGCATCATCGTAGAACAGCTCGGAGTCACCGCCGAGCAGGTCACTACGGAAGCAAAATTCATTGAAGATCTCGGAGCCGACTCCCTCGACACCGTCGAGCTCGTCATGGCTTTCGAAGAAGAGTTTGGAATCGAAGTCCCCGACGAAGAAGCAGAGAAGCTTCAGGCTGTTGGTGACGTAGTTTCCTACGTTGAAGCGAACTCCAAGTAATTCGCCCACTTCCAGATACCTCTCGAAAGGGACGCACGCGAGTGCGTCCCTTTTTCGTGGAGCGCTCTGAATAGCGCGCGCTCGGGGAAGCCAATGAGCCGCGCGCCCCCTCCATTCAAATGTCACTTTCCTCACTTCAGCGGTTTACCGTTTCGATCTCTCAGCGCATTCGGCGTGGCAATACGCTCTTGGGAAACGCAATCATGCGATCCTCCACGCTCTACGATTGGTTTTATCCGCCCATAGAAATTGATCCCGATGAAGAGGACATAGAAGAGATGAAAATCGAGGATATCGAGCCCGTAAAGCCAGAGCCTCCGGCGGAAGACTACCGGGAATTTAATTCCCACTACTTTGCGGACCTTCACGAGCAGGAGCGGATGCTGGGCGATGAGCGCCGCATGAATTTCTATCACGAGGCCATCTCGCGGCACATCAAGCCCGGCGATCGTGTGATCGACCTAGGCACCGGCACGGGGATTCTCGCCGCATTCGCGTCACGGCAGGGCGCGGCAAAAGTCCACGCCGTCGATCACTCCACGATTATCGATCATGCCAGAGCCTTGGCTGCGGAAAATGGAATTGAAAACGTCGATTTTGAAGATGTTCACAGCACGAAATTTCACCTCGATGAGCCAGTAGACGTCATTCTTCACGAGCAGATTGGAGACTATTTGTTCGACGAAGCGATGGTGGAAAATGTAAGTGATCTCCGTGATCGCCTGCTCAAGCCTGGTGGGCTGATTCTTCCCAGCCAGTTCGAGTTATTCTGTGAGCCGATGACGCTGCATGATGGAAAGCGTGTTCCTTACATTTGGGAGCTTACCGATGTTCACGGATTCGATTTCTCCAGCATGGAGCACAGTTGTCCTCAGAATGTAGGTTACTACCGCCTTGTGAGTTGTGACCTAGGATTTGTGAAGCACTTCTTGGGCGAGCCCGAGCCCATGTTAGAAGTCGATCTCCACACCATTACGGAATCCACCTTATCCAAGGTCGTGAAATTTAAGCGAAAGGTGATCAATCCCGGAATCATCGATGGCCTCGTCATCTTCATGAAAGCCAAGGTGGACGAAGACCTGGTACTAAGTTCCAGCCCACTCGATCCAGAGCGGGCCCCGCATTGGGGATTCAGAGTTCTACGGCTTGATCAAAGCCGAGCAGAAATTGGCGATGAACTCGAAATCACATTAGACGTCGAGCAATGGTCGAATCCCGACACTTGGCAATGGACCTGCGAAAGAACTCAGTAAACGAGAACCCATGACAACCGAAGAAATTCAGGA
>CALAIY010000169.1 GCA_937922595.1 uncultured Verrucomicrobiales bacterium | reverse complement strand
CGAGCATCCAGACGACTCCAAAGACGTTGAAGATGAGGTGGGCTCGGGCGGCGCGCTTGGCATTTACTGACGCTCCTAGGGAGGCGAGCCAGGCGGTGACGGTGGTGCCGATATTTTCTCCCATGACGATGGCGGCGGATTCGTGCCAGCCGATCCAGCCATTGAGGGCTAGGGTGATGGAGATGGCCATGGCGGCCGAGGAGGATTGGACGACGACGGTGAGGACGACTCCAATGACGAGAAAGATGAGGACGGAGAAGATGCCGTGGCCGCCGAGGTCTTTGAGCCAGGCGAGGGCATTTTCGGTCTGCGAGACGATGGCGGGGTCGGTGGATTTGAGGAGGCCTTTTACATCGGGGACGGCTTCTTTGAGGAGGCCGAGGCCGTAGAAGAGGAGGCCGAAGCCGACGAGGAATTCACCGAGTGCTTTCCATTTGCCGCGGCCGGCGAAGAAGAGGGGGATGCCGGCTCCGATGATGGGGAGGGCGATTTTAGCGAGAGAGAATTTTCCGACGGCGGCGATGATCCAGGCGGTGATGGTGGTGCCGAGGTTGGCTCCCATGATGACTCCGATCGACTCGACGAGGGTCATGAGGCCGCTGTTTACAAAGCTGACGACCATGACGGTGGTGGCGGAGGAGCTTTGGACGAGGCAGGTGACGAGGAGGCCTGTGAGCAGCCCAGTAAACCGGTTGTGGCACATGGTGGCCATGATCGAGCGGAGTCGCTCGCCAGCACCCAGCTGGATGCCTCCGTTCATGATTTTCATCCCGAGCAGGAAGACGCCAAGGGATCCGAGAATGAGGAGAAGTTGTGAGATTACGGCCATCGGGAGAAGTGGCTTGGGAACCAGGGGTAGAAGATTAGAGTGGGGGGACTCTTCTCCGGTGGCAGATCTATGGGGGTTTGGCAACCCGGGGATTTTCGGGTGTGGACGGGCCAGCTTGTGGCCGAGCTACTCCGGGAGTGTGCCGCCGTGGCGGACATCGACGGCGGAGGTGAGAAAGACGACGTCTTCTCCGATGTTTACGGCGTGGTCGCCGATGCGCTCGAGGAAGCGGGTGATGAAGATGAGGTGGATGTAGCCGCCGATTTTTTCGGCGTCGTTTTCCCCTCGGGAGGTGAGTTGCTTGATGAGACTTTTGTGGAGTTTATCGAGGCCTTCGTCTTTCGCGTCGAGGGAGATGGCGAGATCGACGTCATCGTCGCGGAAGGCGGAAATGGCATCGGAGAGGAGTTGGGCGGCGAGGGTGTAGGCGGGCTCGAGGAGGCGTGTCTCGGGGATTTCCTCGTGCTTGTTCATCTTTTTGGCTCGCTTGGCGATGCTTACGGCTTGGTCTGCGATGCGCTCGAGATTGCTGCTGATTTTCATCGAGGCGAGGACGCGGCGGAGGTCGCTGGCGACGGGGCTGTATTTGAGGATGATGGAGTGGGCTTCGGCGTCGATGTCCATTTCGAGCTGATCGATTTCTTCGTCGTTGGCGATGACGTCGTTGCAGAGGTCGTTGTCGCGCTCGATGAGGCCTTTCATGGCGTGGGCGATGGCGTCTTGCGTCATGCTCGCGGAGCGGAAGACTTGGGTGCGGAGATCGTTGAGGGCGTCTTCGAATGTGGAGAGGATGTGTGGTGTGTGCTCAGCCATGGTATTGTGTGGTGCTTATCCGAATCGTCCGCTGACGTATTCTTCGGTTTTTGTTTCCCTGGGGGTATTAAATATTTGTTCGGTGGTGCCGGTTTCGATGAGTTCGCCGAGATAGAAGAAGGCGGTTTTGTCCGCGGTGCGGGTGGCCTGCTGCATGTTGTGGGTGACGATGATGATGGTGTAGTTTGCCTTGAGCTGGATGATGAGTTCTTCGATGCTTGCGGTGGCGATGGGATCGAGTGCGGAGCAGGGCTCGTCCATGAGGATGACGTCTGGCTCGACGGCGATGGTGCGGGCGATGCAGAGGCGCTGCTGCTGGCCGCCGGAGAGGGAGTAGGCGGATTCTTCGAGGCGATCTTTGCATTCGTCCCAGAGGGCGGCGGATTTGAGTGCCCAGGTGACTTTTTCTTCGATCTGGGTTTTGTCCTTCATGCCGTTGATGCGGAGGCCGTAGGCGACGTTTTCGAAGATGGAGCGGGGGAAGGGATTGGATTTTTGGAAGACCATGCCGACGCGTTTGCGGAGCTGGATGACGTCGATTTTGGGGTCGTAGATGTCGGTGCCTCCGATGCGGATTTTCCCTGCGGAAACTCCTGCGCCGTCGATGACGTCGTTCATTCGATTGAAGCATCTGAGCAGGGTGGATTTCCCGCAGCCGGAGGGGCCGATGAATCCCATGACTTCGTTTTTTGGAATATCGAGGGTGATATTCTTGAGGGCGCGGGATTTGCCGTAGCAGAAGTCCATGTTTTCGACTTCGATGAGTGTGGGGGAAGGCGATTGCATGGCTAGCTGAAGCGTCCGCTGATGTATTCTTCGGTCTGGGCTTCTTTTGGTGTTTCGAAGATAGACTTGGTGTCGTTGAATTCGATTAGTTTGCCGAGATAGAAGAAGGCGGTTTTATCTGAGCAGCGCATGGCTTGCTGCATGTTGTGGGTGACGATGACGATGGTGAATTCTTCTTTGAGCTTTAGCATGAGCTCTTCGATCTTGAGGGTGGCGATGGGATCGAGGGCGGCGCAGGGCTCGTCCATGAGGAGGATCTGCGGGCGGTTTGCGATGGCGCGGGCGATGCAGAGGCGTTGCATTTGGCCACCGGAGAGGCTGAAGGCGGATTCGTGGAGGCGATCTTTTACTTCGTCCCAGAGGGCGGCTCCTTTGAGGCTGCGCTCTACGGTTTCATCGAGTTCTTTTTTGCTGTTTCTTCCTGCGACGCGAAGGGAGAAGACGACGTTTTCGTAGATCGTCTTGGCGAAGGGATTGTATTTTTGAAAGACCATGCCGACGCGTTTGCGTAGCGAGATGACTTCTACGGTGGGGTCGTAGAGGCTGGTGCCATCGAGGGTGATGTCGCCTTCGTGGCGGACGCCATCGATGAGATCATTCATCCGATTCATATTTCGGAGAAGGGTGGATTTACCACAGCCGGAGGGGCCGATGAGTGCGGTGATCTGGCTTTCGGGGATGTCCATATTAATCCCGTGAAGCGCTTTTTTTGCGCCGTACCAGAAGCTGAAGTCCTGGATTTTGATGTAGGAGGGATCGAGCATTTTTAGAAGCTAGCTACGGCGTATTTTTTCCGGAGGTGATTGCGGAGGAGGATGGCGGCGAGGTTCATCACAATCACGAGGACGATGAGAAGGAAGGTGGTGGCGAAGACCATGGGCTTGGCGGCTTCGGAATCGGGGCTTTGGAATCCGAGGTCGTAGATATGGAATCCGAGGTGCATGAATTTGCGCTCGGCGTGGATGAAGGGGAAGACGGAATCGAGAGGTAGGTCTTCGGCGACTTTCACGACGCCGACGAGCATGAGTGGGGCGACTTCGCCGGCTCCACGTGCCATGGCGAGGATGACGCCGGTGAGAATGCCGGGGGTGGCGCTGGGGAGGACGATGCGCTGGATGGTCTGCCACTTGGAGGCTCCGCAGGCGAGGGCGGCTTCGCGGGCTCCACGGGGAACGGCGGCGAGGGCTTCTTCGGTGGCGACGATGAGGACGGGCAGCGTCATGAGGGCGAGGGTGAGGGAGGCCCAGAGGAGGCCGCCGGTGCCGAAGACGGAGCGGTTTTCGGCGACGGCATCGGGGTAGAATATTTGGTCTACCCATCCGCCGACGACGTAGATGAAGAAGCCGAGGCCGAAGACGCCGAAGACGATGGAGGGGACGCCGGCGAGGTTGTTCACACTGATGCGAACCCATTGGACGAGTACGCCTTGCTTTGCGTATTCGCGTAGATAGATCGCGGCAATGACGCCGAAGGGGGTGACGGCGATGCTCATGAGAAGGGTCATGACGAAGGTGCCGAAGATTGCGGGGAAGATACCGCCTTCGGTATTGGCTTCGCGTGGTCCGGTGCTTACGAATTCCCAAAGTTTGTGGGCGAAGTGGCCTACCTTACCGAAGATGCTAAGGCGATTGGGATAGGTGAAGGCGACGAATTCGCCGAAGGGCTGGGTGCGCTCTTCGCCGGTGGGAAGGGTGAAGGTGAGGGTGGCGGCGCGTTGCTTTGCGTTGAGGGCATCGAGCTCAGCTCCGAGCGGGACGAGGGCGGTTTCTGCTGTTGCGATGGTTTCTCGAAGCGCGGCGATTTTTTCTGGGGTGGCTTTGCCGCGGCGCTCAAGGGCGCGGATCTTGCGCTCGGCTTTGAGGATTTTGCGGTTTTGGGTGCCCATGCCATCGGATTTCACATCGGCGATGACTTTGCGGCGGTCGGCGGTTTCCCCGGCGAGGCGATTGAGTGTTTCGGCGAAGCCGGGGCCGTTGGCGGGGATGGTGGTGCCGTCTGCTAGGGTGGCGAATTTCGGGTAGAAAATCGCGTGGCCGTATTCCATGCGCTCGGCGAGGACGATGTCTTCGGGATAGGTGGTATCTACGACATCGGCGGCATTGAGAAAGTGGAAGCTGAGGCGGTAGACGTCGCGATTCCCCACCATGAGCTGAATTTCTTCGCGGGTGGTATCGCCGGTCTTGATGCTTCGCGTCTCGGTGATGGGGCCTGCGAGGATATTGCTATCCGAGAGGGTGGCGGTGCTATCTTGCTTGAGTGTGATCTGGGCGATCGGGTGAGGCCAGAAGACTTCGAGGCCTTTGACGAAAATGAGCCCAAGTAGGCCGAGCGTCATGAGCACGCCGAGGGCGAGTCCCATGGCGGTGAGCCAGACTTGCGATTCACCTAGCGGAGCCTTGCGGCCGCCGAGGTCGAATTTCGCCGCAGGAGGAGTGGGTTCCTTTTCCGTGGATTCGGATTGGGTATCGGACATCTAATTTAGACGAGCTTGTAGCGTTCGCGGAGGCGGTGGCGGAGGAGTTCGGCAAGGGTATTGAGCACGAACGTGAAGAGGAAGAGGAGAAGTGCGCCGAGGAAGAGGGCGCGGAAGTGGGTGGAGCCTTTGGGGGCTTCGGGAAGCTCGACGGCGATATTGGCGGCGAGGGTGCGCATGCCATTGAAGATATTCCATTCCATGACGGGTGTGTTTCCGGTGGCCATGACCATGATCATCGTTTCGCCTACGGCTCTTCCGAATCCGATCATGAGGGCGGAGAAGATTCCGGCGGAGGCGATGGGGAGGACGACGGTGCGGACGACTTGCCAGCGGGAGGCTCCGAGTGCGGAGGAGCCGGCGATGAGTGCTGGCGGGACATTGGAGAGGGCGTCTTCGGCGATGGTGAAGATGATGGGGATCACGGCGAAGCCCATGACAAAGCCGACGACGAGTGAATTGCGCTGCTCGAATGGGGTGCCAGTCACTTCTGGCCACCAGACGCGGAAATCGGAGATGGGTTTTCCGGTGAGGGGATCGGGTACGGTGAAGCAAATGCGCTCAAGGACTGGGCCAAGATTCCAGAATGCGTAGGCGAGAAAGATGAGGATCGGGACGAAGACGAGGAATTCGTAGCCGGGCTTGAGCTTGCAGCGTTTTTCTACGGGGAGTTGGTTCCACGCCCAGCCGATGAGTGCGGCGGCGGAGGGAAGGCCGAGGCAGAGAAGCAGGACGGAGGGGACTTTGGTCTCAAGCACGGGCGCTAGCCAGAGTGCGCCGATGAAACCGAGGACTACGGAGGGGAGCGAGGCCATGATTTCCATGGTGGGCTTGATGACGCGCTTGATCTTCCAATTGAGAAACTGGCTGGTGTAGATTGCGGCGAGCAGTGCGATGGGAATGGCGAATAGAAGCGCGTAGATGGTGCCTTTGAGTGAGCCAAAGATGAGGGGCATCATGGAGAGCTTTACTTCGAAATCGCCGCTGCCACCAGTCGATGCCCAGGTGTATTCAGGTTTGTTGGCTCCTTCGTACCATATCTTGCCGAAGAAGGCTTTGGCGCCGGCTTCGGGGTGGTGGTCGTCTAGGTTCAGTAGGTGGACGGTGCCGGTAGTGTCGGCGAGGGCGATCGTTTTGAATTTCCCGTCGATTGCGGCGGAACGTGTTTCAAATGGGAGATCATCGCTCCAGCGGACGGCTCCGGTGGTGGCGTAGTAGAGCCCTACGGTGTTTCCGGTGCCGGTGAGGAATGCTTTGTTGCGTAGGCTGGGGACAAAGAATGTGGTGCCGCTGGGGAGATCGGGGAATGCTTTGGTCTGTCCGAAGATTCGATCGCTCTGCCCTTCGGGGCGGAAGAGACTGAAGATGCGGAGGGCTCCACTGGTGGAGGAGGTGACTAGGGAGACGTCGCCGAAGAGGAAGTCTGCCCGGGCGATGGATTTTGTGTCTTCGCGATCAGCGAAGGGGTGGACGGTCTGGCGGAGGGTGAACTCGCCGCCATTGAGGTAGAGATAATCGATGCTTCCGGCTTTGCGAGAAATGGCCATAATGCCCCGGCCGTCTTTGGCGACGAGGAGGCGGTCGGGTGGTGAGGTGAGTTTATCGGAGAGGTCGAGTTCGAGGTCTTTGGTGACTTTGCCTTTGCCGAAGAGACCGCGTTTTTCTTTAAGTGTGACGACGTGGAGCTTTCCTCCGACGAGTGCGGCGTAGAGCTGCTTGGAATCGGATGCGCCGTATCCTATGGCTTCTACCGGCGTCCGCTCGGAGCCGACTTTGTGGAATTTTCCGACCTCGATAGTCGGGACGATCGTGCGGATGCCATCGGTAAACTCGGCGGTGTAGGAGATGGTGGCGCTGCCTACGCGGCCATCGGAGGTGCCGATTTCGAGCCGGTTGCCGGCGGGATTGTAGGCAAAGGTGCTGATTTTGGCTTCGCCGGGGATCTCTACGGGAAGGGTGAAGGTGCCGCGTTCACCTTTGAGGTCGGTGAAGGTCACGGCGTCGCCGCCGGAGAATGAGAAGGGGAGTTCGGCCCATTCATCGAGGCCGATTGCTGGGGAGGAGGTGGCGGTAGGGGAGGGGGCTGTTTCGCCGGGCACGGCGCGGCGCTCAGTGACTTCGGCTTTGCCGAAAAGCGGCAGCACCTGGGCGAGGATGAAAGCGAGAATTCCAAAGACCGCGACAATGATGGCGACTCCTCCCACTTGGATTGCGTAGCCCATGAAGGTATCGAAGCGCAGTGTCGCTTTGGCGACTTGGAAGCGCTCCGGGATGGGCTTTCGTTGAGATTCGGCGGGGGTGTCAGGCATCCGTAAATGAAAACGATTCGACGGGTCTTATGCATGAAAAACGGGCACCCGGCAAGGTTCGGGTGCCCGTTCTGGAAGATTGAGCGTTTTTACTTGGTGATTTCGGCAAGCACGTCCGCAGCGACACTCGCTGGGAGCGGGTAGTAGCCGTCTTTTACCACGACTTCTTGACCTTCCTTGGAGAGCACAAACTTGAGGAATTCAGTGGTGAGCTTATCGAGCTTAGCGCCTGGCTTCTTATTCACGTAGATGAAGAGCGTGCGAGCGAGCGGGTAATCGCCGCTGAGGCAATTCTCCATTGTGGCATCGAAGTATTCGCCATCGGACTCGCCAAGAGGCACCACGCGGACGCCCGAGGTCTTGTATCCGATTCCAGAATAGCCAAGTCCGTAGGTATCGGAAGCGACTCCTTGGACGACGGCGGACGAGCCGGGCTGCTCTTTTACGCTAGGCTTGTAATCACCCTTCCCGAGCGCGACTTTCTGGAAAAAACCGTAGGTGCCCGAGGCGCTATTTCGTCCATAAAGTGAGATTGGGCGCGAGGCGGCGTCACCCGAAAGCCCTGCTTCTCCCCAAGTGCTAATGTCTTTCCCGCCCATCTTCTGGGTCGAGGAGAAGATGCTATCTACCTGCTTCAGAGTGAGTCCCTTAATGGCATTGTCCTTGTGGGCAAAGACGGCGAGCGCATCGATTGCGGAACTGATCGGAGTCGGCTTGTAGCCAAATTTCTTTTCAAATTCGTCTTCCTCACTTGGCTTCATTGCGCGGCTCATTGGAGCGAGCTGTGAGGCTCCTGTCATGAGGGCGGGCGGCGCGGTCGAAGAGCCCTTCCCTTCGATCTGGAAAACGACGGTTGGGTAGATTTCGCGGAACTTTTCGCTCCAGAGAGCCATCATGTTGTTCAGCGTGTCGGAACCGACAGAATTCAGCGTCCCTGAAATGCCGGTCTGCTTTTCGTAAGAGGGAAGATCGGGATCGACCTCCAGGGCGAACGCGGGAGCCGCAAATGATAGCAGCCCGCCAAGTGCGATGCTGGGGGCAGAGGAAGTGAGAAGTGAACGAATGCTCATGGGTATGGTGTATTTGTGTTCTTGCGTAGCATCCACGTTTCGTGGATGCGGTATTCTCTGCGATTTACTCTCCTTGAAGCAACCGTTCGTCGGTGACACTTTCGTCACATTTTGGCGATTTTTTGTATCCGAGGGATGCTTCCGGATATTTGCCGTTGAGCCGGGCGCGCGTGCGAAATGTAATATTCCGTTGAAATAAAGTCGATTTATTCAATAAATCTAAACCGTTTCCCTCATCTGCCTCATCACGTGACAACTCTGTCACGTGACAATTTCAAAGTAGAATGGAAAATCGGTGCGTCTCATGAGTCTCGCAAGATTCTTCAAACGACATCTCCTCGAAAAAATAACCATCCCAATACACACGATGACACACCAACGCTCACAAGGCTGGAAACTGCCTCTTACCGCAGTGATCCTCGGAACCACTGCTGGTGCCGCATTCGCCGGATCCACCTACGTCGCCAATGATACGAACATGGTCGCCCCTCCGATTGAGGCTGCCGACGAAAAAAGCTTCGCCGACAAGCTTTGGTCTCTCCCAGTCCTTTACTCCAATAAGGACGGCGCGTTCCTCCAGAAGTTTCAGATCATCGGCCGCTACCACGGCCAGTGGCACCACAGCGACGCCAATACAGGCGAAGACTCCGGCTGGGAAAACCGCCGTTTCCGTATCGGCGCAAAAGCTAAGTTTGCCGGCAACGTCTCCCTTGGAGGTGAGATGAATCTCGACAACACGAACGATTTTTCCGGTGATCGCTTCTTCAAAAACATCGATGAAGTGCAGCTCAAGTGGGCTCCCTCCGATGAATTCTGGATTGGTGCAGGAAAGATCAAGCCCAAGTTTAGCCAAGAGTACACCACTTCTTCCAAGCGAATCGTTACCTTCGAGCGCTCGCTTCTTGTAAACCAGACGATCCCTAGCAAGCCATGGGGCGTTCACGCTGGTGGTGAATCAGGAGCGATGAGCTGGGAACTCGGAGCCTATCTTGGTGGCAACGACGGTGATTGGGACTTCCCAGAGACCGACAGTGGCTTCGGCTACACCGCATCGATCGGCTTTGATCTCACCGAAGATACCAATCTTACCTTCGACTATATCTACAACGACGGCGATTCCGGGAACAGCGAGTTCTCCAATTACCAGCACCTCATCTCGGTAAGCACCACCTCCTCACTCGGGAAATTTGGGCTCATCACGGATGCCATCGCCGGCTCCGGCCAGGGAGACACCGATGATGTCTTCGGCATCACGATCATGCCTACTTACGATGTTACCGATAATCTTAAGCTCGTCGGTCGCTACCAGTATGCCACTGCCAGCGGTGATTCAGGAATCCGTCTTCAGAGAAGATACGAGCGTCCCGCCGTCGAAGACGGTAGCGGCACCCGTGGGGATAATTACCACGCCTTCTACCTCGGAGCGAACTACTACCTCTACGGAGATAAGTTCAAGATCATGGCCGGAGCTGAATACTCCACCCTCGGAGGTGCTGCCGATTACGATGGCCTCACCTTCCTTACCGGTGTCCGCATGTATTTCTAAGCCCATTCGGCTCAGATACCTTAATTGTTGTTGTTAAGGAGGAACCCGCAGTGGCTGCAAGCCGCTGCGGTTTTTTTCGGGCTCTCTCTCAGCTTTGCAGGCGATGTCGTGATCCGGCGCCCTCTTACTTGTGCTGAATTTCCTTTGGCCACCGGTTCGAGGCAGCTCTTGGGAGCTTGTTGCCGAATGTTAACTCGGGGGCGCACGGGGCGTGGGATCCATTCATCGGCGGCTCGCCTTCTGGCTTCAATTACGCCCCAACGTTATTCATTACCATATACTTACAGTTGGATGCCTGGCATGTATTGTTGTATTTTAAGATTGATTCTTGGGTTGCTGAGGGGGGCTGGAATCTTTGGGGTTAGTTTGCGTGGGATTTTAGGGCTTTGAGGCGTTCGATCATGGGGGGGTGGGAGTAGTTTAGGAAGACGTAGAAGGGGTGGGGGGTGAGGTTGGAGAGGTTGTCGGAGGCTAGTTTTTTTAGGGCGGTGGTTAGGGCGTTGGGGGTGCCTGTTAGTTCGGCGGCGTAGGCGTCGGCTTCGTATTCGTTTTTGCGGGACCAGATGGCGAGGAGGATGGAGATGATGCGGTTTACGGGTTTGAAGAGGATGCCGAAGAAGATGAAGGCGAAGTGGGTGCTGGGTGCGGCGACGGCGAAGGCGGTGAAGAGCTGCTTGCTTTCTAGGAAGAGGCTGAGGAGGAAGAGGAGGGCTCCGGTGTGGAGGATGCCGAAGGCCATTTGCTGGATGATGTGTTTCTTTTTGAAGTGGCCGATTTCGTGGGCGAGGACGGCGACGAGTTCTTCGGTGGTGTGGTTTTCGATAAGGGTATCGAAGAGGGCGATGCGTTTGTTTTTGCCGAAGCCGGTGAAGAAGGCGTTGGATTTGGTGGAGCGTTTTGAGCCGTCCATTACGGAGACTTCTTGGAGGGGGAAGCCGGCTTTGTCGCCCATGGCGGTGATGGCGGTGCGGAGTTCGCCGTTTTCTAGGGGGGTGAATTTGTTGAAGAGGGGGAGGATGAAGCGGGGGGCGATGTAGGCGAGGATGAGGCTGAGGCTGGAGACGGCGACCCAGGCGTAGAGCCAGGCGTGATCGAATTTATCGAAGAGGAAGAGGAGGAGGGCGAGGATGGGGGCTCCGAGGGCGAGGCCGAGGGCGAGGCCTTTGATTTTATCGATGATGAAGGTGCCGAAGGTGGTTTTATTGAAGCCGTAGCGTTCTTCGAGGACGAAGGTGTCGTAGATTTCGAAGGGGAGTTCGAGGAGGCTGGAGAGGGTGAGGAGGATGGCGACGGCGATGAGGCCGGTGATGACTTCGTTGTGGCCGAGGCTGCGGGTGAGGGTATCGATGTAGCCGAAGCCGCCGAGGAACCAGAAGGCGATGAAGGCGGCGAGGGAGATGCTGGAGGAGAGGATGCCGAAGCGGGTGGTCTCGCGGGTGTAGGCTTGGGAGCGGGCGTATTTTTCGCGGTCGTAGACGTCTTTGAATTGTTCGGGGAGTTGGGGTTTGAGGGCGGAGAGGTTGAATAGGTTGGCGAAGAGATCGAGGTGGAAGAAGAGGACTACGATGATGAGGGCGGCGAGGAAGTAGGGATTGGCTGGTGTCATGTGGGGGAAGGGGAGAAGGTGGGCTATGTGGTGGCGAATTCGGAGGCTAGGTATTCGGCGGCGATGTCTTCTAGCTCGGTGATGGAGCTTAGGTGGGTGAATTTTTGGCGGAGGTGTTTTCCTCCGATGAGGCCGCGGGAGTAGGCCATGAGGCGGGAGCGCATGGCCATGCAGGTGTGGCGTTCGTCGCCGTAGCGGCCCCATTCGGTGGCCATTTTGAGGTGGCGGCTGATGAGGGCGAAGCGGTTTTCTGGGGTGATGGTGGGGGGGTGGTGGCCGGTTTCTAGGAAGTGTTTGGCTTGCTGGAAGATCCAGGGGTTTTGCATGGCGGCGCGGCCGATCATGATGCCGGAGACGTTGGTTTCGTTTTTGCGCTTGAGGACGTCTTGGCCGGTGGTGATGTCGCCGTTGCCGATGATGGGGATTTTTACGGCTTCGGCGCATTGGGCGATGACGTCCCAATCGGCTTCGCCGCTGTAGCCTTGGCTTCTTGTGCGGCCGTGGACGGCGATGGCTTGGATGCCTTGGTCTTCGAGGATTTTACAGACTTGGGGGGCGTTGATGGTGGTGGTGTCCCAGCCGATGCGGATTTTGGCGGTGGTGGGGACGTTGTCTCTGGCGGTGGCTTGGGCGATGCCTAGGGCGACTTCTTGGAGGAGGGCGCAGTTTTTGAGGAGGCTGGAGCCGCCGTTTTTGGAGACGACTTTTTTGACGGGGCAGCCGAAGTTGATGTCGATGAAGTCTGGTTGTTTCCAGTCGATGACTTTGCTGGCGGCTTCGCCCATGCGGAGGCCGTCGCCGCCGAAGAGTTGGACGCCGACGGGGCGTTGGGCGTCGTCGAAGTCGGTGTAGCGGCGGGTGCGGTCGTCTTGGCGGATGATGCCTTCTGCGGAGACGAATTCGGTGACCATGACGTCGGCGCCGAGTTCTTTGCAGATGCGGCGGAAGATGAGGTCGGTGACGCCTGCCATGGGGGCGAGGTAGAGGGGGAAGGCGTCGTTTTGGAACCAGGGGAGCATCGGGGAAATGGGATGGTGGGAGAGGGAGGAGGGG
>CALAIY010000168.1 GCA_937922595.1 uncultured Verrucomicrobiales bacterium | reverse complement strand
GAACCACCCGTTCCCATCCCGAACACGGAAGTGAAACACCGCTGCGCCGATGGTAGTGTGGCGATAGGCCATGTGAGAGTAGGGCGCCGCCAGTTTATACTCCCCCTCCTCCAGTTAATACTGGGGAGGGGGAGTTTTTTTATGTACACGTATTTTATGTACACGAATAAAGGAACTGCGACTTAGGGAGTGCAGTTAGAGAGCCAATAGGATTAGGACACGGAAATCACGGAAACACGGAACCTACAGGAGGGGAAATTGGGGAGCCAGAGAATGTGCTTTGCGCGAGATGAATTCCAACGGTGGGTTCCGTATGGGTAGATTCTTTGGAGTAGTGCTCGCGCAAAGACGCAAAGAAATACGTTGATTGTATATGATGGATAAAAGTGGGAATGAGGGGGGGAAGATGGCGTTACTTAATATCGTTTACGAAGATCCTGATTTTGTGGTTGTGGATAAGGTGGGGGGGATGCTTGCGGTGCCGGGGCGGGGGGAGCACAAGATTGATAGTGTGGCTTATCGGGTGCGACAGATGTTTCCGGGGTGTATTGAGCAGCCGGCGGCGCATCGGCTGGATATGGATACTTCGGGTTTGATGGTGCTGGGCCTCACTGCGCTGGGGCATCGGGAGCTTTCTCGGCAGTTTTTGGAGCGGGAGACTCGGAAGCGGTATGTGGCGCTTCTCGAAGGAAAACTTGAAGGGACTAGCGGGACGATCGAATTACCTTTCCGACTGGATTTGGATAACCGGCCTTTGCAGATGTACGATGAGGTGCATGGAAAGATGGGGACGACGCATTGGGAGCGGATTGGGATCGAGAGTGGGGTGACTCGGGTGGGGTTTGTTCCGGTGACGGGGAGGACACATCAACTCAGGTTGCATTCGGCGCATGAGAGGGGGCTGGGGATTCCGATTGTGGGAGATCCGTTTTATGGAAATGGGACGGGGCCGGGGCAGATGAAGTTACATGCGTGCGAGCTGGGGTTCCGGCATCCGGTGTCGGGGGAGGAGGTGTGTTTTACTTCTGAGCCGGATTTTTGATTGGGTGGTTATGCTTTCTTTTGGGTGAGGGATTTGGCGTCTTCTTGAACCAGATAGAGTGTGGGGATTAAGATAAGTGTGATCGTGGTGGCGAAGAGGATTCCGAATCCTAGGGAGACTGCCATGGGGATGAGGAATTGGGCTTGGGTGCTTGTTTCGAAGATGAGCGGGGCGAGGCCGGCGAAGGTGGTGATGCTTGTGAGGAGGATGGGGCGGAAGCGTTTTGCTCCGGAGGTGCGGATGGCTTCTAGGGCGGGCATTCCTTCGCGTTTTTTGCGGTTGATGAAGTCGACGAGGACGAGGGAGTCGTTTACGACGACTCCGGCGAGGGCGAGCATTCCGAAGATGCTGAGTATGGTGAGGTTCATGCCGAGGAGGAGGTGGCCGGCGACTGCTCCTATTGCGCCGAAGGGGATGGCGGACATGACGATGAGGGGCTGAATGTAGCTTTTGAAGGGGATGGCGAGGAGGGCGAAGAGGCCGAAGAGAAGGAGGTAGAGGCCGATGCGCTGGGCTTTGCCGCTTTCTCGGGCTTCTTTGGCTTCGCCTTCGAAGCTGTAGCCCATGGCGGGGTATTGATCGGTGATTTTTTGGACGATGGTGTTTAGCTGGGCGAAGAGGGCGGTGGCGTCGGTGTTTTTCTTGTCGTAGTCGGCGTCGATGGTGGCTGCGCGGCGGCGGTCGATTCTTAGGATGGTGGATTGGGATTTGTCGGGGATGATTTGAGCGACTTTGGAGAGTGGGATGGAGGATCCGTCTTGGGTGTGGATGCGGAGGTTTTTGAGTTTTGCGAGGTTTTCGCGGTCGGCTCGAGGGAGGCGAAGGCGGACGCGGACGTCGTCGCGGCCGCGTTGGATGCGTTGGATTTCTTCGCCGAAGTAGGCTTGGCGGACTTGGCGGCCGAGGTCGGTGGTGGTGAGGCCGTAGTGGCGGGCGGCGGGGAGGAGGCGGAGTTGGAGTTCGTCGCGGGCGCGGTCGAGTGAATCACCGACGTCGAAGACTCCGGGGAGGTTGGTGAATTGTTCTCGGATTTGGGTGGTGGCGGCGGTGAGGTCTTTGGGGGTGGGGGAGAGGAGTTGAACTCTGATAGGATTTCTTCCTCCGAAGATGACGGCGCGGTAGGTGAGGGTGCGTGCGCCGGGGATTTTGCCGATGGCTTTGCGCCATTCGGAGGTGAGGGTGCGGGTGTCGGGGGAGCCTGCGCGGTTTTCTGCGGGGGAGAGTTCGAGGAGGACTTCGCCTTTGTTGGGTTGGCCGATGCCGCCGCGTCCTCTTGCGCGGGCGACTCCTTGGCCGCCGCTGGATGTGATGATGTGCTGGATGACTTTGGTGCCGTATTTGTCTTGGAGGGCTTTGCCGGCGGCGGTGATTTTATCGATGGCTTGGGCGGTAACTTCGTATGGGGTGCCTTCTTCCATGGTGAGCGAGGCGGTGGCGCGCTCGCTGGGGATACTGGGGAATAGGGTGAAGCCCATGTGGGGGCCACGGATGATGCCGATGGTGATGAGGATGAGGGCGAGGAAGATGGAGAGTGTGAGGTAGCGGTGTTTGAGGGCGAGGCCGAGGAAGGGGGCGTAGATTTTGGAGGCGAATTGCTCGAGGGCGTTGGCGATGGTTTGCTGAAAGTGGTGGAAGGTCTTGCCGAGCCAGGTGGTGGGGGGCTTGGGGAGCTTTCGGAGGTGGGAGGGGAGGATGAGTTTTGATTCGATGAGGGAGAAGGCGAGGACGCAGATGACGACGACGGCGATTTGAGATTGCCAGCGGCCGCGTCCTTCGGTGTCGAGGAGGAGGGGGACGAAGGCGAGCATGGTGGTGAGGACGCCGAAGATGACGGGGAGGGCGACTTCTTGGGCTCCTCGGATGGCGGCTCCGTGGGGATCGGAGGGGTCTTTGAGCTGGCAGGTGTGGATGTTTTCCCCGGTGACGATGGCGTCGTCGACGACGACTCCGAGGACGAGGATGAAGCCAAATAGGCTTACGATATTGATGCTGACGCCGAGTAATGGGAAGAGTGATAGGGCTCCAAGCATGCAGATGGGGATGCCGAGGGTGACCCAGAGGGCTAGGCCGGGGCGGAGAAATAGGGTGAGTAGGAGGAGGACGAGGAGGATGCTTTTCCAGCCGGAGTCGATGAGGGTGGCGAGGCGATTGCGGACGATTTGGGAGCGGTCGCTGGTGTAATTGACGGCGACGCCGTGGGGGAGCTTGTGCTTGGTGGCTTCCATGTGGGTGCGGACGGCGTTGGCGATTTTGATGGCGTTTTGTCCGGGCTCTAGGAATACGACGACGAAGGTGGCGCGACGGCCATCGAAGCGGAGAAGGAATTCTTCTTCGGTGAAACCGTCTGAGATGGTGGCGATGTCGCCGAGACGGATGCGGGTACCATCGGTGCCGGTGGCGATGGGAATTTCGGCGAATTCTGAGCCTTGGTAGGCGCGGCCTCGGGTGCGGATGGTGATGTCGCCTGAGGTGGAACGGACGACGCCGGCGGAGAAGTCGGCGCTGGCTTGTCGGATTGTGGTGGCGAGTCCGGTGAGGGTGAGGCCGTAGCGTTGGAGGGTTTCCTCGGAGATTTCGAGGGTGATTTCGTATTCGCGGACGCCTTGGACGTCGGCGGCGGTGACTTCGGGGAGGTTTATAATGTCGTCGCGGACTTTTTCGGCGAGGGTTTTGAGTTCGCGTTCGGTGAGGTCTCCGGAGAGGACTACGGCGATGACGGCGCTGGGGCGTTCATTGATGGCGACGACGGGGCGTTCGGCGTCGGCGGGGAAGGTGGAGATGGAATCAATGCGGGCTTTGATGTCGGAGAGGACTTCGCGGATTTCGTTTGTGTTTTCGACTTCGATGGTGAGTTGGCCGTTGCTATTGGAGGCGCGTGAGGTGATGCGCTTGATGCCGGGAACTTCGGTGATGGCTTCTTCGGCGCGGATGACGATGACCTCTTCGGTCTCTTCTGGGGTGGCTCCGGGGTAGGGGATGGAGACAGAGATGGTGTCGCTGGGAAAGTCGGGGTAGACCTCGAGGGTGATTTTGCCGGAGAGGAGTGTGAAGAGGCCTGCTGCTGCGATCGCGAGCATCAGGAGATTGGATGCTACGGGGTTTCTGGCGAAGAATGAAATCATCTCTGGGGCTCGGGAGGTGCTGATTTGAGGGGGGGCTAGCGGGATGCTGCCGAGCTGGTGATGGGGGACACTTTTGTTCCGGTGATGGGGAAGGCGAGTGGGGTGAGGCAGAGTGATGTGTCTTGAGGGATGGAGTCTGCAGAGATGACGACGTGTTCGGTGCCGATCCAGAGGGGCGTGACTTCTTGGCGGAGAAGGGTGTTTTCCTGGGTGACGAGAATGATTTCACCGGAGGCTCGGATGGCGCTTGCGGGGAAGACGTAGACGTTTTTTAAGGTGCGTCCGTTGATGGTGGCTTCGAGGAAGAGGCCGATTTCGATGGGGGGCTTGGTGGCGAAGGGGGCTGGGATCTCGGCGATGACGAAAAGTTGGCGGGTCTGCTCGTCGAGGGAGCCTTCGGTGCGGACGATTGTGCCTTGCCAGGTGCCGGCGAAGCTGCCGCCAGGGCCGGTGAGAGTGACTTCGGGGCGGGAAGCGACGTCGATCAGGGTGAGCTCTTCGCCAGTGAGCGGGAGGCGGATTTCGGCTGCCTCGGTGGAAAAAATGGTGGCGACGACGGTGGTGAGGCTGACGGCTTGGCCCACATCGGCATTTTGCTCAAGGACGCGGCCAGAGTAGGGTGCGCGGAGAGCGGTTCTTTCTAGATTGCGCTCGGCTTGGCGGAGGCGGGCTTGTGCGGATTGTAGGGTAGCGCTGGCGCCAGCGAGCTGCGGGGTGCGGGCAAGAAGTGGTGGTGGGGTGCCGCTGCGGCCAAGGCGCTTCCAATCGTCGATGGCTTGAGCTGCGCGGGCTGTCTCGTCTTGGAGGGTGGCTTGTGCGGAGGCGACGTCTGCGCGGGAGACGGCGAGGGCTGTTTCGTAATCGAGTGGATCGATGGTGAGAAGTAGGTCGCCAGTCTGGAAAAAACTGCCGGGGCGGAATGCGGAAGTTACTTCGGTGATGCGGCCGGCCACCTCCGGGCTGAGGGGAGTGACGGTGCGAGGCCTCACCGCACCGCGGGTGCGGACAGTGATAGTATGCTCGGTGGGAGAGAGTGGAAGGATATCGACAACCGGCAGCGCGGGTGGGGGGCGCTCGGGGGCTTCCTCCTCTGGAGTTTTGGAGAAAAATGTGAAGCCGAGATAGCCGAAAATAAGAACGACGGCGATTGGGAAAATTCTGCGTAAGATAGCCAAAGGAAAAAGCGGTGTTACCCGCCTCACCATACAGAAGCTTTTGTGACTAGGATGCAGAAAAAGTGCGGTTCTATTCAGTTTTATCCGCTCGGATCCAGGCGATGCTCAGAGCGAATGGCCCAGGCTTTTTGTCGGCGAGCATGATCCCGAGCATTTGGATGTCGGAAGGCTTGAAGGGGTGGTCTTTTAGCATCATTCCACGCCAGCTTTGTTTTAGATCCGCGAATGAGATGCGCACTTCTTTCCATACGTCCTTTTCGGTTTCGAATCCGCTGCTGAATGACACCGGAAATTCCCTGCCCATGCGGGAAACCGTTTCTTTCGTCTGAAGGCGTAATTCGTAGCGGCGCCCGTCACCTTTGACTTTGAGTGTGATGCCGGTCTCATCGGTGATGGGGAATGCCATCTCTTTCGTGCGAATTGAGGCGAACCCCCCGTTGTTGGCGAGTGAGAGTTTTCCGGTGAATTCGAGGACGTTGTTTCGGTAGGTGGTTCTGCTTTGGGAGACCCCGCCCATGACGTCGTCGTTGAGGACACGCCAGCCGAGAGTTTTCGCGGTGGCAATATCTTTGAAATCGCAAAGCGGCTTCTGAGCGGTCTCTGCGGCATTTGCTGTGAGCAAGAATGCCGTGAATAGTGTGATGAATGGGAGATGGTGGGATCTAATTTTCATAAACACCGGTTACGCCAGCCGACGAAATAGAAGCGAACCTTTTTTCATTCCGGCCAGAGACCTACAAGGGGGGCGCGAAGCGCAATGCACTTAAATTGACGATCACTATGAAGAGACCAAGTAATCAGAAAATCGATGAAATGATCGCCCAAGCAACGGGAGTGGAAAATAGGGCCGAGTTCGAGGCTCTTGGGCAGCCTACGGTCTTCAGGCAAGTGGCAGAGGTGTTTCGTGGCCAGAGCCGGTGGATCAATTGTTTCCTCATCATCCAGGTGTTTCTATTTACTGGGCTTTTTGGGGGCAGTATTATCCGTTTCCTTGCGGCGACGGAGGTTCGGGATCAGATCATGTGGGCGGCTCTCGGAGTGCTGGCTGTCGTTGTGATCGGGCTCTTAAAAACGTGGTTTTGGATGGAGATGAATAGGATCACGATCATGCGCGAGATCAAACGGATCGAACTCCAAGTCGCACGGCTTGCGCGCCGCTAAAGCATGAAGAGGCAGAGGTCGTGAATTTATCGTGAATCTAGTAGTGCTTAGGAAAAATAGCCGTCTTCAGATGCCGGAATTTACAGCATGAAGATAGGGGCTTCCTCGTGATCCTCTCTTTATGTGGGGATTAGTGCGCTAGGTGGAGCAATTACCGCGTATTTGGGCTCTATATCGGCGGTGTTTCCGTGGGGATAGGCTCTGGAATCCCCTTTCGAAGGCTTTAGAGAGAGGCATTTCCGCGCTATGAGGGCACGTTCTTCTAGGTTGACGAAATATTGTTGCTTGCTTATTGCGATAGATACCAATAATCAAGAAACCTATGTCAAACTCAGATCTATCCAATATCAGCGCGGCTTCCCTGCGACGCGCTGCAGATATCAGCGAAGAAATCGAAGCGCTCCGCGAAGAGCTTGCCGGAATCCTCGGTGGTTCCAGCGCTCCAAGTAAGCCGAGCACTTCAAGTGCGCCCGCTAAAACGCAGAAGCGTAAATACACTCGCCGTGCTACTACCGAAGCAGCGAGCACTGCTGCTCCTGCCAAGAAAAAGAAGAAGCGCGCTCGTAAGCCGCTTAGCCCTGAGGCACTCGCCAATATCCGCGCCGCCCAGGCCAAGCGTTGGGCCAAAGTGCGTGCTGGTAAGAAGTAGTCCGCCCAAGCATTCATACTGCGCCGCGCTCCTCCGGATTTTTCTGGGGGAGCGCGGCTTTTTTATGTCCGCAGCTTTGAATTCCTTAGCGTAGGATTCACTCGGCGATCCTTAGGCCAGATCGCATCCCTTCAATGCTCCCTACCGTAGCCCTGGTTAAATGGCTTCTTCGGATAACACTAACAGCATCATTCGAATGGCTTGGGAAGACCGAACGACTTTCGAAGAGATCGAAAAGCGCTTCGGGTTACCTGAGAAAGAGGTCATTATTCTCATGAGACGCGAAATGAAGCCCTCTTCCTTTCGGATGTGGCGAAAGCGCGTCTCTGGGCGCAAGACGAAACATCGTGCTCTGAGCCCCGCCGGGAATAAGCGCGAACGAGGGAATCTCACAAATCTCGTCTTTGATTAATCTCATCGATGTCTCCGTGCGCTGCGATTTGCACCGAAGAGCGCTTTGGCAGAAGGGTGGCCATGCCTGACACCTATCCCTGCTCCCCGAAAACTGAGATTAACGGAATCCCCTACTTCGCCCGCATGTGCCAGAAAATTCGTCTTCACGGCGTTGGCGAGCTCCATCCAGATCTTCAGCAGAATCTTGGCCGTGCCATGGATGCGTGGACCTGCCAATTCTTCGGAGTCGATTATGATGTATTGAAGCAAACCGTCCTTGCCGGGAAAACCGATCAAGAGGCGCTTGTATGGGCACAAGAGACCGGCATGCAGCGCCCAGATCACGAGCGTGATTGGTGGTGCAGCTTCATGCGTAACGTCGGATTTCAGGATGCTCTCGCTGTCCGCTTGAGAGAGCGCATCGAAGAATCTGGTCTCAGTGACCGGGACGATATCCTCACCATGTTCGATTACATCGATGCGGACGAAGGGCGGTAAGCTGCTCGGATACGCTCCACCCGTTTCCTATTTGCTCCGAGGTCGCTGTGGCCGAGGCGTGAGGCCGAGCGGATCTCAATTCGGCTAGCTTCAGCATCGAGCAGGCATTCCACATCATCAGTGAAGCCAAGTAAAGGCGTACGAAATTCGAACCAAAGGTAATCTCCATCTGCCCGCACCTCCTTACCTCCACGCATCGCGAGGGTTTCGCGTAAGCGGGCAAGCGCGGCCGTGGCACCTCCCTTGAAGCTGATTGGATCGATGGATTTTGAGCTGTCCGCAGATACACTGGAGACACAGTTAGGAGAATCGGGGCACGCAGGTAGCTTTGTAAGCCCTTCCTGACGCACCGGGCGCTCGGCTGAACCCGCGATTAAGCGAAGTCCTACGAAAAGCACTACCGCCAAAATCACTGCTCCCATCAACCAGGCTTTCATATTTTCGAACATTGTAGTCACGTCTTACGCACCGGAGGCCCAAGAAGCCACTTCGGATTATATAAACTTCCATAAGCGAAAGCCCGTGCCCAGAAGAGATTGAGAGCGATCTCACGAATCGCATAAATTCATTTGGATGGTAGTATCCTAGCAATGTTTATTGTTGTCCCTGCCAAGGTCGAAACGCTGATGGATCGCCATCCGTGGTCGAATTACGCGATTATGGCCACCATCATCCTCGTATCCATCGCGATATTTATTGGAGCCGTCCCCGAAGCGTTGATCGATTTACTCGTTCTCGATCGCGGGCTTACACCAGGAATTCTTGGCCATGTGCTGATTCATGGGGGGATCTTCCACCTCGCCGGAAACATGGTTTTTCTCTGGGTTTTTGGCAACGCCATCTGCGCAAACACCACTGATCGCATTTACATCGGTCTCTTTCTCGGCGTCACGCTGGGGGCTGCACTTTGCCATATCATTATTGATGGTAATCCGGCGATTGGTGCCAGTGGCGCGACCAACGGTATCGTCGGGATTACCCTTGCGATGTATCCGCTCAATCGCGTCCATATGGCTGGGATTTTCTTTATCCGACCTTTCAGCTTCGGTACCCGTGTCTGGCATCTCGCGCTCATCTACTTTGCCCTCGATCTCTTCGGTGTTATCTCCAGTGGTGTTGGAATCGCCTACTGGGCGCACTTGGGCGGTGTGATTACCGGGCTTGGCCTTGGCCTTATGGGGCTCAAATTCCGTCTTCTCGGAGTCACTTCCTACGATAATAAGACCCTCCTCGAATTCCTTGGAGGGGAGCGTTCTGAAGTCGAAGAAGAAGAGGAGGAAGACGAGGTATTAACCGAAGCCGTGCGCCCTCAAGCCCCGACTTACACCTTTACGCCGCCGCCTGAGACGAGGCCGGCTGTCCCGGTGCCTCCGGTTCCAAAAAAATGATTCAGGGGATGTCTGATGTGCTGATTAATATTGAGGAGTTTGGTCTAGGTTTGATTGAGGTCGGAAGCGAGCTCGGGGAGATCTCGTAAGTAATGGAATTTCTGGGAAAACGCCTCTAGGTATTTCCGATGAAAACGTTGTGGAGTTTACATTTTGCCCTGCTCACCCTTCTTTTTTCAACGAATACCGGCCTTGCCGTTCCCCAGATGATTCTCTCGGGCGGCCCTTCGGTAAACGTCGTCATCGACAATGGCGCTAGCGCGCCGCAGACGCGGGATCTTACTCTTTTTCAGATAGTTCCCGCAGCGGCTGGAGCCACCAAGCGCACCTACCGGATCACGAATTCCGGCGATAGCCCCCTCAATGTGCAGGCTCCTACGATGAACTCCACGATTGCGGGTTCAGGCGCGGCGGCCTTCCGCTTCGAAGACACCGGAGCCGGACGCTACGAAACGAAGATTGCGGCTGGAGGCTTCGATGATTTCGATATCATCTTCGATCCTGAAAAGCCCGGCACCTATCGAGCCACCGTGATTCTCGCCAATAATTCTGGCGGAGCCACCACTTCCTATACATTTGAAATCCAGGGGAGCGCGACTGATGCCAAGGGAGACGTCGGCATCAATATTACCGGCCTCGCCGAAACTCTCATTCTCCCCGGCGACGCAACTCCAGATTCTGAAGACGGCACCGATTTCGGAGTGAACCGGCTTGGAGCCCCCGCCATCTTCCGCACCTTCACTATCGGGAACGCCAGTTTCACTCAGCAGCTCAGAATCTCCGGAGGTATCGTTCTCGAAAATGCCGCTGGCTCCGGATTTCGTGTCAGCTCATCGCCGCCAAGTATTATCGGCATCGGCCAAACCGCCAATTTCACCATCCGGCTCGACAATAGCGGCGCAGAAGGTTCGCGTAGCGCCACCGTAAGTGTAACTACCGACGACCCACTGAACCCCGTTTATACCTTCGCCATCGGGGCATTCGTCGGCACCCCCACGGATCCCACCATCGTTATTACCAACGAAGGCGACGATCTCATCTTCGACATCGATGGCACCGCCGGGAAAACCTATGCGCTTTTTACCAGCACAGACTTGGCCGGATGGAGCCCTGTCCTCTCCCGCACGGGGCTCACTCCCGGCACATTTCGCTTCGAAGACTTCATTGCATCCGTAGGCGCAGGCTCCCGGCGTTTCTGGCGTATCGAAGAAGAGTAAAGAGCGGCCTCTTGATGCAATACGCTGTCAATTCAGGTGCGAGTTCGGTGGGGGAGACCGCTTTGGCAGCGGGGAATGATCGAGGTGCTTCAGTGCTACCAGGGAAGCTAAGAGTTGATTCAACTCGATGCTAACTCCGATGCGAGTTCGGTAAGGGAAATCGCTTCTACTCCACCGTTGAGCGGAAAACGTTCCGCACCAGAATGGACTACGCATTTTCGGGTGGGCTTCACGTCCTCGCAGGCGCTGTGGAAGCCTTTGGATAACTTCGGGGCGGGGGAGTGCTTGATCTCGATTGCCCAGCGCTCGCGGCCGAAAGCTAGGATGAGATCGAGTTCGGCTCCGCCGGAACTTCGGTAGAAATAGGCGTCGGTTTCTGAGGGGGCTACGCTGAGTAGGTTCTCGATGACGAAGCCCTCCCAGCTATCTCCGAGGACGGGGTGGGAAAGCAAGTCCTCGTAGGATTCGATTTTGAGGAGAGCGTGAAGAAGGCCGCTGTCGCGGATATAAGTTTTGGGGCTTTTTACCAGTCGCTTTTTGCTGTTCGCGTGCCAGGGGCGGAGACGCCGGACGAGGAGGAGATCGATCATGAGGTCGAGATAGTTCGTCACGGTTTTGTTATCGACTCCGAGACTGCGTGAGATGCTTGCCGCATTCAGGAGTTGGCCTTGGAGATGGGCGAGCATCGTCCAAAATCGGTCGAGTGTTTCTTCAGCAATGCGTGGGCCAAACTGCGGGATGTCGCGTTGGAGGTAGCTCCGGATAAAATTCCACCGCCAGCGGTAGCTCATCCGGTCGCTTGTGGAGAGTAGGCTATCAGGAAAACCGCCACGCTGCCAGAGGTCGCGGGTGATCACGGCAGGATCATGCCGCGAAGTTTCGAGCGCATTCAGTGAGGTGAGTTCTGTGTAAGCGATCCTTCCAGCGAGGCTTTCGCCGGATTGCCGGAGGAGCTCGATCGCGGCGGAGCCAAGAACGAGAAACCGCTGGCTCTTCCGTCCGGCTCGGCGGCCTTCATCGACCAGGCTACGAAGAGTTTGGAAGATCTCGGGCGTCCGATGGATTTCATCCAAAATGACGAGCTTATCCTGGTGGAGCCGGAGGTATTCCGCCGGGTTCTGCAGTTTCGCCCGGTCTTCCTCAAGCTCCAGATCGAGGTAGAGCGAATCTGTAGAGTCTGCGATCTGCCGAACGAGCGTCGTTTTCCCCACCTGACGAGGGCCCACGACCGCAACGACGGGGAAATTATCGAGAAGTTCGGAGACTTCTGCTGTGAGCAGGCGGTCGATCATCCTTGCAATATTGGATCTTAATTCCAATATTGCAAGGATGATTGGGGAGGAGAAGGTGCTCTGGCTTTACCTGGAATGTTTATATTCAGGGGGGAATCTTCAGATTTTTGCCGCAGATTCTCTGGAAGATTTGTCCACCGATTATTGGGATTTTCGCAGATTTTGAAGGCGGCAGATTGCGGGTTACAGGTCCGGCAGATTGCCGGTTTAGCACGGATATGGAGCTGGTGGCAGGAGTCTCCAGGAGAGAGAAGAAGCCTGAGGGGCTGGGTAAGCTATCGGCAAGACGCGCTCTTAGCCGGTCAGATATCGTCGCTCGTATGCTCGATCTATTGGCACGAAGGGTTAAAATTGTATTTCGCGGATAATATGGTAATTATAATAAAATTATGTTCGGACAGGAATTTACCCAAAAATGGGGGAAACACATGACGCATATCCGACTTCGGGAGGATCGGCTCGATTACCGGTCGAAAACAGCCAAGACTAACGAGGAATACGTTGTGCACTATTCTTCCCTGGTGGAAAATCCCGTGCGTCGTAGCTTCAAGGCTGGCTGGATCAGCAGGGAAGTAATCGCCGGGATCTTGATGTGCCTTCTCGTGGCGTTTCCTACGTTTTTGGGCTTTTACGCTGGCGGGGTAGGGCCATTCTCAGTCATGTTCAGCTGCGGCTTGCTTGTTTGCCTTTGGTTGACGGTTTGGAAGTTTCGTCAGCTAAGAGCGGAAGCGTATGACGTGTGGATCTACGGGCTATCTGGGGGTGGAGTAGCTTTTACTGTTCTTGCGACTGTCCCTTCGGAAAGCGAGGTCGATGTGTTCCGGGGGAAGCTAGAAAAATTGATAAAAAAGCATGCGTTGAACCCCAATTTATCAACAGGGGAGACGGTAGCTGCGCAAATTCAGCAGCTCCACCAACTACACGAAACTGGAGTCCTTTCAGCGCAAGAGTTCGAAGCGGCAAAGCTACGTGTCTTGCAGTCGCAAGAGGCTCCACGGGAAATTGGCTTTCAAAGTGGGGGAGGCGCTCTCCAGAGTAGGTCTGCCTGAAAGATGGATTTATCTCAAGGGGGCGAATTATTCAGCGACGTGGAGACATTGCTTTGTGCCTTTCAGTAATAATGGCTAGGTAGGCTTGTTGGGCTGGTGGGGTGAGTAGGGAGCAGTCTAGGAGTACTTTTATTTTGGGGAGATGTTGGGTGGAGCGGTCTGGGATTTTGTTTGCTTGGGGCTCGGGGATTTCGAAGCGAGTGGCGAGTTCTTGGAAGTCGGGGGTTAGGTGGCCGGCAGATTGCGGGGTAGAGGTGCGGCAGATTGCCGGTTTCGCTTGTGAAAGGGTTCTGATAGAAGGCGGCGGAGCTCTAGGATCGTGTGGGGCAGCCTGGGGCGCGGTCCTAGGTTACGGTGGGGCGCGCCTTCAGCGCTGGGGTGGAAACGGCTGGGCTCAAGGGGGAACTCAGGGTACTTGGCGGATCAGTATGAAATTACAATTCCCAGAGTTTTGAAATGGGGACGGCGAAGAACTGGCCGTCGCATAGGGAGAGGGTGCTTTCGCCGGCGTAGAGGACGATTCCGGTGCGGAAGTCTGAGCCGACTTGGTCGGCTAGGCGTTTTAGGCCTTTGAGGTCGCTTTGAGATACGGAGCGGGCGGTTTTTATTTCGATGCCCCAGGTGTCTTTTCCTCGGGTGATGACGCAATCGACTTCTACTTTGTCGCGGTCGCGATAGTGGTGGAATTGAAGGGAGGGGTCAGTCCAGCCGGATTGGGCGATGAGTTGTTGAACGAAGAAGGATTCGAGGAGGTGTCCAAAATCGGTGCGCCGGGTATTCCAATCTTCGGGAGTGAGTTCGGCGAAGGAGGCGGCGAGACCGGTGTCGAGAAGATGAATTTTTGGAGCTTTGGTAAGGCGTTTGCCACGGTTCCGATGCCAAGCGGGTAGGCGGCGGATGAGGAAGAGTCGCTCTAGGATTTCGAGGTAACTATTTACCGTGTCGCGATCGAGGCCTAGGTCGCGACCGAGAGAGCTTGTGTTGAGCAGGGAGGCGGATTGGTTGGCCAGGGCGGCAAGGAGTGATCGGAGCTGGGAGGGTTCGCGAATCTGGGCGATTTGGGGAACGTCGCGCTCGAGGATCGCGCGGAGGTAGCTGTTGTACCACTGTTTTGCGCGAGGGCGTGTGCGCTCGATAACCTCCGGGTAGCCTCCCGCTACCAGTCTTTGGGGGAGATCGAGTGGGTCTTCGTTTTTCCCTGAAGTGCGTATCTCTGGCTCGATGGCTCCAGCGAGGAGTGTTTTTAGAAAGTGTCCTGGATTACGCTCTTTCTCGGCTTCTGTGAGTGGATGGAGTTGGAGGATTTCCATTCGTCCCGCGAGTGATTCACTGGCGCGTGGCAACAGCAGGAGATTGGCGGAGCCGGTGAGAATGAAGCGGCCGGGTTTGCGGTTTTTATCGACTGAAACTTTGATTGCTCGCAGGATCTCGGGGACGTGCTGCACTTCATCAAGAGTGATGCGCTCGGGAAGCCCACGAACGAAGCCTGCAGGATCCGCGCGGGCAGTTGCGGCGAAATCTTCGTCGTCGAGATCAAGATAGGCGCGGTCGGGAACAAGCGTCTGGACCAGGGTGCTTTTACCGCACTGCCGTGGTCCCAGAAGACAGACCACGGGAGTATCGGAGAGCGCCTCGGCGATGGCAGAGATGAGGTGCCGTGGGAGGTAAGATTCATTCGCGGCCATTTGCCGGTTAGAGTAGCGGCAAATTGCGGGTTAGGGGAGCGGCAAATTGCGGGTTAGAGTGGCGGCAGATTGCGGTTTTTACTCGTGATATGAGCTGAATCAGGGGGGAGGGCTGAAGTCTGGGGACGTGCGGGGCAGCCTAGGGCGCTGCCCTAGGTTTCGATGGGGTGCGCCTTCAGCGCTTGGAGTGGAGCCTGTTGGGCTCGTTTGGGAGATCTTTCCGCTTCTATTGAGAGAGGATGAGGACGGTGGCG
>CALAIY010000167.1 GCA_937922595.1 uncultured Verrucomicrobiales bacterium | reverse complement strand
CGAACCCATCTTCCTCTTCACCGGCCAGGGAGCCCAATACCTCCGCATGGGCCAAGCCCTCTACGAAGCCGAGCCCATCTTCCGCCAAGCCCTCGATGAATGCGATCGCCACCTCCCCCATGGCCTCCTCAAATGGCTCTTCCCCGCCACCGAAGCCGAAGCCATAGACATCCACCAGACCCATTTCACCCAGCCCGCCCTCTTCTCCATCATGTGGGCACAAGCCGCCCTCTGGCGCAGCTGGGGCATCCAGCCCACCGCCATGGTCGGCCACAGCATCGGAGAATACGTCGCCGCCACCCTCGCCGGAGTCTTCACCCTACCCGACGCACTAAAAACCGTCTCCCTCCGCGCCAAGCTCATGCAATCCATGGAGCCCGGCTCCATGCTCGCCATCCCAGCAGACGCCAAAACAATCCAACGTCTCCTAGACAAACACCCCCTCCTCGATCTCGCCGTAGAAAACGCGCCCGACCTCCACGTCCTCGCCGGCCCCCACAAAGCCATCGTCGCCGCCACCACCGCCCTCAAAGAAAAAGGCACCCGCGCCCGCCCCCTCCAGACCTCCCACGCCTTCCACTCCCGCATGATGGAGCCCCTCCTCCAAGAATTCATCACCGCCATCTCAAAAATCCCCCTCTCCAAGCCCACAATCCCCTACGGCTCCAACGTCACCGGGGACATGATCACCCCCACCCAAGCCACCGACCCCCAATACTACGCCGATCAGATCCGTGGCACCGTCCGCTTCTCCAAAAATATCGCCACCCTATTAAAGCAGGAAACCGCAAAACTCTTCATCGAGCTCGGCCCCGGCACCACCCTCACCAGCCTCACCACCCGCCAGCTCAGCGGCACCCACCACGCCGCCATCCCCACCCTTCCCGGATCCCGCGACACCAATCCCACCGCCCGCTTCACCCGCGAAGCCCTCGGCCACGCCTGGGCCCGCGGCCTCGAAATCCCCTGGCCCCACGCCCCCACACCAAAACGCGTCCCCCTCCCCACCACCGCCTTCAGCGAGCAGACCTTCCTCAAGCCCGGCACCGAAGAAAACGAAGACACCCACAAGCCCACAAGCCCCCTCTACCACCTCCCCTCCTGGAAAGAAGAGCCCCTTCCCCCGCTCCCCATCCCTAGCACGCCCACCAATCCCTGGCTCCTCTTCTCCCGCGGCCACCTCCATGATCGTCTAGACTTCGCCTCCACCGCCCCCCTCACCGCCGGAGCCATCAAAGTCCGCACCGGAGACACCTACAGAAAACACAGCCCACGTCGCTACACCATCCGCCCCGGCTCACCCGAAGACTACCAAGCACTCATCGACACCATCATCGCCGAGCACGGCATCCCCGGCGGCATCATCCACGCCTGGAGCCTAGGCACTTACAAACCCACCAAAGACACCGAAGCCTTCTGGTCCCGCATCGATCACACCACCGCCAGCCTCACCTGGATCGCCCGCGCCTTCGCCACCCAGCCCCTCGCCGAAGCCATCCCCTTCAATATCCTCACCACCGGCATCCACGGAAAATTCCTCATCCCGGAAAACCACACCCTCCCCGCCACCGCCGCAGTCATCCAAAAAGAAATCCCCGGCCTCGCCACCAAAGTTCTTCAGCCCAGCCTCCGCCGCCCCGATTCCCTCCCCGCCCTCCTCGCCGATCCCTCCCATCACCCCCTCCTCGCCTTCGCCCAATCCCGCTGGCTCTCCCGCACCTACACCCCCACCGCACTCCCCGACGAATCACTCCTCGGTCGCCCCCTCCTCAAGACCCACGGCAGCCTTCTCATCACCGGAGGCCTCGGCGGCCTCGCCCTCGCCACCGCAGCATCCCTCGCCGAGCGCTACACCGGCACCACCTTCTTCCTCCTAGCCCGCACCTCCTCCCCCGACACCCCAGAACGCATCGCCGGAATCGAAAAAATCCGCTCCCTCGGCTGCACCGCCCACGTCCTCCAAGCCGATCTCGCCAAGCCAGCCTCCATCGAAAACGCCCTCCACCGCGCCCGCGCCCTCTCCAAAGACGGCGCCATCGATGGCATCATCCACACCGCCGGCACCCTCGAAGACGGCGCCATCGCCTCCAAAGAATCCGCCACCTTCCGCCGCGTCTTCGCCGCCAAAGCCCTCGGCGCCCACACCCTCGTTCAAGCACTCGCCAAAGCCGAGACGCCCCCCCGATTCTTCATCTTCTTCTCCTCCATCTCATCCGACCTCGGCCTCTTCGGCCAAGTCGATTACTCCGCCGCCAACGCCTACCTCGATGGCCTCGCCACCACCCTCCACCGCGCAGGCACCCCCGCCTACGCGCTGAACTGGCCCGCCTTCCGCGACGCCGGCATGGCCGCGAAAACAGCCTCCTCCGGCACCACCATCTCCTCCGGCACCAGCGGCATCGATCTCGCCGCAGAGCTCGCGCACAATTCCCTCGCCCCCGCCCAAGCCGCCCCCGCCATCCTCGGCGTCCTCGCCGCCGCCCAGCACCCACGCGTCGCCATCTCCCCCCTCCCCTTCCGCGACCGCCAAGAAGCCGCCACCGAAGACGGCCGCAACTGCACCCCTCACACCCCCACCAATTCCGAAGCCGCCGCCACAGAAGACCCCGCCGAGCACATGCTCACCCTCTGGCGCACCCAGCTCCAAAATCCCACCCTCAGCCCCTCCGATAATTACTTCGATCACGGAGGAGATTCCCTCACCGCCGTCGCCCTCACCTCCAAAATCGAGCAAGCCTTCGGCACCCCCATCCCCATCAGCTTCCTCCTCGGAGCCCCCACCGTAGAAGGCCTCGTCGCCAAGCTCGGCCTCACCGGAGCCGCCACCCAGACCGACGACCTCCCACCCCACCTTCACCTCCTCACACCAGGCACCGAAGGAAAAACACCCCTCCTCCTCATCCACGGAGCAGCCGGAGGCATCCTCTTCTACCGCGCCTTCGCCAATGCCCTCGGCACCGGCCACCCCATCTACGCCATCGAAGCCCCCATGCTTCACGACCTCAAAGCCAACGCCCCAGATTCCCTCGAAGCAATCGCCACCAACTACCGCGAAACCATCTGCACCCACCTCCCCACCGGCCCCATCACCATCTGCGGCTACTCCCTAGGCGGCATCATCGCCTACGAACTCGCCCAACAACTCCAAGCCAGCGACACCACCCACCCCGTCGAACACCTCATCCTCTTCGACACCCCAAACCCCGCCATCCCCATCCAATACCACTCCAAGCTAGGCCGCATCAAAACCTTCTGGAACAACCTCGACCAAGGCACACCCATCCAAAAAGCAGGCATGTTAGGGAAACGCCTCGCCACCGGAGCCAGCACCCGCATCCAACACGAACTCGAACTCCGCCAAGCCGCCAAGACCGACGCCCTCGCCACCAGCGAAACCGACGCCCCCCTCCGCCACATCCAATGCCGCGAGCAACACGTCCCCCTCGAAGACGCCTACCGCCCCACAATCTACCCCAAGCCCCTCCACGTCCTCATCACCAACCACATTGGAGACAAATTCACCTACGCCGAAAACCTCGGCTGGACCAACCAAGGCACCCCCCTAAAAACCTATCCCATCACCGGCCCCCACCTCGAGCTCTTCGATCCCCCCCACCTCGCCCGGCTCCTCGAAGCCACCCGTGAGATCTTAGGCTAGCCAAAGGTTTAGGTGCAAGACACCACACCCAGCACCCGTATTCGAAAAGCTCCCGCCCAAAAGCGGGAGCTTTTCCATTTTACGAAATCACGCCCGTGCGCCTACTCACCCCACTCCTCTTCGTAGCCTCGCTCACCATCGCCAGCGCAGCCCCCAAAATCACTATCACCGCAGGCAAAAGCGGCACCTCTACCGATGGCTCCCGAAATTTCCCCACCCTCCAAGCCGCCCGAGACCACCTCCGCACCCTCCCTCTCGAAAAACGCGCCGGAGCCACCATCACCCTTCCCCCCAGCACCTACCACTTCACAGAAACACTCACCCTCACCAAAAAAGACAGCGGCACCGCACAAGCCCCCATCACCTACCGCGCCGCCCCCGGCACCAAAGCCATCTTCGATGGCTCCCTCCCCGTCCCCTCCCAAGGCATCACCAAAGTAGCCGACGAAGCCACCCTCACCCGCCTTGCAAAAACCGCCCACGGCAAAATCTACAGCATCCCCATCCTCGATCCCAAGCTCCAAAAAATCCTCGCCCGCACCACCGCCACCGATCAGCTCCTCATCTCCGGCCACACCCTCCTCACCCAATCCCGCTTCCCAAACATCGGCTTCGTCCACGCCAAAGAACTCCTCGAAAAAGACGAAGCCACCCGCTGGCAAAAAAAACCCATCAAAGGCACAAAGGAAACCCCCAATGGCGCACTCTTCACCCTCCGGGAAACACCCGCCGCCACCTGGCAGCAATGGGAAAAAGAAATCGCCTCCCACAATCGCGGCACCGCCTTCGGCTACATCAGCGCACAATGGTACCGTGAAGCAATGCCCATCCATAGCATCCACCCCGAGAAAAAAGCCATCCGCTACCTCACCCAAAGCCGCTACGGACTTGAAGAAATAATCCACAAATTCCAATCGCGCCTCGCCGTAAAATACCTCCTCTGCGAAATCGATTCCCCCGGAGAATGGTATTTCGATTCCATCGAAAACCGCCTCTTCCTCTGGCCCACCCCAGACTCCAATCCCACCGATCCAAAGCTCACCCTCGCCGCCGGCCCCACCTTCCTCCACATCAAAAACGCCAGCCACATCCGCATCGAAAACCTCACCATCCAAGGCATCTCCGGCGGCAAAACCCTCATCGATATCAACGGCTCTCACAACACCATCGCCGGCTGCACCCTCCGCAACAGCAATGGCCTCGCCCTCAACATCAGCGGCACCCACAACCACGCCACCAGCCTCGACGTCTACGACGTCTCACGCTTCGCCCGCCTCGCCGGCGGCAAATCCAGCCCCTCAGGAATCACCCACGGGAAAAACCGCATCATCAACTCCCACTTCTATCTCGATAAACTCACCAGCGTCGCCCCCACCGTAGGCATCAGCGGAGCTGGAAACAGCTTCGAAAACAACCTCATGCACAACCTACCCGGCCAAGCCATCGTCTTCCGCGGTAACAACCAACTCATCGCCCGCAACGAATTCTTCAACATCGGCTTCGAAGAAGGAGACGGAGCCTGCATCTACTCCGGTGCCGAATTCTGGGGCTACGGCACCAAAATAGAAAACAACTTCCTCCACCACATCATGTCCACCGATGGCCTCATGACCCGCTCCGGCATCATGCTAGACGACCACGACTCCGGCCGTGAAGTCCTCGGAAACATCTTCTTCAAAACCGGCCACGGCTCCCTCGCCATCAACGGCGGCACCGGCCTCAACGTAGAAAACAACATCTTCCTCGAAGGCAACCACGGCGTCTGGATCCGCATCATCGGCAACGTCAAAGAACGCATGGAAATGCAATCCAAATTCGACTCCGGCGAACTCCGCCGTGGAGACAAACACGATTACATCTGGCGCTGCCAACAAGTAGTAGGAACCAACGGCTGGAACTCCGAATACTGGAGCAACCAATTCCCCCGCTTCCCCAAAGTAATGAACCAAACCGGAATCAACGGACGCTTCTGGCCCATGGAAAACACCGTAACCAACACCTACGGCCACGGCATGAAAAACGCCCTCACCTACATACACCCAAAAGCCCCCCAAGAAGGCACCACCTTCACCAACACCCAAGAAATCACCCCCGATTGGTTCGTAAGCTACGACACCATGGACTTCCGCCCCACCCCAAGCAAAGCCGATACCCTCCCCAAAATCCCCTTCGAATCCATCGGCCTTCAGCACACCACTTACCGCCCCACCCCCCCAAACAAAGCAACCTACCGCAAACTCGTCCGCGACCAATTCCGCCACCGCAAAAGCTGCAACCGCAACGCCAAATACGATTTCGAAAACGTAAACGAAACCATCTACTGGAACTCCGGAGCCATCCTCAGCAAGATGTAGCCGCATTGACCCGGACACCAAATCCCAGTAGACTTCCACCATGAGCGCTGCCACCGCCGAAGAACTCCACGCCAACCCCGACCCGATTTACGACCGGGTAGAGGCAGGCGAAATCATCGATGTCATCCGGAAAGGCAAAACCATCGCCCGTCTCGTCCCCATAATCGATGTGCCCGAAGAA
>CALAIY010000166.1 GCA_937922595.1 uncultured Verrucomicrobiales bacterium | reverse complement strand
CTTCTCCAGCTCTTCCATGGTGAAAGGCTTCCGAGAAGGCTCCTTCCTCTCCGTCGCCCTGACGTTATCGATAAACTCACACGGGTTGTCCGAGATAAGCCCATCACGCCGAGCGGCCTTGAACATCATCCGGAGACATTTGATGTAATGATTCACCGTTCCAGACGCGAGGTTCTTGGCTGTCTCGTTTCGGAAATCCAACAACTGCTTGGCCGAAACCATCTCAATGCTCTTATCCTTCGCTTCGCCGAGGAAATTGAGAAACTTGGTGGTAACAGCCTTATAGAAATCTTGGGTCGCCGGAGCGGTCTCGGGTGCTTTGCGCTCCAGCCAAGATTTCGCAAACTCGACCGTTGTTGCGGTCGGAAGATCCTCGCCAGTAATATCATGGTGAAGCTCCGAGATGACTTCCCGCACCTGGCGAGCTGTCCGGTGCCGTCTAGAGGCTTCTTCATAGGCGTCGGCAATCTTCTGCGCCTCCCTCCGGTTGGTCGTCTTCGTACTACGGTTCCGCCGCTTCCCGTTGAGATCGAGAAAGCCTGCAAACCAGAATCTGCTCTTTGGATGTTTGAAAAGAAACGCCACGGTACTACATGTACTAATACATTCCCATGCCGTCTAGCCATGTTTTGTAAAATCCGAAAAACTCGTAACTCACTTATTTACAATTAATAGTGAACTTTACCGAATTTTACCAAATCTGGTATTTCTACTCGCGGGTTCGATTCCCGCCCTCGCCTCCACTTTTTACTGCGGAGAAAATGTAAATGCCCATCCTCGGTCGGCTTTGTGCCATCACCAGATTTGGTTTGCGTTTCTCTTGCCTTCTAGGCAACTATCGCAGTTCGACTATGAAATTTGAGGAAGTTGTAAAGAATATCGCCAAGACCCAGGATCTCCGAAGGATTGCAAAAGCTCGGCTCTTTGATGTCGCGCGAATAGAAGAGGATGAGCTGAGGCAAGGGCTAATCGACAAGGTCAGTTACTACACCGATTATGGCGGGATTGCGGAAGCTCTTCAAGCGGCAACCCACCACAAAGATAGGGATGTGAGGGTAATAGCTCCAATCATGCTTTGCGAAATTTTGCTTCAAGAAAACCAAAACACGCTCGTTCAAAAGCAGACAGAGGATCGGGTCATTGATTGGGAGCAATCGATTATCGATGAATCAAACGAATCCGCAGATAATTCGTCGCGGCAAATTCATAACTTCGATTTTTTCAGATTCGTTTTGGAGGCTGCATGGGAAAACAATGATGAGGTTTCGCCAGACGAGAAAAACCTGATCGAGCGAATTCGTGTAAGACTTAAAGTTACCGAAAGCGAATACCGGCTTGTCGAAGCTCAGCTAGGCCGCTTTCCAAAAACTGGAAACGAAATTCACACTCGCGAGGAAATCAATAAGGTTAGAACTTATTTACAGGAAAATGGATTGTTATTCACTTTTCGCGATTCAGATGGTGATGACCACGATATTATCCCAGAAGAAATGGAGCCGGGTCTCCGCGCCGCGTTTAGTCTCGAATTGAAGCGATATGGGTTTCGCCAGTTAGTAACGCATAAGGCGGTCAGAAACAAAGGCTACCTCGAAGCGGCTCTCGCGAAGAGTGAGGTCGCCCTTTCGACTTCGTTAAAACTAACAGAACTTCAAGCTCTCTGCGTGGAGCATGTGTCCCCAAAGGTTTTACTCGGAGGACTGAGTCCACGGGATGGTTTAGAACTGACGGTAATTTCAAGCTGGTGCCGTGAACTCGGACTCCAGGTGGCAGGTTCAAAGGACGAGTTGATTCGACGAATCATTGCTCACTATGATGGGCTGTTTGAAACGACTGGAGACTCTCTCGATGAACGTGCTCCTTGGTTCGCTTGCTTTGAAGAGTTTGCTACGAGGAACTATTCGTTTCTAAGAAGCCAGGGATTGATCGAAAAGGATCAGGATGTAGACAAGCGGTTTGAACGTGCCACGGACTACTTGTTCGAAAATCTTCTTGGACATAAGCCTTTGAACTTGCCAGGATCGGAACAGCCGGACGGAGCGCTTTCATTAGGTGATGGTGTTTTGTTGTGGGATAACAAAAGCAAAGAGAAGCTGTGCAGTCTGAAAACACATCTTGCTCAGTTTGGCCGGTATTTCGCAAAAACGGAACGGAAGGCGGCTGCGCTTATCGTGATCGCACCGGGTTACACTGAAGAGTCGGACACGGAAGCAAAGCTCTACGAAGTTCAGACTGGCGACAAGGTGGCGCTTATCACAGCATCAGAACTTAAAGAGATCGCCGTCGGGTGGAGTTCGTCAGACAAGGCTAACGATGCCTTTCCATTGAGGTATCTATCCACAACAGGGCGCTTCGATCCATCGATCCTGAACGGTGTTTTTTGATAAAATTAATGGCAGACATTAATTTTCGAATCCGCTTAGGAGAAAGAAGGCCGCCCTATTGAGGGCGACCTTCTCATAGGCCTAGCATTTTTTAGGCAGCGGCTTGGGCTTCGAGCGGCGGTGAGGTTTCACCGGAACGGTCTTCGGTCCAGGCTTTTTCGTGGTGCGTTTTGGGACGCATGTTGTCTTGGGCATATGGTCTTAAGATTGTGGATTTGTCCCCTAAGCAGAAATGCTTGACTCATCGTCCGCCACACTGTCGAATAGCGTTCGATCAAGACCGGATTCTTCTGCGGGATAAGCCCCTCCATCGAGGGGAATTCTCGTGAAAGTATCTAAGGGAAGGGAGCTGCAAACGCCGCTCCCTTTTCCTTGTATTTGAACTTTACAAAACGTAATTAAAATGTCAAAGTGTTTTCGGTTACATTTTTTTCTTTGACCGCCACAAAGAAAGGTCTTTCCTCAATTTCTCTATCACAAGAGTAGCCGCTGCCACCATGACCACATACCATCTCGCCGAGCGCGACGGGGGCACCTGGGCGATCATCCGTCCCTCCGCCGTCCGTGCCACCTCGCTACATCCTTCCCGCGAAGACGCTCTATCTGCCGTGCGCGCCCTCGTGTCCGGGAATACCGATGCATTGCTCTGTCCGCAGTGCGAGCGAGGGGAAACTCACGAGATCTCCCCAGCAGAAACTGCGGTTTCTGTTTCTACTTCCAATGCGCAGATTTCGCTGGCGGAGCGGATCGGCCAGCGGCTAAAGCGCGCACGCCTTATGCGGGGTCACTCCCTCCGCTCACTATCTAAAGAACTCGCTAGCAAAATATCCCACACGACGCTCCAAAATATCGAGAAAGGAAAGGCAAACCTCGATACCGAAATGCTTGGCCTCCTCGCCGGCACATTCGATGTTGCACCGGATTATTTTCTCAAGCCGCCCGGCCTTCAACTGACTGGTGTCGAGTACCGGAAGCAGAACAGCAAGCTCTCGATCAAGGCGCAAGCAATGGTTGAAGAGCAAGCCTTCGAATTTTTCGAGCGCTATCTCGAAGCCGAAGCTCTCGTCGGCGTGTCGCAGCCCCCTTTCAAACAGGCCGATCTCTCTACTACATCTGTGGCGGATCTTCCTGAAGCGATTGAGAGGGCGGCAGAGGCTCTTCGCTTGCTTTGGAAACTTGGAGAAAACCCGATTCCAAACGTTCACGCGATGCTCGAAGAGCACGGGGTGAAAGTGAAGTTTCTCGAATACCGAAAAGGCTTCGACGGCTTCTCCGCATACGCCTCAAACGACGACAGTCGCATCCCTGTCATGGCTCTCGGGAAAACCGTAGACCTACCCCGCCTTCGCTTTAGCGCGCTCCATGAACTCGGCCACCTTGCGATGAAGCTTCCACCCGGCCTCGAGCAGCGAGCGATCGAAAACGCCTGCCACCGGTTTGCCGCTGCGTTCCTCATCCCCATGAATGCGTTCAAGAAAGCTATCGGCGACAAACGAGCCTCGATTACCGTTCAGGAGCTTGTCTCTATTAAGAGCACGTGGGGAATCTCCATCGCCGCCGCTGTTCGCCGTGCTAAAGATCTTGAGATCATTTCAGCCTCCCGCTTCAAAGGCTACTGCATCGCGACTCGCAAAAAAGGCTGGCACAAACCAGGCGTAGAACCAGGCAATTGGACTGGGGGAGACGAGAGATCCAGCCGCCTTCAGAGTCTCGTCCTCCGGGCACTCTCTGAGGATTACATAACCACTTCAAAAGCCTGCGGTCTTCTCGATATCAGCCACGGAGAGCTGAGCGAACTCTCCGCCCCGCTTGCATGAAGAAGGTCGCTGTTAAAGACGCCAATGTGTTTATCGATCTCGATCAGATGGATTTGCTTGGAGATTGGCTCAAGACTGGATTCGAGACCATCACCAGTAATCTCGTCATGGACGAACTCCGTAAGGGGGGACACGTCGCTCCCGAGGCCTATTCCCGTGCAGGGCTCATCGAGAGCGTAAACCTTGGCGTATTCGAGTTCTCCGAGCTCTACGAGGAGGTAGAACCCGAAGGGTTGAGCGCGGCAGATGCCTCCGTCCTCCACCTCGCGTTGGAGCGGGGTGCCCTCCTTCTCACAGGTGATGGAAAACTTAGGATCGAATCCGAGGCGCGATTGATCGAAACACATGGGACGATCTGGGTTCTCGAAAAAATGATCGATCTTGGAATCGTCTCAGCGATCCTTGCTGCCGAAAGGCTCGAAGTATTAATCAATCAATCTGGCAAAAAACGCCGTTACCTTCCAAGGAAGATCTGCGAGGAACGGATTTCGAAATGGAGGGAGTGACGGTCTGGGAAACTGGAGCCAGGAGGATCGCTAGTTTTGATCCCAAATAGCGGGTTAGGGTCTCCTCTCAATACATCATTTTGATCGCTTCTTTGAAAACAGTTGGCGTGCCATAGAAGCCACGAGATTCTTGTTCTGATGCTCTTTCGTTTGTTGGGACAACTGCCAACAACTATGCCAACATTTCTATTTGTTTACTGAAATTCACTGATGTCACAAGGAATTCAGGATCAACGTAACTCGCTTGTATTGAGTTTGTTACGAGTGAATATAGGGTTCGATTCCCGCCCTCGCCTCCACTTATTCAGCTGAATGAGTTACGATTCGTTTGTTTGGCTGATACCCATGCACATCATGTTGAGCTAGCCGTGGATTGAAGCCCGAGTGTCCTCTCGATTCTGCCAGGCACCAAAATCTGCTTATCTTTGGCGGTGGCAGATTAAGGGGGAGATTGATAGTTCCACTAAGGGTTTATTGGTGAAATCGTGGTGATGATTAGGTGTTCTTTTTTGCGAGTCGGGCGGCGAGCTTGGCGGCGGCGATGGCGGAGCCGGGGTTGGCTTGGCCTTGCCAGGCGATGTCGAAGGCGGTGCCGTGGTCTACGGAGGTGCGGATGATGGGGAGGCCGAGGGTGGTGTTTACTGCGGAATCGAAGGCGAGGGCTTTGAGGGGGATGTGGCCTTGGTCGTGATACATGCAGATGAAGGCGTCGGTGGTGGCGCGGCGCTGGGGGAGGAAGCAGGTGTCGGGTGGGAGGGGGCCTTCGATTTCGATTCCGGGATGGGCGGCGCGGGCGCTTTGGATGGCGGGGATGATGGCGGTTTCTTCTTCGCGGTGGCCAAAGAGGCCGTTTTCTCCGGCGTGGGGATTGAGGCCGCAGATGACTAGCTTCGGCGGGCGTCCTTCGAGCTTGGTGAGGGCTTCGATGGTGAGGTCGATGGTTTCGCGAACGCGGGATTCGGTGATGAGTGGGCTTACGTGAGCGAGGCCGACGTGGCAGGTGACGAAGGTGGCGGTGATTTCTTCGGAGTATTGCATCATGCACCATTTTTTGGAGTGGGTGCGATCGGCGAAGATTTCGGTGTGGCCGGGGAAATCGATTCCGGCGAGGTGGAGGGCTTCTTTATTGATTGGTCCAGTGACGATGGCGTCGGTGGCGCCATCGAGGGCGGCGGCGATGGCGCATTCGATGTAGGCGAAGGCGGCGTGGCCGCAATCGGGGGATAATTTTGCGGGGGTGAAGGTGGAGAGGTCGAGTGCGGGGATGTGGGAGACCTGGTAGGGGTCTGGGTCGGGTAGACCGAGGGCATCGGCGCAGTCGGAGAGGATGGCGGCGTCGCCGAAAACGGTGAGTTCAGCGCCGGGGATTTTGGTGGCGAGGAGGTGGAGGCAGATCTCAGGGCCGATGCCGGCGGGGTCTCCCATGGTGATGGCGAGGCGGGTCATCCTTGTGCGAGGCGGTTGCGCTTGATGGAGCCGCCGTTTTTTTCGTCGACTTGTTCGTTGAGGGTCCAGTAGTCGTAGAGGTATCCGACGAAGAAGAGGCCGCCGGTGCAGAGCCAGATGATTCCGGTGATCCATTTGCCCATGTAGAAGCGGTGGGCTCCGAAGTAGCCGAGGAAGGTGTGGAGAGCCCAGGCGATGGTGTAGTCGGTTTGTCCGGCGTTGTATTTTTGCTCTGCTTGTCTGTCCATTCTGGGGATGAGGAAGAGGTCGATAAGCCAGCCGATGCCGAGTAGGCCGAGGGTGAAGAACCAGATGGTGCCGGTGATGGGTTTTCCGTAGTAGAATCGGTGAGAGCCGGTGAATCCGAAAATCCAGAGGATGTATCCGATGGCTTTTGAGTGGGTGCTTTGTGTTGTTTCCATGGTGGTATCTTCTCGGAATGGATTCGTCCGGGCAATGGGAATCGCGTCAGTCCTTTATAATGCGGGCACTTAGCTTTACGTCTGGCGCAAGGGGGGTGACTTCCCATGGGGTGAGGGCGAGCGAGGCGGGGAGGGGAGTTTCGCCGGAGGCGGGGGTGCCGGCTGAGCCGCACCAGAGCGGGGCGATATAGAGGGAGACTTCGTCGATGAGATTTTCTGCGAAGAAACTGCTGAGCAGCTCGCCGCCGCCTTCAAGGAGCACGGTATTGCAGCCGAGGTCGGCGAGTGCTTGCAGGATTTGCTGGGGTGCTTGGTTCTCGAAGATTTGGGTGCGAGCGGTGTGTGCGTCGGTAAAAAGCGTGGCGTCTTTGGGGAGTGCTGCTGAATCGTGCGTCACTACGCCGCGCCAGGGCTGTGTTTTTTCCGCACGGTGTGCTGCCCCCCGGATGGTGAGGGCAGGATTATCGGTGCGGACGGTGTTTGCACCGATTAAGATGGCGTCACTTCTCGCCCGAAGGAAATGCGCGTCTTCGCGTGCTGCATCGGAAGTAAGCCATTGCTCGCCGCCCGGCGGACGAGAGATTCGCCCATCTGCGCTGGAGGCCGATTTCGCGATGACCCACGGCAAGCCCGTAGCCATTCGCTTCGCAAATGGCCGCAATACGTCCCTCGCTTCCTCGCGGAGCAGCCCGCACTCCACGGTAATCCCTGCTGCGCCGAGGACATCCGCTGCCCGCCCTACGTGACGTGGATCTGGATCGTCCATCGCCCAGACAACGTGTTTCACCCCCGCCGCTATCAGCGCATCGGTGCACGGCGGCGTTCGTCCTTGAGAGGAGCAAGGCTCCAGCGTCACATAGATCGTCGCCCCACGCGCCGCCTCCCCGGCTTGCTTCAGTGCTTCCACTTCAGCGTGAGCCCCACCCACGGGTTGGGTTTGCCCTCGGCCTAGCACTTCATCGTCGTGCACTACCACGGCGCCCACCGGGGGATTTGGGCTCGTGAGCCCCACGGCCGCACGCGCCTCCTTCAGCGCCAGGCGCATCCATTCGCTGTTTTTATCAGCCATAATTCGGGATCTTTTCGGGGGTAGACTTCGCGGGCCGGCCCGCTAGAATTGACGCCCCATCTATTCAGTGGTCACCCGACCCTTTCCAGTCTTCAATTTCTGGGAAACCGCCTCCTACCATGCCTATCGCCCTACTCCTCGCCGCCGCCGTTCTCATCTTCCGGCTCGCTCCCCTTGCTGGACAGGATATCGCGAACGCACTTGCGAACCTCTCCCCGCTCGCTGCCGTCGCTCTCTGTGGAGCCGCATTCGTAGCCCGCACCGATCTTAAATGGGTCGCCGTCGCCGCCTTCGGCAGTTTTCTAGTCAGCGACGTCATCCTCAATCTCGTCCACGGAGCAGCGCCCATCAGCGCCTTCACTGCCATCGGTGCTCTCGGCCTCGGCATCAGCTTTTTCCTCGGTAGCAAGTTGCGTGGTACGCAAACCGCTCTCCCCGTCTTCGGTGCCACCATCATTGGCACCATCGCCTTCCACCTCCTCACCAATTCCTTCTCCTGGCTCGTCGGTGCTGGCTACGCGCCCACCGCCGCCGGATGGTTCCAGGCGCAAGTCATCGGTCTCCCCGGTTTCCCTCCCACCTACGTCTTTTTTCTACGCTCTCTGCTTGGCAATCTCGCCTTCGCCGCTCTATTCCTCCTCGCCTTCCGCCCCGCCCTTCTCGGCTTGGAAAACCGCATTCCCGCTTTCGCAAAGTCCTCTTCTCGCTAAAAAGCCACAAGTAGCACTCCTCCTTTTTACCTTTCTCTTTTCCCCCTCTTTTATGGAAGCCGCCCCGCCCGACTACGCCACAGCGCCAATCAACGCCGCCCTCAGCGCCGACGACAAAAAAAATCTCCTCCACGAGATGATGCGCATCCGCCGCTTCGAAAACGCCGCGCAAAAACAATACAGCCTCGGCAAAATGGGTGGATTCCTTCACCTCTACAACGGCCAAGAAGCCGTCGCCATGGGCACCATCTCCCTCACCAAGGGAAACCCCCACGACCACATCATCACCGCCTACCGCAATCACGGCCACGCCCTCTCCGTCGGCATGAGCATGAATGAATGCATGGCCGAGCTCTACGGCAAAGTCACCGGTTGCTCCCAAGGCAAAGGCGGCTCCATGCACTTCTTCGCCCCCGATAAAAACTACTGGGGCGGCCACGGAATCGTCGCCGGCCAGACCCCCCTCGGCCTCGGCCTCGCCTTCGCCACCAAATACCGCGGCCAAAAAGGCTGCTGCCTCTGCTACATGGGCGACGGCGCGATAAACCAAGGCGTCTACCACGAATCTCTCAACCTCGCCTCCCTCTGGGACATCCCCGTCATCTACGTCATCGAGAACAACGGCTACTCCATGGGCACCTCCCAGAAGCGCTCCTCCGCCTTCAAAGACAGCATCGCCAAGCGCGCCGAAGGCTACGACATGGAATGGGACCAGGTAAACGGCCACGACATCTACGAAGTCCGCGCCAAGACCCAAGTCGCCATCGACCGCGCCAAAGAAGAATCCCGCCCCACCGTCCTCGAAATCGCCACCTACCGCTACCACGGCCACTCCGTAGCCGACGCCAACGCGAAGAAATACCGCACCGCCGAAGAAATCGCCACCTACAAGAGTCACTACGATCCCATCACCGTCTTCAAAAACCGCCTCATCCACGAAGGCATCCTCACCGAAGAAAGCTCCAAAGAGATCGACAACTCAGCAAAAGCCGAAGCCGACGCCTCCGTCAAATTCGCCGAAGACAGCGCCTTCCCCGAGCCCTCCTCCATCATGGATCACGTCTACCACGAGGTAGACAACAAGACCGCCGCCGGCACCACCGGCACCCACTTCTTCTCTCCAGCAGTCTAGCCCTTTTTCCGTTTCCCCATTCCCCTTTATACTATGCGCAGCATATCCTACAGAGACGCCCTCCGCGAGGGACTCGACGAAGAACTCGCCCACGACGACAACGTCTTCATCATGGGAGAAGAAGTCGCCGAATACAACGGAGCCTACAAAATCACCCAAGGCCTCTGGGATAAATGGGGAGACAAACGCGTCGTCGACGCCCCCATCTCCGAAGGCGGCTTCATCGGCATGGGAATCGGAGCCTCCATGCTCGGCCTCCGCCCCGTCATGGAGCTCATGTTCTTCAGCTTCGCCTACGTCGCCTTCGATCAGATGATGAACAACGCCGCCACCTGCCGCTACATGTCCGGCGGCCTGTTAAACTGCCCCATCGTCGTCCGCGGCCCCGCCAATGGCGGCACCAACGTAGGAGCCACCCACTCCCACACCCCCGAAAACATCTTCGCCAACATGCCCGGCCTCAAAGTCGTAAGCCCCGCCACCGCCTACGACGCCAAAGGCCTCATCAAATCCGCCATCCGCGACAACGACCCCGTCTACTTCATGGAGTCCACCGTCCTCTACGGCCAGGAATGGGACGTCCCGGAAAACTCCGAACTCCCCGGCGGCGAACTCATCATCCCGCTCGGAAAAGCCGACATCAAAAAAGAAGGCACCGACATCTCCCTCATCGCCCACGGCCGAGCCGTCATCACCTGCCTAGAAGCCGCAAAAGTCCTCCAAGACGAGCACGGCATCAACGCCGAAGTCGTAGACCTCCGCAGCATCCGCCCCCTCGATGAAGAGACCATCATGGCCAGCGTCCGCAAAACGCACAAAGCCATCTACGTAGAAGAAAACAAACCCTTCTGCGGAGTAGGAGCCCAAATCTCCAGCATGATCATGGAGCAATGCTTCGATGACCTAGACGCCCCCGTCCTCCGCATCACCAGCATGGACGCCCCAGCAATCTACAGCCCGCCGCTCGAGAAAATCCAGCTTCCTGATGTGGATGATGTCATCAAGCGCGTGAAAGAAATTTGCTAG
>CALAIY010000165.1 GCA_937922595.1 uncultured Verrucomicrobiales bacterium | reverse complement strand
TGGATGGCGAGGAAATTCCTCTACGTGGCATCTAACCATGCAACGTTTAGCATACTCTGTTGCATCAAAAACCCAGATGAGTTTTCCGTAGAAAGATTCGCGTTCAGCAACGACTGCTGGAAGGATGGGCGAGTGCTGGAGTTCGATCACTAAGCCTTCGGGCGTCTTGATGTCCGCTCGGTGTTCTCGGTTTTCACCGCATGCAATTTCACGGGTATTCAAGGGGAAATATTCTTTCCACGCGAGGTGCCAAGGCCCCTCTGATTCGCTCCAAGTATCGCAGTCGTCCAGATTTTCGTGCGCCCAGTGCCAGATGTTACATTCGCCACATTTGGCAATGACTGGAGAGTCGCAGCAAGGGCAGGTTGCTCCACTGTATTTTTTTGAGGGGGGAATCCGCCGAGAGTTTTGGCCTAAGGCATAGAACATGGATTATTTTTGAGCAGAAAGGATCAGTAGGAAAGTTAAGCTCCTATTTTGTGGGGATAATTAATTCTAGGCGGAGGTTGGGGATTGCACAACATATGCCAAAAAAATACACTGGGCATAGCGAAAACAGAATCCTTGCAGCTCCCGTAGTTGAGGGGTTTGGAGCGCTTCAAGCCACCTCACACTCGGGGCAGGTTTTGGAGGGTTTCGCGTCCCGCTTGCTGAGAATTCAAACTTGAGGAGGCCTCCCCGAATCACGCTCCGGATGGTGAAATCTCCGGGGTGAGGATGCTTAGGCAGACAAATTTAAGGTCTCTTCTCGGCAATCTTGACATCGACTTAAAATGGCGGATAAATAGCCGATTCATCCAACATGGCGGATAAATCTCAAAATATCCGACATGAGTGAGTCCTATCTTTGGTGACACCCCGACTTTCCTCACTTCTACCACAACCCAGCGGTGGTGAAGGTCCTCGAGGAAGAGTTCAAAGCAGCACGCTCTAAACTCGACCTCCTTCTTCGTTCGCAGACATTTGGTTTTACCGATGTTTTTACCGAAGAAATTCTAGCGAACTCCAAAATCGAAGGCGTGATCCTCGACCGCGAATCAGTGCACAGTTCATTCGCCAATAACATGCTCCCATCTCATGAAAAGGAACAGGGAGCAGTGGCCTTAACGCAGATGGCATTGGCAAACCGTAACCAGAAACTCACCCATGATCTCCTTTGCGCCATGCATCGTGAAATTTTGAAGGGCTCCCATTTTCCGCCCGAATCAATCGGGGCTTACGTCGGAGATATGAAGATTGTCAGCGGTGATCGTCTCGACCGAGAGTCCATCATCGTCCACGAGGGAGCGAGCAAGGACTTGGTCCACGAAAAGATGACCGAGTTCATTGCTTGGTTTAATCAATGCCCGCCAAATACTCCGCTCACCAATGCCGTGCAGGGGCATGTCCACTTTGAAACGATTCACCCCTTCTGTGATGGAAATGGTAGGATCGGGCGCAGCCTTATTCTCATGGGACTTTGCAGGGACTTGGATCGCGACACTCCGCTCGCCTTATCGCGCGCCTTTCATCAGGACACCAAAACATACTATACCCAGTTCCAGGCTGGGCTCGACCTCACCTACACTATCCGAAGTCTCGCTCCCCTATTCGTCAATGCTATCACCGAAACTGAAAAGATTCTCGAACTCACGGCCTTCCGCACTCGTTTCGCGGATCAATCGGAGCACCTCAATCCCAGACAACTCAAAGTGCTCAATCGCCTCATCGACTACGAATTGAGGGAAGGCTTCGATGGAGGAATGAGTAACACCAAGTATCAAAAAATGACCGGCATCGGCGACCGCACCGCCCTGCGCGATCTCGGCCAACTCGAGGAGCTAGGCCTCATGATCAAGACAGGCCAACTGAAAGGAACCCGCTATCATCTCAATGTCCCGCACCTCGTCGCGGAGTTGTAAGAGAAGTTCCCAGTCTTTGAAGTGTTCTTGAAACCGGGCATCATCAATGATCTCCGCTTGTGCCCTCATCGAGCGAGCTTAAGCACCCTCATGAATTCCATTTCCAAAGAAGGATCGATGAGAGGGGCCTTTTTCGGGGCGTTGGTGGCAGATGCTCTCTGCTTGGGGAGTCATTATGAATATGACGCCCTCAAAATTCATGGGGCCTACGGAGGCCGACCGATTGAAAAATTCATGTCACCTGGTGAGCTGATGGGCGGCCAGACTCATGGCATTGGATGGGGGGAGCGGAATTATCATCCTGGGAAAAAGGCCGGCGGAACCACGGACTACGGTGATTACAACATTCTCGTTTTAGAACATTTGGCCGCGACCGCGGAATCGCCGAGACCGTTTAGTGTCGCAGAGCTGATCCCCCATTGGATGAACCGTCTCGAAAATAATTGGGGGTCGTGGATTTGCACCATGACCAAGGAAACCTACGCCCAAGTGAAACAAGGCTTCCCGGTCGCACAGCTAGGCGGCATTTCCAATGCGATGGCGATCCGCCACGTTGCCGCACATGCCTATTATGAAACCGAAGAGGAACTGGTCGAGGTCGCTCGAAAATCGATGTTCACTCACAAAGACGCCCATGCCCTGGGCGGCGGCGAATTTTTCGCGCGGATAACTTGCCGCGTCATTAATGGGGCGACCCCTGCGGTTGCCATTCAGGATGTCGCCACGCAGATGGGCGGTTTTTTTGAAACCAAGACCGCGCAAGCGATTGCCAAGGTTACAGAAGAAGCGGATCCCAACTCCGCCCTCTCCAAGGAAGAGTTTAGTGATGATCTGGCACTGACCAGTATGGCCAGACTCTGGGATGTCGGTCGCTCCGAACCGATCAAGGTGGGAAAAGCCAGTCCGACCGAGGGAACCTTGCCCGGCGCGCTCTACTTCATCTTGAAGTATGCCGATCAAGAGGAGGCCCTGAAAAAGGCGCTCCAGGGAAATACGATGGTCGGCGGAGACAACGCGTCACGCGGGATTGCCATCGGGATGGTGTTGGGAGCCTACAAGGGAGTGGAAGCGATCCCCAAAGCGTGGCGGGAGACGCTCGACCAATGGGACTATTGCGATGAGCTCTTGAGCAAACTCCCTTTGCTCAAGCGATAAACCGAGATTGAGGTGAGATGGTCCTCCCTGGCGAAAGCTCCCATATTAGGCGCTTTCCAACCCGCGCATTTCAGTATCGCTGGTTGCGAAACGCTCGGTGGTGACTCCGGCCCGGTGGAGGGCGCTGAGGAATAGGTTTGGTAGCGGGTAGTTATTATTGCTGTCGAAAGCGAGGTGCTGGCCGTGGTTGAAACCGCCGCCACCGAAGAGGACGGGCATGTTTTTATTGTTGTGGCTGGAGGCGTTTCCGAGGTTTGAGGTGAGGAGCACCATCGTCTCATCAAGGAGGGTTCCCCGCCCTTCGGGGGTGCCTTTGAGATCTCGGAGAAGATTGCCCCAGCCGGCGACGAGCGACTGCTCGATTTTTTGAAGTTGCTCAAGCTTCTCTTCGTCCCGCCCGTGATGGCTGAGGCTATGGTATCCCTCTTGCACCCCCTCGATGGGGAGCACTCCGGAGCCCGGGGTAATATGAAGCGTGGCGAAACGGGTGGAATCCGTCTGGAACGCGCAGTGCAGTATCTTGCTCATGCAGCGCTGGATCTCCAGGAGATCGCCTCTCGATACAGGCCCCGGTTTGGGAAAATCCACCTTGGGCTTCGGCTCACTAATCCAGCCCTCATTCATTTCGAGCTGCACTTCGAGCTCCCGCACACTGGTAAACCAAGAATCAAGCCGATCACGATCACTCGCCCCAAGCTCACGCTGAAGAGTGCGCGCCTCTCCCCCTACGAGATCCATGATACTCCGCCCCTGCTTTATGAGCGAAAGGTGCCGCTTTTGCTCTTGGGGAGAATCATCGATGAAGAGCCGTGCGTAGAGCCTGGCCACCGAATTTTCCGCCGGAATCATGACGCCGTTTTCCGTATAGGACGGGCTGTTTACCCCACCGGTATTCATGACGAGAGAGGGAAAACGCGTTTGATGCCCGAGGTGCTTGGCCATGAGCTGATCGATCGAAATCGTATTTCCCGAATCACTCCCATTGCTATTTGGGTGGGCAGTGAGCGTGCACGCTTCTGCCCGATGGCCACCCCCCACTCCCGGGTGCGAGACACCGGAGACGACAGTGAAATCGTCTCGAAGATCATCAATTGCCTTAAGATAGCGCGAGGGCTGATATCCCCTCCCCGCCGCTTTAGGAATGAGGTTCGGCCCATGGAGGCCGAGAGAGAGACTCACCGAGACAAATCGACGCGGTGGAGGCACCGCAGCCGCCAGGGCAGGTCTCATCGCATCCAGCATGGGCAATGCCATGGCAACGCCAGCTCGCCGAAGAAACGTACGCCGAGACAGCGCCTTTTGAGTGGTAAAGGTGACGTTTTTCATAACTATTTTTCGAGAAACAGGGGGCTTTCAACAAGGCCATACAATAAGCTTCGCAAACCGTAGCCACCCGGCTCGCAAGCATCTAAAATTTCCTCGACCAAGACACGGTCGCGATAGCTGATTGGAGCCCCCGTCGCATAGGTCGTAAGCTGACCAAGGAATGCGCGCGCCAGATCACGTGAGTCCTCTCCGATAAGAGCCTTCCATTCTTTGATGTTAGCGAAGGCGCGCCCATCAGGAAGGACGTCTGCCGGATTCACCGCAGGACCACGCCCTCTTTTGCCGTAGTTTTTCCGCCAATCACCGATGGGATCAAAGTTTTCGAGCACATTCCCTGCAGGATCAATTTTCTGGTGGCAGGTGATACAGGCGTCACTCGCTCGGTGCTTTTCGATACGATCACGAATCGTCGTCGCGCCCCGAATATCAGGCTCAACGGCTCCTACATTTGGTGGAGGCGGAGGAACGTGAACTCCAAGGATGCGCTCATTAATCCAAAGCCCCCGAATAATTGGAGACGTATTCGTCCCATCAGCAGAAACCTTTAGCACGGAAGCTTGGGTGACGATTCCACCTCGAACCGATCTCTTGGGAAGCTCCACCTTCTGAATCCCCTTCCCCACAGCGGGCTCAGGAAGCTTGTAGTGTCGCGCAAGGCGGGTATCCAACATTGCAAAATCGGAATCTACGAGATGGCCAATACTGAGATCCTTCTCTAGAAGGTAGGCAAAATAATCACGCGTCTCCGAGAGCATCGATTGCTTCAGCGCTCGGTCGAATTTTCGATAGAGGCGACGATCTGGGGTAGTGAAATCGATTTCACGCAAATTAAGCCACTGATCGGTAAACCCTTCGATGAAGGCCTTTCCCCTTGAGTTTCCCAGGAGGCGATCCAGCTGCGCCGCTCGTTGCTCAGGCGTTGCCAGCTCACCTTTGTTGGCGGCTTTGCGCAGATTCCAATCCGACACCGAATTCCAAGCAAGATAGGAAAGACGCGTCGCCACGGCATGAGGATCGAGCTTCCCTGGCTTTTCGTAAAGAAAGAGAAACCTTGGTGAGCAGAGAACAGCACGGTACGCTGCTGTGATTGCGGGAAGTAGATCATGCGTTTCTCCTACTCGCTTCTTAGAAATAAAAGCACGCCCAATCTCAATATAAGGCTTCACTTCTTTTCTAGAGATAGGTCTGCGAAATGCACGGTTGGCAAATCGATGCACAAGCTTGGAAAGATCCTCTCTCGGATTCTCCGAAACTACCGCTCCCTTATCAACGGTAAGATCGCCAAAGAGCATCTTACGAACCTTATCCTGGCTCCCGAATGGAAAGGCGCGCTCTACCGTCACTGAATTAAACAAGACCGCTGGTATTTCGTTTTCTTGCGGCTTCGAGAAGCCCATGAAATTTTCACTTACTCGGCTGCGCTTGAGCGAAGATTCCTCTGGCTGAATTTGAATAATATGCCTTCCCTCAATCCACGCCTGCATTGTATAATCCCTCGGCGTTTCGGTGACCTCGATCCCGCCGACCCAATGGAGAGTAGGTGAATGAGAGAAGCAGACGCCACTCATTACCGAGCACCAGAACGAATCCTTACCCGCCGGTAGGTTGATGCCATTCACATCGGTAAATTTCACATCATACCAGCCGGATTCCTCCACCTCGGTAGGAGACATTCTTCCGTAGTAAGGACCGTTGACGGCATAGCTGGCAAGCTTACCTCCAAATTCAATTGGGCCGCGGGAATTTGTATCGCCTTTTCGCCGCCGAATATCAGCAACCGAGCATTTTGAAGGTGCCGGGAAATTTTCGCGCAATGCGATGCCTGTTGCATAGTTTAAAGCCGTATCTGCGGCACGAAGGTAGGCATCAAGATGAAATCGTGAGATAGGCTGGCCAGTAGCCACCTTATCAAAGCCATCGGTAATGGGATCTTCTGGAAGGTATTCTGCTAAAGGAATCCCGACGGAAAGAAGATCCCTCACCGAGTTTTCATATTCAGGGCGCGTCAGCCGACGCAGTTTAGCTCGCCCGAGACGGGAAACCGTTTCATCCCCCACCTTTTGCAGTGCGTGATCCAGCGGCTGCAAAAAGGCCGCCAGCTCGCCTTTTTTGGGGCGATCCTGTTTCTTCGGAGGCATTTCTCCCTCCTGGACGCGGTCGAAAATCCTAAGCCAATGCCGAGCGCTCTCCGGATCAGAAAGATCGAATTCGAGTTCATCAAGATCGAGCCCGCCTTTTTTGACGTCGCTATCGTGGCATTCGTAGCAGTGGCTTTCCAGAAATGGCTGGAACACCTCAAAATCGGGAGCCGCAGAGGCCGACATCACGAATGCCCACAGCACTCCGGCAGCGGGTATTTTACGAGAGACTCTTGGGGGGAAGGCTTTCACGTGACATTACGATACGCGTGCTCCGTAGCATTTTCTTCATCACACATGAAAATAGCGGAGGAGAGCGTTTTGCGAATCATGTCCCACGATGAGAATTGACGGACTGGCCAAAGTGAATATGATCGTCCCCCTTTCCATGAAGACTTCTTTTTCCTGATCCTGAGGTAATCCATCCGGCACTTCCGCCGGGTGATTCTGCTCCGTCCCGGCTGGCACCATCTGCTGCCGGGCTTCTGCAATCTATTCCTCAGAAAATCTATGTCTTCAAAGCGCCCCCGTGGGGGCGCGGTCGATTCCGCAGGCACACTACTCCCCATCATTGGGAGCCGCCCGTGGAATGCGCGCCGTATTTCCCACGCCACCCTCCGCCACAACGCCCGAGCCCTCGGGCGCACCTTCCGCCATCAGAACAAATGGACGTGGGAACTTCGAGAACCGTGCTCTCGCCTCGTGCGGGTGCTCGGTGCGCGAAGCGATATCTTCACAACTGACCGAAACATCATCCCGGTAATCCTCCGACTCGCGGCCTATCGTGGAAGATGGGTGCGGGAGCCCGAATCGTGGGAGGGTGATGCGCCGATCACGAGTCTCATCCACCACCTCTTCGCGCTCTATCCGGTTTCTCCACTATTTGAAGCCCAATGGTTCGCTAGCGGCCCGGTTGCGAATCTGGGGCGGGATAGTTACTGCCATCTCGCGCAAGGCGGCAGCGCGAAAGCACTTCCGCAACCTGTCGGCGCGCTCTCGAAGCGTGCGATGCATTTGTTTCTTACGGACGCTCCGGCAGACTTGTCGATCAGCCAAGCCATGCGTTGGGCGCAAGCGGTGGCACTCGGAGCAAGCGATGGGCTGGCACGTATCTTCGCGACAAGTCGAATGAACCGAGAAAACGCTACTTATCCGATATGGCAGCAATTCATGGAAATGGTAATCAAAAGCGGGAGGCGTGGCCATCTTGGAATGATGATCGACCATCTTGCACAACGGCTCAACGAAACGTGGCCGGAAGATTTCAATCTCAAAGGCACCACGCTTGAAGAACTTACCAATGCTGCGCGCCAGCGTTTTGGGAAGCTACGAGAAATCGGAATCGCCCAAGGGATGGCTATCACTAAAGAAGATCTCTACGATCCGCGCATTCGCGCGAAACTGATCGGCCTCCTCCGCGACCGGTGGGATCCCATGCCTGGAATCCCCTCGTTCTCCCGCCAGGTAGATAGCTGCCGGTATGAGGTGACCGAACTTTGTAGCCAGCAGCAACTTACCAACGAATCAAAGCAACTCCGCCACTGCGTGGAAACTTATGCCCACCATTGCAGGAGCGGTAATTGCGCCCTCTTCAGCCTGAGGCTTCATGATTCGGATGGAGCCGTTTACTCTGTCGTCACCGTGGATGTGAACCCCAGAACGCGGGAAGTCTGGCAAGCGCGCTGCGGAGGTGGCGCGTGTCCGGGCATTGCGTTTTGGGTCGAGGTTATCGGTGTGGCGGGATGGGAAGGTGGTTTTCCTGGATCCGGCTACGATGGAGGAGGTGCGGGATTCTGCTTTGGGACGAACACGATGAGGCCCCGCTAGTTGCGGACAGGAATCCGGTGGGCCGGCCCGTCACACTCTCCTTTGTGCGCCGCTTCGCTCGTGTGAGCCGTACGCGGAGGCGTAGGGTTTGTTGGTGGTGAGGAGTTCTTGGTGAGTGCCTTGGGCTTGGAGAATGCCTTGGTGGAAGAAGAGGATTTTGGTGGCTTTGGCTAGGAGGGTGGTGCGGTGGGTGGCCATGATGGTGGTGCGGCCTTGGGAGAGTTTTTCGAGGGCGGTGTGGATGGCGGCTTCGCTGCCGGGCTCGACGCTGGAGGTGGGCTCGTCTAGGAGGAGGATTTTGGGATCCATGAGGAAGGTGCGGGCGATGCTGATGCGCTGGCGTTGGCCTCCGGAGAGCTTGACTCCGCGTTCGCCGACTTTGGTGAGGTAGGCTTCGGGGAGGGCACTGATGAAGGTGTGGGCGTTTGCCTGGCGGGCGGCGGTGATGACTTCTTGATCGGTGGCGGTGGGGCGGGCGAAGCGGATGTTTTCCTGGATGGTCTCGTTGAAGAGGTAGGATTCTTGGGTGACGGAGCCGATGTGGTGGCGGAGCTGATCGAGGGAGAGGTCTTTTATGTCGGTCTGATCGAGGAGAATTTGGCCTTGGGTGGGGTCGTAGAATCGGGGGATGAGATTGAGGAGGGTGGATTTTCCGGAGCCGCTGGAGCCGGCGAGGATGACCATTTCGCCGGGGTGGATTTGGAAGTGGAGGTCTTGGAGGATGGGGGTGTTTTCCTGGTAGCTGAAGTGAACGCTTTGGAAGGTGAGGGTGGGATTTTCGGGGATTGGTAGTGGGGATTGAGGGGATTGAATTTGGGTGGGGGCGTCGAGGATTTCGACGATGCGGGCGGCGGAGGCGCGGGCGCGCTGGAGGATATCGGAGGTCTGGGCGAGGGTATTGATGGGGCTTTGGAAGCGCCACCAGAAGCCGCGGTAGGCGACGAGGCCGCCGAGGGTGAATTGGTCTTGCCAGATGAAGTAGATGCCGAGGCCGAGCATGACGACATTGGTGGCGAAGCCGACGAAGGAGACGCCGCTGTAGAAGGTGAGGCGGTAGAGGGCGACTTTGACGGATTGGAGGCGGTAGTGCTCGGTGATGGTGGCGAGGTCTTGGTCTTCGCGGGTGTTTCGGCCGAAGGCTTGGAGGAGTTGGACGCCGGAGAGGCGGTCTGAGATGTAGGCTCCGGTGTCGCCGAGTTTTTCGCGGATGAGTTTGTAGATGGGCTTTACTTTGGTGTTGTATTTTCGGACGACGATGTAGCTGAGGGCGAGGGGGAGGATGGTGGTGGCTCCGATGATGGGCTGCATCCAGATGACGAATGCGCCGACGAAGAGGAAGGTGATGAGTTCTTCGATCAGCTGGGCGGTGCCGCGGAGGACGCTGGCTTCCATGGCGTCGATATCGGAGATGGCGCGGGTGACGAGGTCGCCGGCGCGGTGCTCGTGGTGGTAGCTGAGGGATTGGCGCTGGAGCTTGGCGAAGACATCGCGGCGGACGTCGCGAACGAGCCGCTGGCCGGCGCGCTCGAGGAGGTATTGGTAGGCGGTGCGGATTGCGAGACCGGTGATGTAGGTGCCGACGAGGAGTGCGAGGAGCTGGAGGAGCTTTCCTCCGGATTTTGAGGGGAGGATGTGATCGACGGCGTAGCCCCAGAGGAAGGGGTGAAGATTGGTGAGGGGGACGGTGAGGAGGAGAAGCGCGAGGGCGGCGAGAAGCGGTTTCCGGCAGGGGCGGAGGTAGCGGAGGATTTGGGTGGGATCGGCGGGGGAGAGTGGGGGCACGGTGGGGGATACGGCTGGGGAGAGGTTTTTGCGACGGGTGTTTGCGGGTTGGGCTGAGGGCGGGTAGCTTTGCCGGAATGTCTCATGAGGAAACCCCAGCACGCCGATCATTGTGGGGCGGAGCTGTGGCGAGACTTGCCGCGCAGCTGATGCCGCTACCGGCTTTGGCTGCTTTTCTGCTCGGGCTTTCGGATGCGGTGCGCCGGACAGCGCCTCCCGGAGGCGCGGGTGCGACTCCCGTGGGGGAGCGGACGCTTTTTCGCGCTCCAGAGGTCGGGAAATTTGCGGAGGTGGAGCGGATGGTGGGAGCGAGGCTGGCGGCAGCTGAGGCGGCGACGGTGCGCCTGGAAGTGGAGCACTCAGGAATGGCAAAAATCGCCGGCTCGGGAGTGGTGGTTTCGCCCGAAGGGCTGGTGCTTACTGCGGCGCATAATCTTGAGGAAGCAACGGGGGTGACGGAGGTCTTCCTGGCAGATGGTCGGAAGCGGGAGGCTGAGGTGCTGGGCTACGACCACAATTCAGATACAGGGGTGCTCCAGATTCTAGCCAAAGAGGGGGAGCGCTTTTCGTATGCAGAGATTCGGGATGGAGATCGAATGCTGCCGGGTGCGTGGTGCTTTGCGCTGGGGCATCCGGGGGGGAACGATGAGGGACGCGGCGTGGTGCTCCGAGTGGGACAGGTAGTGGCGACGAGTGCCCCGGTGGTGCGGACGACGTGCAAACTCGCTAGTGGCGATTCAGGCGGTCCGCTTTTCGATCTCGATGGTCGGGTAGCCGCAGTCCATAGCCGGATCACTGAGGACATCACAGAAAATTTTCACGTACGGACGCCTGTCTTCGTGGGGGCGTGGACCGATCTTGCTCCAGGAGCCATGGTGCCAGTAATTGCGCAGCCGCATGATGAAGCCGATAGGAGCGAGAGCGGAACAGTGGCATCAACAACGGGTAATGCGGTGCCGGTATCTGCGATGATGCGAAAGATGCCGACGGACACGAGCAAGTCTTTTGATCGGGCGGTGGCTCGGACGCGGGCGGCGATTGTTTCCATCGAAGATGCGGCCAGAAATGAGCGCCTTTGCTTGGGCACGGCGATCGCCCCCGCAGTGGTGGTGACAAAGGCGAGCACGGTGACGGAAACAGCAGAGCTTCAAGTGCGCTTTGCCAATGGGCAAATTTCTGCGGCATACCTAGTAGCTGGCGATGATACTGACGACTTGGCATATCTACGGCTTTCAGAGCCCGCCCCGAGCTATATCCGGCCACTCGGCGACGAAGTAGTCCCTGAGGCTCGCCGAGGGCGTTTTGTCGTCACTCCCCTACCCCGCACGGATTCACCGCTTGGGTATGAGGCGGGAACCATCGCTTCCAATCTCCGCGAGATTGCCAGAGCTCGCGGGCACTTGGGGATTCAATTTGCAGGTACAAAAGACGGTTCCTTTGGTCGCACAATCAAGATCATTTATACGGGGAGTATCGCCCAAGATGTAGGAATGATGCCTGGGGATACGATTGTATCGGTCGGGGGTATAGAGGTTCATACCGGCACGGAAGCCAAAAAGGCAATCCAGGCATACTATCCTGGTGAAACCGTTGCGATCCAAGTGCTTCGCGATGGATCGGAGCACCTTTTTCATCCCAGAATCACCTCTGATCATCGGATCAATCTTTCTGGGCTCGATCCCCATTTCGAGCGGGTCGCGATCATTGATGGCCCTACATCGTGGAGGCAAACCGGTTTCTCCCAGGTGACGCAGCATGATATCGCCCTTCGCCCGGATCAAATGGGGACACCGCTACTCGATTTGAAAGGACGCTTCATCGCACTCAGTATTGCGCGCGTCGACCGGGTGACTACGCTAGCCCTCCCCTCGTCTGCGATCCAACAGCCACCCCGCCCCTAGGCTTCGGTTCCGCTATAAAATCGCTTCGGCGCTTGCACACCGCGCATCCCATTTCAACTTTCCCACGCTTTCACTTAATCAATGTCTGAATCTTCCCCTCCACCTATTGTAGAGCCCATTCCCGAATCCGGGGCTGAACCATCAAAAGTAGCTGGTGATCTCACTGCCCGAATCGCTGAGTCTTCGACCTGGGTCGAACCTCTCCGCAAGCAGATGCACCGCGTGCTCATTGGCCAAGAAGCCCTCGTAGACCATCTTCTAATTGGCCTCCTTACCAATGGCCACATCCTGCTCGAAGGTGTTCCCGGCCTCGCAAAGACACTTACGGTAAACGCCCTTGCGGGATGTCTCGATTGCTCGTTCCAGCGCCTGCAATTCACACCAGATCTCCTCCCCGCTGATCTTGTTGGCACGCTGATTTTCAATCCTGGAGATGGAGAATTCTCCCCGAAGCTGGGCCCCGTTTTTGCAAACCTCATTCTTGCTGATGAGGTAAACCGCGCCCCCGCCAAGGTGCAGAGCGCCCTGCTTGAAGCGATGCAAGAGCGCCAGGTGACCATTGGCGACACGACCTATCCGCTCCCCGATCCATTTCTCGTGCTCGCCACGCAAAACCCAATCGAGCAAGAGGGCACCTACACTCTCCCGGAAGCCCAGCTCGACCGCTTTCTCTTCAAAGTGAAGGTCGACTACCCCACGCAGGCAGAGGAGCGCCAGATTCTTGATCTCATGGCCACTTCGGCCAAGCCTCCGCGCACGACGAAAGTCGTCAGCATCGAAAAAGTCGCCGCCTCCCGGAGCATTGTAAATGAAATTCACATCGAAGACAGTGTACGCGATTACATCGTCGCAATCATCTGCGCTACGCGAAACCCCTCTGGCGCAGCCGCTCGCCTCGCCCCACTGATCCGCTGCGGATCTTCACCACGCGGAACGATCAATCTCACACTCGCAGCACGAGCCAAAGCCTTCATCGATGGCCGCGGCTACGTGACCCCGCAGGACATCAAGGATCTTGCCCCCGAAGTGCTTCGCCATCGTATCTTGCTCACCTATGAAGCAGAAGCAGAAGGCGTAACTACCGAGGATGTAATCGCCCAAATCCTGGACACGGTTCCTCTCCCGTAATCTGTGATCCCCTCTCCTCCAAGTGACGTCTCCGCCATCCTCCGGCGGATACGTAAGATCGAACTCGTGACCCGAGGTCTCGTGCGCGAGACCATCGGTGGCGAGTATCATAGCTCGTTCAAAGGCCAAGGAATCGACTTCGATGATTTCCGCGAATATCAGCCGGGAGATGAAGTAAGATCGATCGATTGGAATGTGACGGCGCGACAGGGTGCGCCGTTTATTAAGAAGTTTTCCGAAGAACGCGAACTCACCGTCTATCTAGCCGTCGATGTGAGTGCATCCGGCGCATTCGGCAGCAAAGATTCTAGTAAACGCGAGATGGCGGCCGAGGTCGCAGCGCTCCTCGCATTCTCCGCAATCAAAAATCAGGATAAGGTCGGCCTCGTCCTCTTTGGTGGCGGAGTGGACCTCTATCTTCCTCCGCGCAAAGGCTCACGGCATATCTTGCGAATCGTGCGCGAGATCCTCACCTGCCAACCCAAAGATCCCGGCACTGATCTCACTCCTGCCCTGAAGTTACTCGTATCTGCCGCGCCGCGCCGTGCCCTCGTCTTCATGCTCTCTGATTTCATCGCTGAAGATTACGAAAACGCCCTCAAGATCGCAGCAATCAAGCACGACCTCGTTGCCCTCCAAGTTCAAGATCCTGCGGAAACAGCACTGCCCAATCTTGGCGGCCGCCACCTCTACGCCGACGCGGAATCCGGCGAGCGCATCCTCTTTCCTACCGGCTCCTCTTCAGCCCGCACAGCATACGCAGAAGCCGCAGCGAAGTGGCAGACCGATCTAGAATCCACCTTACGGCGCCACGCGATCGATCACGTCCGCCTCCGCACGGGAGAAGACTACACGCCCGCCCTTCATGCGTTTTTCCGGGGACGCTCCTCACGACCAGTATGATATTCCTCGCACAGGTCAAAAGCGTATTACCTCAGGAGTCGCCCGCCCCAAAGGAAGACATTCGTGAGATTGCACCACCCGTTTCGGTGGACGACCCGCGGCTCGCAGATCCGCGGGATAACATCGCCATTGGCATTCTAAGCGGAATCGGAATCCTCGCCCTAGCGCTCGTCCTCTGGCGCACCGCATTCGCAAACCGCCGCCCAAAACCACCAGCTCTCCCCTCCGATCCTCAGACGACTGCCATCTCGGAACTCGTCACACTTGAGCAAGCCGCTAAAGACTCCGATCTCTCGCTCGCGCAAACCGCCAAAGCCTCCGGCGAAATCCTCGCCCGCTACCTTCACCGCACCACCGGGGCACCAGCACTCTACCGCACCGCAGCAGAACTCACCCGCCCACTCCCCGCCAGCGGTGCACCTCCCGTGCCCGCACTTGTGCCCTACACCGAAATTCTGGCCAAGTTAGAAGAAGCCCGATTTGCTCCAAGCTCCGAATCATCAGCGAGCGAATTAATTGATTCCGTACGCTGGGCCATCACCTCCACCGGCGACGAGCCTCCACCACTCCCGAATTAATTTCACAGTGTCGTTCGCCTCCCCCTATTTCTTATTACTGCTTCTTGTAGTCCCCGCACTCGCGCTTCTCCTTGGAGCACGCGGGCATCCACCTGCAATCACCTTTAGCTCGCTTCATATATTACGAGCTGCCGGAAAGCGAATTCGTGTCTCACCCAGTCAGCCTTGGTGGAGCTGGTGGTTTCTCCCGCTCATCTTTGCCATCATCGCACTCGCCCGTCCGCAAAACGTGCGCACATTCGAATCGGTAAAAGCATCAGGCGTTGAAATCATGCTCGCCATCGACGTCTCGCTATCGATGAATATCGATGACTTTGCCATTGATGGACGCCAGGTAAACCGCATCACTGCCGCAAAGAAAGTCATGCGGGAATTCATCGCTGGGCGCACCAGCGACCGCATTGGAATCGTAGCATTTTCAGGCAGACCCTACACCCCCAGCCCACTCACCCTCGACCAAGAATGGCTTCAGAGCAGCATCGACCGCATCACCCTCGGCCTCATTAAAGAATCCGGCACCGCAATCGGCTCCGCCATCGCCGCAGCAACCCGCCGACTCGACCAACAAGAAGCCGAATCCAAAATCGTCGTCGTCCTCACCGACGGCGCAAACAACTCGGGTAACTTCACCCCCGAAGCCGCCGCAAAGCTAGCCCGCACCCTCGGCATTCGCGTCTACACCATCGCCGTCGGCACCCCAGGCGTCCACCGCATCCGCGACCCATTCAGTAATCGCGTCGTAAAGGTCTCCCAGGAATTCGATTTCGAAACCCTTCAGGCCGTGGCCAACATCACCGGTGGAGCCGCCTACCTCGCGCAAAACACCGAATCCTTGCAGAAAATTTTCAGCACCATCGATAAGATGGAAAAGACCGAGATCCACAGCAAGACCATCGTCGAAGCCGACGAGCTGTTTATCTACCCCGCCTCCGCCGCAGTGATCTCCGCAATTCTCGCACTTGCCCTCACCGCGTTCCTCCGCCCGTCGCCATAAGTTAGCCGTGTTCCTCTATCCTCAGCTTCTACTTTTGTTGCTCCTTCTTCCGTTCCTCACGGGAGTAAAATTGCTCACCGATGCACGTGCCCGGCGTGCATCAGGAGCCGTGATCGCGCCCCGATTACGCCCCTATCTTCTGCCAGGGTCTCGCTCAGTAGGAAACGCCGCCCGCTGGGTCGCCCACGCACTTCAGATTCTCGCATTGGCACTCCTCATCGTCGCACTAGCTCGCCCACAATGGGGCTTCACCGAATCGGAAACCCAAGGCGAAGGCCGCGATATCCTGATCGCAATCGATACCTCACGCAGCATGTTAGCTGATGACCTTCAGCCCTCGAGGCTCGCGCGAGCAAGGCTCACCGCTCGAGATCTCATCGCATCACTTCCATCCGATAGATTCGGCCTCATGGCATTCGCCGGTCGTGCATTTCTTCAAGCCCCCCTCACCATCGATCATGAAGCAGTATCCGAGACAATCGGACAAATCGATTCAGAGACCATCCCTCGCGGTGGATCAAACCTTTCCGAGCCCCTTGAGCTCGCCATCAAGACCTTCGAAAAAAGCGAAAGCAAAGACCACGCACTCATCATCTTCTCCGATGGCGACGAGCGCGAAGGCATCGCCAAAGACATCGCTCCCAAAGCTCGGAAAGCAGGAATCATGGTCATCGCCGTAGGTGTAGGCAGCGAGACAGGAGCAATCATCCCCGATCCCGAAAATGAAGGCCAATTCATCACCAACAACAAAGGCGAAGTCGTACGCACCCGCCTTCAAAGCGGCAGCCTAAGCGCCCTCGCCAAGAGCACCGGCGGTGCCTACCTTGAACTCGACGCCGGAAATTCCACCCCGCGACGAATCAGCGACGCCCTGCGCACACTTTCAAAATCACAACACACAGCAAAAACCAACCGCCGCGCCATCGAGCGTTTCCAATGGCCCCTAGGTGGCGCTATCCTCTGCACCATGCTCTCGCTCGCAATCCCAGCAATCCTCGCCGCCGCACCTGCCTCCGGCCGGAGACGCTCTACTACTGGAGCCCTCGTATCCGCCCTGGCATTATGCCTCATCCCCTCAGAAGCCGATGCCTCATCACTCCTCCGCTCCGCAGGGCGAGCTTTCGTAAACGGAGAATTCAGCGAAGCATTCGAAAAGCTCACGAAAGCCCGCGAAGACAGCATCGGAAATGAAAGCCGCAGCGCCGCCATCGCCTACAGCGCCGGAGTAGCAGCCTACAAGATGGAAGACTACCAGCTAGCCACCGAAAGCTTCGGCCAAGCCTTAAGCGGACCAGACGAATCCATCTACCCCGAAGCCTTTTACAACTTAGGAAACACCCTCTACCGCCGAGGTGAAGCAATTAAAGCGCTCACCGAAGATCCCGAGCGTAAAGAGGAGATGAATCTCTCACAACAAATCGAACTCCTCAACGGCACCCGCATGATGTGGCAGGAAGCAATCGAGCAATTCGACGAGACACTCGCACTCGAACCCGAGCATCCCGACGCACTCTACAACAAAGAGTTTATCCAAAAACTCCTCAATGAGCTCGAGCAAGAACTTGAGCAAAAAAAGCAGCAACAACAACAACAACAGCAGCAAGGCCAGGAGGGTCAAGAAGGCCAGGAGGGACAAGACGGTAGCCAAGGCCAACAAGGCGACCAGGGACAAGAAGGGCAAAACGGGCAGCAGGGCAAAAACGGGCAAGAAGGACAAAACGGCCAAGACGGCGAAAATCCTGGAGGCAAAGGCGGGCAAGAAGGCGAAGACGGTGAAGGAGGAAAAAATAACAAAGAAAACTCAAAACCTTCCGAAGCCCCTGGCGAAAGTGAAAATGGCCGCAGCGACGTAGGAGGCAAGCTAGAAGCACGCAATCAGAATCCTGGCCAGGGACAAGGTGGTAGCGGCCAAAACTCTCAAGGCGAGCGCAGCAGCACCGATAACCGAGTCGATCCCGAAACCGGATTCAGCAAAGATCAAGCAAGGGCACTGATCCGTGCCTACACCGACGAAGACACCCAAGCCCGCCCGCCCGAACGTATCAAAACCGATGGTAACTACGATAACTGGTAACTTCATACCCCGCCTTGCCGCAGCCCTCTTACTCCTCTGCACTTCACTAGCGCAGGCACAGCAAGAGCGCGCAGCAGTCAGTGCTGGTATTTCCCCGAGAATTTTCTCTCCGGGAGAGCAAGCAATGTATTCGATCAATATCTCGAATGCGACCTCGGTAGGGCGCCCCCCGCAAATCGCAGCCCCTCCGGGAATGTCCCTCCGCTACTCAGGGTCTAATCGCGAGCAAAGCTTTGTTAACGGTACCCTCTCAAGCCGTATCATTCTAAACTACGCTCTATTAGCCAACACCGAGGGCACCTACGAGATCCCCGCCACCTCCATCGAAGTCGATGGGCAAAACGTCCCCGTAGGAGCCGTGCGCTTCACCGTAAAAGCCGGAGTGGATCCCGCCGCCGCATACGCGCCATTTGCCAGACTTAGCGTAGGCAAGCGAAGGCTCTACCAAGGCGAAGTGACCACGCTCGAATACTCTCTTTTCATTCATTCGGGCACCAACCTTCAACAGCTCCCCTTCCCTGACCTATCTAACCCGAGCCTCGTCGTAAAGCGCCCAAACAACCCTGAAAAGCAACTCGCAACGGTCGATGGGCAATCCTACATGGTCTTCACCTATCGCACTTCCGTCCAAGCGATTCAGCCAGGCACCCTGGAGCTAGCGCCCGGCATCACAGATGTGCTCGTAGCCATCCCTGATCGCCGCAATCGCAATTCGCTATTTAGCCGTCAGACGCCCCGGAAATTCAAAGTCGAAACCGCCCCCGTAAGCATCGAGGTGAAACCGCTTCCATCCGAAGGTCGCCCCGATTCCTTCACCGGTGCAATCGGTGAATTCCGCTTCGAAGTATCCGCAAATCCCACCACGTTAAATGTAGGCGACCCAATCTCACTCAATTCCACCATTACAGGGAAAGGAAATTTCGATACTCTCGTAGCTCCCACAATTTCAGATCCGACCGGTTGGCGCTCCTATCCTCCCACGACCGCCCAAGAATATCGCGGCTCGGGACTTGTGCAGAGCCGCGTGAGCTACTCCCAGGTAATCATTCCTGAAGAAGAACATGAAGCCATCCCTACGATCGAATTTTCCTACTTTGATGTAAATAAGGAGCAATACGTCGTGCGAACAATTCCGCCAATCCCACTTACCTTGCGCCCCGATCCCGGCGCAGCAAAGCCCGTCGCAGCCACTACCTATGCCCAATCTGACACCTCGGTGCCTCCCCCCAGCGCAGACCTCGAGGACATCCTCGATATCTTGCCGAGCTCTGGAAGCATCGCCAGCATACGAAAGCCTGCTTTCACAGGCCCCGGTTTTTGGGCTGCTCAAGCCCTCCCCGCAGTGACCCTCTTAGCATTTTTAGGAATTGGTTTTACACGGAAAAATAAAGAGCAGAGCGCCGCTTCCCGCCCCGAGCGCACCCGCACAGCGCAAGATGCTCTCGCCGAACTTAAGTCTGCCGCCCCCAAAGACGTAGCCCGACTCGTATCCGAAATCGCCACCCGGCGGAATCTATCCCCCGCAGTAAACAGCGAGCTTGCGACACTCATCAACAAGGCTACCGCCTACGCCTACAGCCCAGACAACACCTCGGCACCCGACAGGGAAACCGCCATCCGCCTCCTCGACGCAAACTCCTAGCATGACGTCTCACTCACCCTCCCCACACCACGAAGGCGGACACTTTTGGAGCACATCGGCTTCACTCCGATTTGCAAAGCAATGCCTCCGCATGGCTCTCACCATCACCCTACTTCTCTTCGCCTTTACCCCTGTAGCGCGCGCCTCTTACGCCACCACATTTCACGATGCCAACGAAGCCTACAAAGCACAATCCTTCGATGAAGCCGCCGCCCTCTACCGAGCCCTGGCAAACGATGGCAAGCTCACCCCCGAGCTTCTCGTAAACCTCGGCAATGCTGAATTTCGAATCGGAAATCAAGGCGCCTCCGCCCTCGCCTACCGCCGTGCACTCGTTCTCGAGCCCGGCCACCCTGAAGCCAAACAAAACCTCCGCTTCCTACGCCGCACCATAGGATTCACCAGCGCCTCGGAACACAGTGCCTCCGGTTTCGCCCGAGCACTTTCCGCCAGCGTCTGGGGACTCATTCTTGGTCTCGGCCTCTGGGCACTCCTACTCCCCTTCGCGGCAACCTTCGCTTTCCCCACCATCACACGAGGCCCACTACATATCGTGCGCGCGTTAGGGCTAGTCGCAATCATCACGGCCGGCACCGCACTCATCATTCGGAGCAATACCCTCAAACATGCCTCCGAGCTCGCCGTCACCCTCCCGGAATCCCTCACTGCCCACTCCGCGCCCACCCTTGGCACCCCACCCATCATTACCCTCCCAGCAGGAAGTGAGATCCAAGTCCTCACAAAACGCGGCGATTGGATCTACGCTCAAATCAGCGACGACCTCCGCGGCTGGCTCCCCGGCGAATCTACCGCGCCACTCTGGCCCTACGATCCCGCGCTCATCCCGTGATACTAGAAGACGAAGCCACCGATATCATCCAAAAAGCCGCCCGAGGCTTAGGCATCCCCATCCCCCCGCATCGCACCGAGGATGAACTCCGCGCTGCCGCGCAAACTCTCCATCTCAATGCGAATGCACTCCTCGCAATCGCCGCCGATACCTACCACCCCGGCGTTTCAAGCCCGGCATGTCTAAAAGTCGTCACCACCCCCTTCAAAGGCTTCACCGTAAACGCCTACCGAATCGGCAACGTCTGTTTTGATACTGGCACCGATGCCAGCGCTCTGATCTCCGGCACTCCACCCGAAGCCCTTTTCATCACTCACCACCATCCGCAGCTACACCTCGATCACATTGCCGATTTAAAACCATTCCTCGGAACACCGATCACAGCGCCCACCGAGAGACCACTCGAAACAACATTCACCATCGGCGACCTCAGCATCGAAGCCCTGCCCACTCCCGGACACTTCTTCCACGACACAAGCTACGTCATCACAGTTCCCGAATTCCCATCCAAGATTGCCATCATCGGCGACCTACTCTTCGCAGGCTCCATCGGTGCACCAAACCACAGCTACCCAAAAATCCTCGAAAACGCCCGCACCCACATCCTCTCCCTCCCAGACGATACCCTTCTGTGCCCCGGTCACGGACCACTGACCACCGTCAGTCTAGAAAAAGCACACAATCCATTTTTTGCGGTAGAAGCCGCATAAAAAACTTACACGCCCTCACCCCTTAACCCCAGCATCCCCTCACCATGCCTAAACCTAAAATCGCATTCGTTGGCCTCGGCCGCATGGGAGCCAATATGGCACGCAATCTCAAAGACCACGGCTACAAGATCAAAGCCATCTTTGATACCGATAAGAAAATCGCTTCCGACCTTGCCGAAGAGCTAAAATCCGAAGCTCCCGCGAAACTCGCCGATGTCACCGCCGCCGCCGACATCATCTTCACCGTAGTATCCGACGACCGTGCAATGCGAAAAATCTTCTCAACCGCACGCGGCACCGATTCACTTCTCGTAAAATCCGAAGGAAAAATCTTTATCAACTGCGCCACAATCACCCCAGCAGTTCACATTGAAATCGCGCGCAATGCGAAACGCCGCAAAGCGAAAACACTCGAAGCCTGCATGGCATCCAGCATCAGCCAAGCCCGCGAAGGAACCCTCTATCTCATGTGTGGTGGAGAAAAAGACACCTATGATTCGGTAAAAAAGGTGCTCAAAAAAATGTCCATCAAGAAGCGCTTCATCGGCCCCACCGGAAAAGCCTCCGAGATCAAAGCCCTGGTGAACATGGTAATGAACGCAAACACCGCAGCACTCGCCGAAGGCCTCGGCCTAGCCTCCGCCCTGAAGCTCGATCTCAAGACAGTATGCGAAGTCTTCTCACAGACCGGCGCAAATTCCCGCGTCCTCGAGACCGATTCCGATGATATGATCGATCGCGATCACGAATGCTGGTTCTCCGCCGCCCACGCAGCAAAAGACTCCGGCATCGCCGCCACCCTCGCCCGCTCCGCGAAACTCTCGCTCCCAATCAACGCCGCCACTCTCGCCCAATACAAAAAAATGACCGCCGAAGGACTCGGCGACCTCGATAAATCAGGCATCGCCGAGCTCACCTTCCCCGGTCGCCACACCGCGCAGAAAAAGAAGAAAGCCGCCAAGAAAAAGGCACCCTCTTCAAGGCGAAAATAAGCATTACCATCGAATGCCCGAGAAAGACCCACTAGCAGCTTCCACGCTTGCCGCCCAGGGGAGAACCGCCTAGTTTTCTCTCATGCGCTCCCGCCTCGCCACCGCTACCGCCAGTATTCTCCTGGCTTTAGCTCCATTGTGTCTAGGGCAGGACGTGACCGATGCCGATTTCGTAGCCGCCGCCAGCCTACCCCCAGCCCCGGATTCACGCGTCCTCGATCAAGGACGCATTTTCACCGACGAAGAAGAAATAGCACTTGGAAGCGAGATCAAAGCATTCGCAGAGAAAAACGACATCGACCTCTACGTCGCAGGCTACAGCTTCCTCCTCGGCGAAACCATCGATGATCGCATCACACGCCTCGTCAACGCCTGGGACAAAGACGAAGGCCGCGAAACCGTCGTCCTCCTCTACACACGAGCCAACGAAAGCCTCGCCGTCGCCGGAAGCCCATCAATCAGCCAGCGTCTCTCGACGATGGAATTCAGCGAATGCATCAACGCCGGAACCATCGCCGCCAAAAAAATCGGCGACGCCCCAGATGGAAGCGGCCCGGACCACGCAGGCCGAATCCGAGCCGCCACCACAGCCCTCACCGGAGCGATCGATTACAAGCTCGCCCGCCAGACATTTATCGATCGTCTTCACCGCCGCGGCTTCCTCCTTTGGGGCGCAGTCGTAATTGGAGCCATCTGTATCGGCTCCGGCCTCTGGCTGCTCATTCTCAAGCATTTTGAAAACCGCCGCCGCGAAGAAAAGCAATTTTACTATTTCCCCACCCTCCCCGTAGGCGAACGCCTCGGAGCTCCATTCGGTGGAGGCAATGCCTACGTGCTCGATAGCAAAGCCGCCGATGCTACCGCAGAGAAGAAGCCTGCATCAAAAGCCGCCGCCTCAATGGCACGTGCCGCACTGTAGCCTGATCGAATGCTCGACCGCGAAAGACTCCTGCGCTTCGAGTGGCTTTGGATGCGCGTGCTTTTCGCCATCCTCTGCATCTACCACTCAAGCCACCACAAATTCATCCCCGGAAGCGGATTTACGAAGACCTACGGGCTCAAGGTAGATACCCAGACCGTCCCCATCGGGCTTGCTCAATTTTTCGATCTCACCTGGGCCGCATCACCTATATTCGCCTCCGTAGCACCATTCATCTTCTACGCAGCCTTAGCCGTCTACCTCTGGGGAAAATTCCCCGCGACATCGACCGCCATCCTTCTCGGACTTTTCACAATCTACGGCACCCTGGAAAACTCCCAAGGATCCATCCACCACACCGCCCAGATCATCGGCTATCCCCTCTTCGGCCAGCTCCTCTATTTTCTATTCATCCGAAAAGACGCCTCACCAAGCAAGGGACTTCCCGGCCCCGCGCAGGCCTCGATCCAGGCTGTCGCCGCCGCCTACGTCGTCAGTGCGTTTTCCAAATTAATCCGCTCCGGATTCGGCTGGGTGAATGAGATCCCAAACGTCTCGCTCCAGCTCGAAAAAAACCGCCTCGCAGACTACTACAATACCCTCATCGAGCCACCCGAAGTCGTAAGCTCCTTCATCGCCGACTTATTAAACGGCTTCCCCCTACTCGGGCAGGCATTTTTCAGCACCGGACTCTTCCTTGAGCTCACCGCTTTCGTCGCCCTTTTCGGGCGCCGCTGGGCACTCGCCTGGGGGCTCGGTCTCTGGGGGCTCCACGTCGGAATCACCGAAATGATGCACCTCGGCTTCTTCTACAATAAAGCCATCCTCGTCGTCTTTTTCATCAATCCTCCATTCTGGATCTTGCTCGCCATCAGCAAAATCGCCGAACGTAGGAAAAACGCTTCAGCCTAGAAAGCCACGTCACGCCACGCGCCGTCTTGCCCGTGCATTCACCCGCTGGTTCACAAATAAATCCCCCACTGAATCAAGGCATTGCTTCACAAATGTCCCCACAGCAGGCTCATTACTCGCCCTCGGACCCGCAACATTTAAAATAAAAACCGGATTCACCTCGAGAAACGCCCCCAAAGCCTGCCGGACGCTTCGATGACTACAAGGCGTGATATGAATCCACGGCACCCCGTGGCGCTCCGCAAGATCCGCAGTAAGCCTCGTTCCACCAGACAACCGTTTTTCGATAGAGAAAAGAACCGTCGCATCACTATCACGCACGTTCCATTCCGTCCGCACCGCATACGCTGAGATGTTATTCTCCTCAAGATTGTAGCTATACGGAATCACCCCATCCTCCGCACGCCGGCCCTTCGGGCACCAACCACCATGAGGAATGCCGCGCTCCCTCGCCCAGTCCAGCGCCGCACGATCCGCACCAGTCTGACCACCACTAATAATTTTGGTAATTTGCATACCTTAATAATTGTTCAAAAGAACAGCCATTGCAAGCAATTCCTTCACCGTGTAGCTGGTAAAATGCTAGAACACTTAAAAACAGCCGTCTGCGACGCCAATCGCCAGCTTCCCAGCACCGGCCTCGTAGCCCTCACCTGGGGCAACGTCTCTGGGATCGATCGCGATAAAGGCATCTTCGGAATCAAGCCCAGCGGTGTGGACTACCACGAGCTCAAGCCCGAGCACATCGTGCTCATCGATCTCGAAGGCCAAGTCGTAGAAGGCGAAATGCGCCCCTCCTCCGATACCAAGACCCACCTCGAGCTCTACCGAGCCTGGGATTGCGTAGGAGGCGTCACCCACACCCACAGCGCCGCTGCCACCGCATTCTCCCAAGCAGGGAAGCCTCTCCCCTGCCTAGGCACCACCCACGCCGATCACTTCTACGGCACCGTCCCCATCTGCCGCGCTCTCACCCCCCAAGAAGTAGAAGACGATTACGAGCGACACACCGGCCTCGCCATTGTCGATCACTTCAAAGAAAACAACATCGACCCCGCCGGCATCAACGGCGTGCTCCAGCACTTCCACGCCCCCTTCACCTGGGGAGGTAGCGCCCAAAAATCCCTAGATAATAGCATCGCCCTAGAAATGTGCGCAAAAATGGCACTCGATGTCTTCCGCCTCACCGGCGATTCCCCAACGCCCCTTCCCCAGCATATCCTCGATAAGCACTATCTCCGGAAGCACGGACCGGGTGCTTACTACGGGCAAAAATAAACTTAACCTATGACTGATTCTGAGCGCTTTGTCCGTGCCGCCGCGATTGTTCCACTCAGCGTTCCTGTTTTTTGTCTCGTCGCCTGCGCCTCATTTGCCCTTAGAGCACGAATTAAACTTGGCTATTGGGCTACCTACAATAATCCTGACCCGAAAACTCTTGATTGGCCAATCCATCATTCGTTAATTTTCGTCATCGCATTAGCAATCTACCCAGCCCTAATTACCAGCGCCGCGTTTTCTTTGGTGATCATTCGAAAGCGCCAATTTACGCTTGGATCATTCACCCTGGTATCAGCAATTGGGAGCCACTTTTTGCTCAAGACCATCTCTGAAACTCCATTGGGCGATGAATTTGTAGCCTGGATTATCGATTAATCCTTTTCACACTCCCCGCTCCTTTACAGAACGACCTCAATGACCACGTGATCAGGCAGGTCGCCCTCTAGCTTCGGCTCCGTAAGCCTCAAATACTCCCAGCCCCACATTTGAGCGAAGGCCTGAAATTGGTTT
>CALAIY010000164.1 GCA_937922595.1 uncultured Verrucomicrobiales bacterium | reverse complement strand
GTGAAGGCTACGGCAACCACTCCGATGAATCCAGCAAACGCCCAGAGAGAGAATCTCTCGTTTGCATCGCTGGTAGGAATATCCTTCTCGCGTGCTGCAGCCGAGTGCGCGCGAGTGACGTTGAGCGTCTCTTTGTAATCGATGTTTTCGGGTTCAGAACTCACGGTGGAAATAAATATAGCTTACTTGGCAGCGGCGGTGGCCTCAGGTTTCAGCGAAGCAGGAATCGCATCGGAGAGCTTTCGGCTCTGGAGATACTGGACGAGCGCTTCGGCATTGTAGGTGGGAACCACCTGTTTTTCGTAGCCGTTGTCGTCAGTAAAAACGGCTACAGCTTCCTCGGAGGGTTTGCCTCGAAGCACTTTCGTTTCGTAAAGGTGGGCGAAGCTAGGCATCGTAGACCACTCGTTGATCGAACGCGGATTATAGAGGTGCTGGTGGTGCCACTTGGTGTCGGGGCGGCGATAGCCGACGTTTGAAAGGTCTGGCCCGTTGCGGACGAAGCCGAGCGGAGCGTTGTCACTTGCGGAGTAATCCCAAGGAAGGCTGCTGCGGCTGTATTTGCCTTTGTTTTCAGCACCGCCTTTACCAAAATCAGGCTTGTAGGTATCCATTCCGGCGTAGGACGGGCGGATCACTTGTGTGTGACACTGGACACAGCCTTCTCGCTTAAAGATCATTTCTCCGTAGGCAACGGCTCCGCTGGTGCCTTCGGGATACATTCCAGTGCGTTCATCCTTCTCTTCATCGAAGGCCACCGGCTCAAGGTCGCGGTAAAACTGGTAGGGCTTAACCACCAGGAGATACCAAGGCGCACCGAAGGTGACGGCAAGCCCGAGAATGAATGTGGGGAAACGCATTTAAATTTAGAATGTAAAATTTAGAATTCTGAAGTCCTTACGCGTGGGCGGTGGCGTCGCGGAGGAGGGTCGGTTCAGATGAGCGGCGGCCGAGGCGGCAGATCATGAGAATGAGGTGAAGGAGGAACATTAAGTTCGAGTAGCCGATGAAAACCCAGCAAGCGGCACTCCCGATGAGATATCCGACACTGATATTGAGGGCTCCTACTGCGGTATTGTCCCAAGTTGCGATGGAGGCTCCCTGAGCGATACCACCACCAACGAGGCAGACAACAATTCCGATCATTCCATAAACGGTGAACCAGTAATGCTGACGGATCAGCTTCGCTGAAAACCACTCCGTGCCGACAAGACGCGGAACCATGAAGTAGATCATGCCGAACATCGCGGAGGTGAAGAAAAGATACATTACGAGCATCATATTGCCCTCATTGGCGATGGTGAACTGAGTGTATTTACCAAGTCCGTAGGTGGCCATGAATGCGGAGACGATCCCCCAGACGACAAGCGACATTCCAGCCGTAAAGCTGAAGCGAAGCGAAGGGCTGGAAGAGATGAGCGAGTGTTTGTCTCCGACGGTGCGGTAGTGATTCACGGCGACGGCGAGAATGGGAACGAGGACGAGGATCGTCGCGGCTCCGGAGATTCCCGGAATCCAGACAGGAAGTGGGCCGGCCATGAGCTTTTGGATTCCAGTCCAGCCACCAAAGAGTGCCAGTCCCCAGAAGCCAATCGTTGAGAGTTGGTAATTGGCGATGGGACGTCCCGTAATCTTGGGGACGATGAAGTAGAGCGATGCGAGCCCCACGGGAACGAAGAAGAGAAGAACGAGAGTGCCGGTGTACCAGGCGTTGATTGCGGCTCCATAAGCGCCGGTTTTTTCGACGTGGCGGAGGAAGATATTGGCGGTAGCAAAGGTCCAGGTAAACCAGAAGCAGGCTCCGAGCATATACCAGAGGGAGATGTAGGTCTCTTTTACCTGGCGAATGCGATAGGTGACGACCATCCACACGGTGATTGCGATGAATGCACCGAGCATGACGGGCCAGATAAAATCAGGAAATTCAAGCCACTGAAGGCCTGTTCCGTGGCCAGCAAAAATGCCAAGAATTCCGGCGGTGAGAGCGATGTTCCAGACGTGGCCGAGGGCGACGAGCGTCCAAGGGTTTTTCAGAGGGACGCGGCAGAGACGCGCCATCATCCAAATCATGACGCCGAACGCGGCATTGAATCCCCAGCCATAAAGGAGGGAGGAAGTGAATGCAGGCTGCATGCGCCCGTAGTGCGTCCAATAGAGCCAGCCATCACCCATAAACTCGGGATTCACGACCTTTACGGAAGAGAGGAATCCGAGGATCGTGGCGACCACGAGCCAAAATACGGCAGTCGTGATGAAGAAGAGCACGGGAAGCTTCGTGCTGCGGTCGAGAACCGTGCGCTGGAGGGCGTCTTCGCTCTGGCTATTTTGATCTGACATTATCTGGGAAACTTACTTGTCGGAAAACGGGAGCATCTTGTCATCCGGAATTTCAGCCGAGAGGGTGGCTGCGGAGAACATTCCTGCTTCCTTGGTGTATTTCTCGCGGGCGTAGGCGACCTGATCGGGAGTGATCGGCGGTGCGTCATTGCCCCATTCGCTGCGGATGTAGGTGACGACCTGGGCGATCTGCTCGTCGGTGAGGTGCGGCTGTGGCGGCATTGCGCCATTGTAAACGGTGCCCATGACTTCGATCGGCCCAGCAAGGCCACGAAGAATGGCGGCTACGATGCGTTCATCGGATCCAGTGACCCACTCGGAGCCAGCCAATGGCGGGAAGACACTTGCGAGGCCTTTTCCATCTGCCTGGTGACAAGTCGTGCAAATTCCGGCTCCCATATAGACAGCTTTCCCCTTCTCACGAAGTTCAGCAACTACGGCAGGATCGAGTTCGCGGGTAGCGGGCTTCTCCTCTCCAACAGGCTTCTCAGCGGCGGCCTTTGCCTTCGCCGCTTCGGCTTCCGCTTGCTGCTTTTTGAAAATCTCCATGGCAGTGTCCGTGCCGGGGATGACCCGCTCGGTCTTGCTTGGCTTACTCGCTTTCAGCATCGCGAGCGCGGCTGGAATTGCCGAATCGGCAGGAACTCTGACGAGATTTTTCTCAGCATCGGTGACGCCGTAGCCCAGGAGCTTTGCCTGAGCGTCTTCGATTCCTTTGCGGGTCTCAAGACGAGCAGTCTCGAGCTTCCCTGAGTCGAGAGTCGGATCCCCTTCTGTGGCGTCCGGTGCAGTGAATTTCACTGTGAGTCCGGCGACAAGGAAGATGAGAAATCCGCCGACGCCTATCCAGAAGGCGGAGAAGCGTTTGCCGAGAGTGTCGTTAGGATTGTCCATGGAGAACGAGAAAGAGAAAAATGAAAAGGGCTAGTTCGCGAGATTGAGGGACTCGTGAAGGCGTGGATCGCCGCAGGGGTAGAGGCTGTGCTTACCGAGGGTGCGAATGTAGAAGAAGGCCCAGATGCAGCCGATTGTGACAAGTGCGATGATGTCCCAAATCCACGCGCCTGGGATGAGGAGATCCTGACCGTGTGTAAGCGATGGGCCGCGCTCGGGAATGATCACGAAGTAGAGATCAAGAATGTGAGCGAAGACAATCCAGCAGGCCATCGGGAGGATGAACTTTGGGTTCTTCTTCACCCATGCAGGAAGGATGAAGAGGAAAGGAATGGCAAAGTGAGCGAAGAGGTAGGTAAAGACGGCACCGGTGTTCCAGCCGCCGGTATTACGGAGGATGTAATACTGGGTCTCTTCCGTGATGTTCGCATACCAGATGAGGAAGAACTGCGAGAAGGTGATGTATGCCCAGAAAACCACGAAGGCGAACATGAGCTTACCACTGGTGTGGAAGTGCTCGAAGGAGACGACGTTTTTCAGGTAACCCGCCTGCTTGAGCAGCGAGAGGGTGATGATGATCACTGCCATGGCGCTGAGTGCGCAGCCGGCGAAGATGTAGACGCCCCACATGGTGGAATACCAGACGAAGTTGAGCGCCATGAGCCAATCAATCGCAGCGAAGGTGACGGAGACGGCAAAGATCGGGAGCCAACCGCAGGCGAAGCGGCGTGCGCTAAGCGTTGGGCGGACGGCGTTGGTGCGATCCTGTTTCAGCGAGTAGCTGCGAATCTTCCAGGCACCGAAGGCAAGGAGAATGAAGTAGAGTGCGTAGCGGGCGTAGAAGCCGGGTGCGTATCCGGTCCAGACGCTCGTATTCAGGTAGGCGTGTTTTCCAGCCAGTGAAGTTTGGTGAGCCGCCATGAGCTCTTCCTGCGAGCCATTGTGGGCATTGAAGATTGGAATCCATTCCCAGAGCGCTTCGCGGACGGAAGGAATGAGCATGAGTGGCAGGCCAATGATTCCGGTGATGAGAATCTGATTAGCCACCTGCTCCATGATTCGGCGGATTGCGATTCCCCAGCCGGAGTTCGTAGCGTGGTGAAGAAGGGTCCAGAAGACTCCGCCGGCGCTAATGGTAAAGACTACGGCGAATGCGAAGAGCCAGGAGTAGGCGAACGATTCGGAATCAAAAATGAAGCGGAAGGCCGAGAGCGCGAGGCCAAAGGCGGATACGATCAATAGGATGCGAGACACTCCAGCGAGCTTGCTGGTGTCGAGCATTTCGCCCCCGGCGGGGAGATCGTGGACTGAATGAGAATGAGCCATTGAAGAGGGAAACGTGAATGATGAAGAGTAAAATCCGCTACTCTTCGGTGTTCGCTGCGGGTTTGGCGTTTTGCGATTCGAGGGCGGCGTCGAAATTTTCGACGGACGCTTTGTCCATTTTCCAGCTTTGCTGGAGGGTGCGGAGGTAGGCGACGACGGCCCAGCGATCGCGGAGATTTAGATTCCCACCGTATGCCCCCATGAGGCCTTGGCCGTGGGTGATTGTGTTGTAGACGCTTCCATCGGTGCGGTAATCCGGGTGAGATGGATCGGCGAATTGTGGAAGATGGAAGTTTGCAATATTGGGCACTCCGTAAGCGGATGTGATGCCTTTGCCATTGCCGGACTCACCGTGGCAGATTGCGCAGTAGATGCCGTATTGCTCTTTACCTTGAGCGAGGAACTTGGCATCGATCTCGCCGAGTTCCTCGGGCATTCCGTTGCCCCAGTAATCGCCGAATTTTCCGGTATTATAGTAGTCGTTGCCTTGCGTGTAGGCGTCGGTAGAAGGTGTGTCGAGGGAAGTCGGAATGGAGTAGCCGAGTGGAATTGTCCCTGGGATTGGCTTGCGAGAGGCAACGCCGTCTTCGAAGAAGTCGCTCGGCTTCTGGGGCTGAACCTTGGCCTGGAAATCCATATCGGGGAAGATCTGGATGGGTGTGTTGCGGAACTTATGCCCGCGGGTACCGCCGAGGAAGAAGATCATCGCGCCGGCGAAGAAGAAGAGAAGGAAGAAGTATTTCATCGCAGTTTACCTAGATAGCGTCTTCTACGAGTTCGATATTTTTGCCACCGAGCTTCTCGAGGAAGGGACGGGTCTCTTCTTTCGAAAAGAGCGGGTCGCGGGCTTCGATGACGATAAGAAGTCCATCATCAGTGGCTTTGTGCGCCTGACGGGCGGCGAAGAATGGGTGATTCAAACGCGGGAGCCCCATGAGCGCGAGAAGGACAAAGAGAGTGGTGAAACCGGAGAAGAGAATCGTGAGCTCAAACATCGGCGGGAAGAAGGCCGGCGTGGTGTGGATGTTTACCGGTTTCGCCTGGACGACGGTTGGGTAGATGATGACCTGCGTGACGTAGGCGAGGAGGAATCCAGTGGTGAGACCAAGGACTCCCCCGCCAAAGACGAACCAAGGGAGGCGGGAGCGACCGAGCCCCATTGCGGCATCCATGCCGTGGATTGCGTAGGGACTGTGGACGTCCCAGCGCTTGAAGCCGGCGTCGCGGATCTGCTCGGCGGCGTGGGCTAGATCCTGCGGATTATCAAACTCCGCCAAATAGCCGTAAACTCTTTTTAGTTCGTTACTCACTTGATTATCGTGGAAAGGGGAAAAGGGAAACGGAGGCTACGCGACCTCGCCGCTGCGGACTTGTTCTTCGGTGACATAACCCTTCACCTTATCGGAGAGCGGGTCTTTGTGGGCGTGGGCGTTTTTCCGGGTCCACTTTACCTCTGCAATGTTGATGCAGGGGAGGAAGCGAAGGAAAAGGAGGAAGAGTGAGATGAACATCCCGATGGTGCCGATGAAGAGCACCCAATCGGTGAAGGATGGGAAGTAATTCCCCCACTCTGCGGGGAGGAACATGCGAGGAAGTGTGGTGACGATGATGACGTAGCGCTCGAACCACATTCCGACGTTTACGAACATACAGACGATCATAACGACGACGAGGTTTTGTCGCATCGCCTTGAACCAGAAGATCTGGGGCGAGATCACGTTGCAGAACATCATGGCGTAGTAAGAGCTAGTCTTGGGGCCATCTGCGAGACGCATCATGAAGGCATCGAATTCGTATTTCTGGCCGGAATACCAGGCGACGAATAGCTCCATGAGGTAGGCGTAGCCGACGATGGTGCCGGTGAGGGCGATGATTTTCGCCATGTTGTCGATGTGCTTCATCGTGATCACATCGTGCAGTCCGTAGATGGAGCGACATGGGATCATGAGGGTGAGCACCATTGCGAAACCGCCGAAGATGGCGCCAGCAACGAAGTAAGGAGGGAAAATGGTGGTGTGCCAGCCGGGGACGACGGAGGTGGCGAAGTCGAAGGAAACCACGGTGTGCACCGAGAGAACGAGCGGTGTGGAGATACCGGCGAGAATCATGTAGGCCATCTCGTAGTGGCGCCACTGGCGGTTGCCGCCACGCCAGCCGAGGCTGAAGATTCCGTAGATTGCTTTGCGAATGCCTGGCTTGGCGCGATCGCGGATGGTCGCGAGGTCGGGCACCATGCCGAGGAACCAGAAGATGAGAGAGATGGTGAAGTAGGTAGAGACCGCAAATACGTCCCAGAGGAGGGCGGATTTGAAGTTCTGCCACACGGCCATGTGATTGGGCACGGGGGCGAGGAACCAGGCGAACCAGACGCGCCCGACGTGGAAGGCGGGGAAAATTCCGGCGCACATCACGGCGAAAATGGTCATGGCTTCCGCCGCGCGGTTAATCGAGGTGCGCCAGTTTTGTCGTGTGAGGAAAAGGATGGCGGAAATGAGGGTTCCTGCGTGGCCGATACCGATCCAGAAAACGAAGTTCACAATGGGCCAACCCCACATCGCGGTGTTGTTGTTTCCCCAGACGCCGACGCCGGTGGAGACCTGGTAGGAGAGTCCGAAGCCAACGCCGAGAAGGGCGATGAGGGCGGCGGGAATGAAGAGGAACCACCAATAGGCGGGCTGCTTATTTTCCACGATTCCGGCAATGCGGTTCGTGATCCAGCCCATGGAGCGCTCGTTGAGGACGAGGGTCTCGCGGGCGAGGACTTTTACGCCAGAATCATCCGTGGTGGCGGATTCTTCGGTAGATGGGGCGGTGGCGGTGGCTTCGGCCATACTTCAGTAATCTAGAAAAAGAGGATTAGTGGATGTGGCTTGAGATTTCGCCGATTGCTTTGCCGGTGAGGGCGACGATCTCGGCATTCGGATTCTTGATCCGAGCGAGATAGCTGGTGCGCGGCAGAGTGCCGATGTAATTGAGAAGATCGTAATTACGCGGGGAGGCTTTCATTTTCACCAAGGGATCTTTGTCGTCGAGGAGGTTTCCGAAGGTAATGGCATCTGCGGAGCAGACGTCCTGACAGGCGGTGCGGACGGCACCGGTGGCTACGCGAAGCTTATCGGAATCACGTGCGATGCGCTTCTGCTCGATTTTGCCTTCTTGAATGCGCTGGACGCAGTAGGTGCATTTCTCCATGACGCCACGCATACGGACGGTGACGTTTGGATTCTTCTGAAGCTTGTGGGTCTCGGCGACGCCAGTTTTTTCCTTGGTGGAGAAGGGACCGCGGTAGAGTTCGTCGATGGGGCGCTTGTTGTAATCGAAGTAGTTGAAACGGCGAGCCTTGTAGGGGCAGTTGTTTGCGCAGTAGCGCGTGCCGATGCAGCGATTGTAGGCCATCGAATTGAGGCCGTCTTCGGTGTGAACGGTGGCGTTTACCGGGCAGACGGTCTCGCAGGGGGCGGATTCGCACTGCTGGCAGGCGACCGGCTGGAAGGTCATTTCGGGATTCTCGAAGTGATCGGCGGACATCTCGGTCCACTCGTGGTTTGCGCCGGCGTCTTGAGTCTTTTTATCGAGCTTGGGCTCGGCGGTCGCGAAGTAGCGATCCATGCGGATCCAGTGCATTTCGCGATGCTGCATGACCTGCTCTTTCCCGACGATCGGGATGTTGTTTTCGCTTTGGCAGGCGAGAAGACAAGCGGTGCAGCCGATGCATTGGTTCAAATCGATCGTCATGCCCCACTGGTGGTGCGGGTCGCTGAGGAGCGGCTTATCGTCTTGGTCTACGGACTTGTAGAAAGAGACGTTTTCCGGGATGTGGGCATCCATGCCCTGCTTCTTGGCGAAGTCGGGCTTTTTCTCGAATGCATCGACGGTGCCTTCGCGAACGAGGGCTCGGCCATACATGTTGTTGTGCTCAGCGGTGGTCGCGAGGTCGTAATTCGCGGGAATGACTTTCTCGCCATCGATGATTTCATCTGCCGTAAGCACAGACACTTTGGCTCCCATCGTGAGGTAGGGTGAAGCGAAAGTGCGGACTGGATGGGCATTGAAGCCACGGTCGGAGCCGATGAAGCCAGCGTCTTCGCCCTGGCCGTAGCCGAATGGGATCGTGAGGGAATTATCGGCATGCCCGGGGGCAAGCATCGCGGGGTAGTAGGCTGTTTTCCCGGCGACTTCTACTTTGAGCATCTGGCCGTTGTTCTCGATGCCGAGAGCTTTGGCGGTGCGAATGCTGAGGAGAGCTGCGTTGTCCCAGGTGAGTGAGGTGGTGGGATCGGGCGCTTCCTGTGCCCAGCCGTTGTTGATGTAGCGACCGTCCCAGATCTTGAAGTCTGGGCGGAAGGCGATCTCCATGGCATCGAGGGTCGGTGCGGGAAAACCGCCTTTTCCGGATGGGAGCGCGATCTTCGCATTGGACGCTTTATAGGAGGATCCTTTGAGGAAGCCATCGCGAAGGGTGGCGTTCCATGCTTTCTCGATATCCCCTTCTGCAATCTCAGCAAAAGTGGCGCGAACCGCTTCGTAGCCGGGAGTGGCTTCGGAATCGGATACGACCGTTTCGCCTTCGGCGGGATCGGTCGCGGGTGCGGGATCCGCCATCAACTTGAGAAGGAAATCGATCTCGGTGAGACCATCGTAAAGTGGCAAGATCATCGGCTGGACGATCGAGTAAACGCCTTCAGCGCTGCGGACATCGCCCCAACTTTCGAGATAGTGCGCGGCTGGCACGTGCCAAGTGGCGGCACGGGCGGTGGCACTGAGCGAGCGGGTGCTGAGCTGAATCGTAGTCTCGACCTCTCCGAGGAAACGGGCAAAATCGATATCGCCTGGGGCGTCGTAAGCGGGATCGGCTTCGGTGGTGAGGAAGAGTGTCTTCACCTTTTTCTCACCGATGGCTTCTGCGAGTTCGCCGAGGGTGCCAAATGGGACGGGGTCGTTGCCACGATTGAGGAGATCAGCGGTCTTTCCGAACGCGCCGAGCTTGTCATTGATCGCGGCGACCATTGCGTGAACGGCGGCCGGCTGCTGAGATCCAGCGACAACGAGAGCTTCACCTTTGTGTGCCTGAAGATCTTTAGCGGTCGCGGCGACCCACTTCGTGGTCTTCTCATCGAGCTTCGTCGTTGATTCGACGCTGAGACCGAAAGTTTTGCCGAGGGCGGCGGCGATTGTGGCGACCTGCGAAGCATTGGTCGGGAGACGGTGATCCGCCATGCCGCCAGTGACGGTGTAGCTGGCCTCTACGACGTAGAGACGGTTCATTTTGGCCGCGCCGCCATCATCTACCTTGCGGTTTTTTGAGAATGCATTGGTCGCATTCGTGGATGGGGAATCGAGGCCGAGGAAATCACAATCGAGCGAAAGGATACGCTTCGCTTTTTCGAATCGCGGGACAATGGAGACGTCGGTCTTACCATCGGTCGCATCGGAGAGGCCTTTGCGCACCGCGTCGCGGTTGATAGACTCGTAACGATAGAAAACTGCTTGAGGGAATTTCGTAGCGACCTCTTTCAAAAGGCGATCACGGGTGGGTGAGGACGTCTCCCCGACGAGGAAGGCTGAGCCTTCACCATTCGACTTCTTGATTCCCGCTGCGATTTCGGCAAAGGCAGCGGAAAAATCGGCCTGAGAAGAGCGTTCGCCCTTATTCAGGACATTCCGTGAGCGCTCGGGATCGTAGAGATCAAGGATCGAAGACTGAGCGATACCATCATTACCATTGCCCACTTCTGGGTGGAGGCGGTTTCCTGAGACGTGAGTCGGGCGGCCTTCGTGAGTCGTGACGACGAGCGGCGTGCATCCGCCGAGACGAGGCATCGCGGTCGCGTAAAGAAGCGCCTTACCTGGGATGATCCATTCTACGCTCTCGCTGTAAGGGACAAGGAGGAGAGTCGGCTTACGACAGGCAGCAAGTCCGCCAGCAAGTGCCGTGGATGCACCCATAAGCTTCATGAAATCGCGGCGGGAGCTCTCGGACTCTTCCGATTTCCCGGGAGAACCGTGGAATTCGGAGTCGCGGGCGTCGATATTTTCGCGAGTCTCAGCGAGTTCGGAAAGACTGCGCCAGTAGTGCTTACCAGCGGGAGTCTCGCCGCCTTCGGGCGTGAGAGTAGCGGGAGATGCGGGCTCTTCGGGATGTTGCCAGGTGCGCTTCATGCGGGAGAAAATTCGTGGGAGGAACGGTTTGGGCTAGCGGTGGCAGCCTGCGCAGTTTTCCGGTGGGTTGACGTTCCAGAGAGTCTTGAGGACGGGACCGACCTCTTTCTGGGTTGCTTTGTCGCCGAAGACATTGGCTGCTGCGGTAGCAAGACCAGAGGCGTCGGTGGCGACTGCGCCTTCGATTCCGAGGGCGGAGAGAATGGTATCAGGCTCAGCGCCTTTCGCGAGGAGATCACCGTAAAATTTTTCACGGTCGAGGTCTTCCGGCTTCCAATCGAGGTTCGTGACCTGATCGAGCGGGCGAAGATTCTCTTCTGGAGCGCGGTGACACTCGAGGCACCAGCCCATGCTGTGGGTCTCAGCGTGATAGACTTCCGTCATCTCATTCACTTTACCGTGACAAGAAACGCAGGAAACTCCCCGATTCACGTGTGCCGAGTGGTCGAAATACGCATAGTCAGCAAGCTTGTGCACCTGCACCCATTCGATCGGCTTGCCATCGTAATTCTCGTAAGTCTTATCGATACTGCGACGAACAGGCTCCAAACGCGGGCTCTCTTTTTTCACATGCTGGTGGCAATTCCAACAAGTCTCCGTCGTCGGCACATTCGAGTGCCAGGAATTCTCAACATGGGAGTGGCAGTAGCGACAATCCATCCCGAGCTGGCCGGCATGAAGCTTGTGACTGAAAGGAACCGGCTGAGCAGGCATATACCCGACCTTCCCATATTTGGGGGTCGCGTAGTAGGTGACTGCACCTACCACTCCCGTCCCGAGCGCACCCAGGCAGACCGCCACCTTCAGGGGCAGAGTGTTCATCCAGCGAGGAAAGAAATTGGCCATCGTCGGGCATCGATAACCGCTTGTGAAAAATTTCACAAGCTCGTTTTTAACGAAATTTGAACGAAATCGCAGACACCGGTGAAACTTGACGCGCTAGCTCCGGCGTTCAGGATGGGCGCATGCGTTTTTCCCATTCATTCACCGCTATCCTTCTGGCGGTATTCGCGTTTTTTGCCACCTCCCTTCGGGAAACTCCCGCCGCCGTATCGCCCGCCGTAATGGCTCAAGGCGAATATGTCATCGTCTCAGGCGGTCCCGCCCTTCGAAAATGGGAAGACCTCCGCGTCGAGCCGCTTCGCCACGACCGCTGGTGGGGCAATTTCGTCCGCACCGCACGCATCCGCATGGAGCAGCTCCGCAAGACCTACGGCGAAAACGCCAAAATCACCTGGCTCGTCTACCGCCCCGCCTACGAAAAACGCGCCACCGAAGACGGCCAGCCACTCATCGACTTCGTAAAATCCGTCCGCGACAAATTCGGCGTCCGTCTTGTGTGGTTCGATAGCGGCAGAGACGTCATCAATTACCTCAATTCCGGGAAAAACCGCCGCCGCACCAAGCTCACCGGTTTTGAATACTTCGGCCACTCGAATCGCCACTGCTTCATGTTCGACTACAGCTGCGATATCCTCGGAGTCTCCTCCGCCTACATTCACGAAAACGACCTCAATAAGCTCAAGCGCGGCCTCTTCGCCCCCGGCGCCCAGATTCAAAGCTACGGATGCCACACCGGCGAAGCGATGGCCAAAAAATGGAAAGCCGCCACCGGCACCACCATGATCGGAGCCATCGGCAAGACAGATTACGCAAATTCTTGGAAAGGAGTCCTCCCCCACATCAATCGCGGACACTGGAAGCGGTAAGCCGCCGTTTGATCCATCCCCGTTCCTCAGCTACAAGAGCGCCCCGATATGAAGTTTGCCGATCTCAAGAGCACCTACGACCAGCCGTTTTTCGACCTCCTCAAGCAGGCTCGCACCGTCCACGAAGCCCACTGGCCGGAAAACGAAGTCCAGCTCTGCACCCTCCTCAGCATCAAGACTGGAGGCTGCTCTGAAGACTGCTCCTACTGCGCCCAAAGCGCCCGCTATAAAAGCGGTGTCGAAGCCGAGCGCCTCATGCCCAAGTGCGACATTCTCGAGCGTGCCCGCGCCGCGCGCGAAAACGGCTCCACCCGTTTTTGTATGGGCGCAGCCTGGCGCGGCGTCCGCGGCGGCACCGAGCGTTTCAACCAAGTGCTCGATATCGTCCGCGAAGTCTCCGAACTCGGCATGGAAGTCTGCACCACCCTCGGAGAGCTCGGCCCCGACGAAGCCAAGCAGCTCAAAGAAGCCGGCGTCACCGCCTACAATCACAATATCGACACCTCCCCCGAGCACTACCCGAATATCGTCACCACCCACACATTTGAAGACCGCCTCCGCACCATCAAAAACGTGCAAGACGCCGGCATGTCCGTCTGCTGTGGAGGAATCCTCGGCCTCGGCGAGACCCCCGATGATCGCCTCAAGATGCTCGAAGTGATCTCGGAGTTCTCCCCCCAGCCCGAATCCGTCCCCATCAATAGCCTCATGCCCATGCCCGGCACGCCCCTCGAAGACGGCAAGACGCCCCCTACCCCATTCGAGCTCGTGCGCATGATCGCCACCGCCCGCATCGCCGTCCCCCAAGCCAAAGTCCGCCTCTCCGCAGGCCGCACCCAGATGAGCGACGAACTCCAAGCCCTCTGCTTCTTCGCTGGCGCAAACAGCATCTTCTACGGCGACAAGCTCCTCACCGCGAAAAACCCCGCCGTAGAAAAAGACCTCGGACTCATCAAGTCCCTCGGCCTCGGCACCCAGCAGCCATTTACCGACGTGCCCGCCCCGAAAGCCCCCGCGCTCGTATAGCAAAGCGCACACACTCCGCCGAAAAGCCGGTTACCTGAAGGGAACGAAATCAATATCCTTTCGATCGAAGCGATTCTCTTTGAATCTCTTCAGCAATTTTCCATCGATTTCATCACACATGAAGTGTGTCCCATCCCGGAGTTGCTCAAGCCCCGGAAGACCGCCGCATTTGGCACCTTTGGATCTTCGCGATTGCATCACCGATGCGAAAATCCCAATCAAGGACAGACTCCCCCGCCCGCCCCGGCTCTCCCGGAGTATCCGGCACGATCTCAAGAGCCACCTTGCCGCCCCCGCACCTCACGCACCCCGAATGAATACAGGTGGCAATTATCGAAGCCCATCGCCTCCTCGAAATCCGATCTCCCCATCACCAGCGATGAGGCCAGCCCCTTCGCCGGATCGAGCAAGCTCCTTCTTATTTAAAAACTCAATCTGGAGCATCGTGTAAGGACATCCGTTTCCCTAGCGCCACCGCTTTTCCACCGCTATCCAAAATCCATGCTCATTCTCGCCTCCGCCTCCCCCCGCCGCCGCGACCTCCTCACTGAAGCCCGCTTCGAATACACCGTCATCCCTGCCGACGTCGAAGAAGACGCCGACTCCCACCCCCAGAACCTCGCCCAGCTCGTCGAATCCAACGCCGCCCTCAAAGCCACCTGGGTCGCCGCCCGCCACCCCGAAGCCACCTGCATCGGAGCCGATACCCTCGTCTCCATCGATGGCCAAGCCCTCGGCAAGCCCAAAGACATGGACGAAGCCCACGCCATGGTCTCCCGGCTCGCCGGACACACCCACCAAGTCTGCACCGGCGTCTGCCTCGCTTCGCGAAACCGCGAACTTCGCTTCCACGTCACCACCCAAGTCACCTTCAAGCCCCTCACCAGCGACGAAATCCGCACCTACCACGCCCTCATCCAGCCCCTCGATAAAGCCGGAGCCTACGCCGCCCAAGATCACGGAGCATCCATCATCCAGCACACCGAAGGCTCCTGGAGCAACGTCGTCGGACTCCCCATGGAGCGCCTCCAAGAAGCCCTCAAGGAATGGGGGATCACCCCTTGCAGCCAAGCGCGGAACCCCTGAAGTTCCCCTCCCCGCTTCCTTATGAATATCATGATCGTCGGCGCCGGAGAAATCGGCCGCCACCTCGCCACCAACCTCTCCACCCAGGCGCACAACATCACCGTCTTTGAAATGGACGAGACCAACGCCCGCGAACTCGATTCCAGGATCGACGCCCGCGTCATCTCCGGCGATGGCTCCGCACCAGGACTCCTCGTCGAAAACGGCGTCGGCGAATGCAATCTCTTCCTCGCCCTCACCTCCTCCGATAACGACAACCTCGTCGCCTGCTCCGTCGCCAAAGCCCTCGGCGCCGCCAAGACCATCGCCCGAGTAAAGCCCGACCTCCAGCGCGACGAATTCCTCTTCGATCACCGCGCCCACTTCGGCGTCGATCACCTCTTCAGCTCCGAGCGCCTCGCCGCCGTCGAACTCTCCAAATTCATCCGCAACCCCGACGCCCTCTTCGTCGAAGAAATCGCCCGCGGTCGCATCGAGCTCCAGCTCGTCGCCGTCGATGAAGACGCCCAAGCCTCCGGCAAAACACTCGCCTCCATCGGCCTCGACCCCCGCGTGAGAATCGGACGCATCGAGCGCGACGGCGAATACATCATTCCCGGAGCCGGAGACACCGTAGAAGGAGGCGATACCATCGCCCTCTTCGGCGAGCCCGCCAAAATCTCCGAAGCCATCGACAAATTCAGCAGCTCCCACACCTCCCACTCCGATGAAGGCCGCCGCGTCGTCATCTTCGGCGGCGGCGAATACGGCTTCACCCTCGCCCAGATGCTCGACGCCTGGAATTTCAAAGTCCGCATCTTCGACCGCGACCCCGCCGTCTGCGAAGACCTCACCCACCGCCTCTCCCGCACCACCACCGTCATCAACGCAGACGCCACCTCCCTCACCGAGCTCCGCGAAGAACAAGTCGACGCAGCCGACTTCTTCGTCGCCACCACCCAAGGCGACGAAGACAACGTCATGACCTGCCTCCAAGCCCACAACCTCGGCACCACCCACTGCCTCACCCTCATCCACCGCTCCGACTACGCCGACGCCATCTCCACCTCCGGCCTCAAATTCGGCATCATGGCCGCCGTAAGCCCCCGCGAAGCCACCCGCCAAGAACTCATGCGCTTCGTCACCAGCGACCGCTACCACCTCGTCCGCCGCCTCGAAGGAGCCGAAGTCATCGAAGCCTCCATCGCCAAAGACTCCCCCCTCATCGGCAAAAAAGTCTCCGAAGTAAAATGGCCCACCGGCTGCGTCCTCATCGCCCTCCTCAATGGAGCCCACGCCTCCGTCCCCGCCGCAGAAGACACCTTCGCCGCTGAAAACAACCTCTACGCAATGGTCTCCGACAAAGCCAAGCGCAAATTCCTCGCCCTCCTCTAGCCCCCGAGATCCGCCCGGTGAATTACCGCCTCCTCAGCCGCATCTTCGGCATCCTCCTCATCCTCCTCAGCATCGGCATGGCCGTATGCGCCGGCTACGCCCACTGGCAACACACCACCGGCATCGAAAAAACCGGCTTCTCCGCCCTCGCCATCTCCGCCGGAATCAGCCTCACCATCGGCATCCTCCTCATCATCCTCAGCGGCCGCACCACCCGCGAAATCCTCCGCAAAGAAGCCATCGTCGTCGTCGGCCTCGGCTGGTTCATCAGCGCCGCCTTCGGCATGCTCCCCTACCTCCTCGGCGAGCCCAAGCTATCCATCGCCGGAGCCTACTTCGAAAGCATGTCCGGCTTCACCACCACCGGCTCCACCGTCATCCAATCACTCGCCGAATGGCCCCGCGCCATCCTCCTCTGGCGCTCCCTCACCCAATGGCTCGGCGGAGTCGGCATCCTCGTCCTCTTCGTCGCCCTCCTCGCCTACCTCGGAGCCGGCGGCAAATCACTCTTCCGCGTAGAATCCTCCGCCCGCGTCGGCGAAGGCACCGCCTCCCGAATCCGCCTCGTCGCCACCCGCCTCTGGATCGTCTACCTCAGCCTCACCGCATTCACCTTCACCGGCCTCCACCTCCTCGGCATGGACTGGTTCGATGCCCTCAATCACGCCATGACCACCGTCGCCACCGGCGGCTTCGGCCTCTACGACTCCAGCATCGTCCACTTCCAAAGCCTCCCCATCGAAATCTTCCTCACCGCCATGATGCTCTCCTCCAGCATCTCCTTCTTCTACTACCTCAGCCTCGTAAAACGCTGCAGCGGAAAACACACCGTCCGCCGCGAAGAAGAAGGCACCTGGTTCATCGGCCTCTACCTCATCGCCACCATCTTCATCACCGCCAACCTCATCACCGGCCACGACCTCAGCTACGGCGAAGCCCTCCGCCAAGCATCCTTCCAAGTCGCCACCATCATGACCACCTGCGGCTTCGCCTCCGCCGACTTCGCCTCCTGGCCCGGCTTCTCCATCGCCCTACTCTTCAGCCTCATGTTCATCGGCGGCTGCACCGGCTCCACCGCCGGCGGCGTCAAAATCGCCCGCCTCCTCTTCTTCTTCAAAGTCGCCCGCCAAGAAGTCGTCGCCGCCTTCCGCCCCCGCCGCGTCATGCGCATCGAGCTCAACGGCCAACCCGCCGAAGCCCCCGCCCGCGCCGCCGTATTCCTCATCGCCCTCTTCGCCGCCACCGCCATCACCGGCACCCTCACCATCTCATTCCTCGAACCCACCGAAGACTTCGATTCCTGCTTCTCCGCCTCCCTCGCCACCCTCTTCAACATCGGCCCCGGCGTCCGCGACGTCGGCCCCACCGAAAACTTCGCCCTCTTCTCCCCCGCCTCCAAACTCGTCATGTCCCTCCTCATGGCCACCGGACGCCTCGAAATCTTCGCCGTCTTCGCCCTCTTCGTCCCCTCACTCTGGCGCCGCT
>CALAIY010000163.1 GCA_937922595.1 uncultured Verrucomicrobiales bacterium | reverse complement strand
CCTACGGCTGGCTCAAGCGCCCCCGGCACCTGTATCTAGAGAAATACTTCGACGGCGAACCAGAGCTAAAAATCCTCGACAAACCAGAGAGGAAGGCTCGCCCCGAAATCCCCGAAGCCGCCGCTTAACCGAGCGCCATTCGGTTTAGGTGGGATGACGGATGGCATTATGTAGTGAGAAACGGCTCGTTTGAGCGACACGAGCACAAAGATGATTGTCCATGTAATCTATCCAGAAAGCACAAACTGGAGTTGATGGTGTTTCAGAAACTCAAACATTCTATCGTGAACGGCTGCATCAAGCTTGAAGACGGGTATTTCATTGCCAGCTGATAGGTTGCATTTCAACTGCCATCGGGAACCGTTTCTGAGGAAGCGGGCAGATGCCTCTTACTTATGAGCATTGGAAAGCGGTGGCAGATGTAACTTTATTGCGGTTTTTTCATCATCTCTGCGAATGTCTATCACAGTGCCTTCAATGAGGATCAACCCTACACCATTTTCTTGTGAATCAGTTCCCTCTGGAGCAGTACAATAGTGGGCTACGGCTACTGGATGCTTTTTACAAATCATTTATCGCTCCTTTGTAGCAGCAGCGATTTCTCTAGAGTTGGCCCTGGATGCTAAGATTGCGCGTCTGATATTCGTGACATCAGCCATCATCGATCGCCTGGTGAGCCAGCTCAGCGGAACCCGAAGTCCGTGCTCTAATTTCGCGGGCGATTAATGCCTGCTCCAGTGTGCCTTTTGCTAAGGTTATTAAGCGCTACTTTGCGGATAGATGATAGGTTGCCGATACTGTCCCTTTAAATTCACCGGTGCCGATCGAAAGCTTGCGTGAATCGCTCCAATTTGATGTGCGGGTCGCACCGTAGCTTGCTTTGCCTTTTGGTGGCTGGTGGGATTCTTGAGTGCGTGATATCGTGCACTCACTAAAGGAGTGAACGCTTAGCTTGATGCCGTGGGCAGTTTCGTAGATCTTTTGCTTTGCGGCGAGAGCGGTAAGGGCGGCGGCTTCTAAATTTTGCGTGAATGCGCCTGCAATTTCTAAGTGGGGCTTGATCCCGACGTAGCGGACATCATCTTCCGTATCCACGAATTTTGCGATCGTAAGAAATTGTGCTTCTTCGCTGATGCGGACGTGAAACCTGCTCGCTACGGTATAGCTTTTTGGCTTATCTGAGAACCAGCCGTATTCGGGTGTGGATGCGAGCGATTGGCTTGAAATGGCGCTGGCGGGGATTCCGGAGGCGGCGAGCTGCTTTTGCAGTTTTGCTCCGAGTGCGGCATTATTTTTGATCGCGGATGCGAGCTTTCCCGCGTTGCTGACGATGCTAAGTGCGACATCTGCAGATGTTGATGAGAGTGTTTCCTCGGCAGTGGCGGTGAGAGTCACTTTGCCCATACCTTTGAGGGAGGTGGCAAATTCGGCGACTTCGGCTTTGGTTCCTTCGATTTCTATTTCGGCGAATGCCGAAAATGGGATGAATGTGAGGACGAGCGCGAGCGTTTTAGCTGGGTGCATTGCCCATACTATCTCAAAAGGTGGGTGTTTCTAGGACTAGACAGGAATTGATCCCTCCGAAGCCGAAGGCGTTCGAGAGGGCGGCGTTTATTGTGAGCTCTTTCCCGTGATGGGGCACGAGGTCGATTCCGGCAAAGGCGGGATCTGGGGTGTCCAGGTGGAGGGTGGGAGGAACCCATCCTTGGTGGAGGGCGAGGATACAGGCTGCAATTTCCATTGCACCCGTGGCGCCGAGCGGGTGGCCGGTATAGGGCTTGGTGCCGGAGAGGGGGAGTTTTCCCGAGGAGAAACGCTCTCCAAATATGGTGCGGAGTGCTTCCACTTCGTTGGCATCATTTAATGCGGTGCCGGAGGCGTGGCCGTTGATGTAACCGATGGTTTCGCGCGAAGTATTGGCGTCATCGAGTGCTGAGTTTATTGCGCGGAGGAGGGGGGCGCCACTCGGATTTGGCGAGGTCATGTGATAGCCTTCGTTGTTGTGCGAATATCCGGTGACTTCGGCGTAGATGGTGGCTCCGCGTTTTTTAGCGAATTCCATTTCCTCAAGGACAAATGCGCAGGAACCTTCCCCCATGACGAAGCCGCTTCGATCGGCTGCGAATGGACGGTAGGCGTGTCCTTCAGGGCTGCCATCCCAGCGAGACATTGTATTGATATTGTCGAAGGCGCAGTAGGTGAGAGGGGCAAGTGGTGCATCGGCGGCTCCGGCTACGACGAAGTCTGCCTTTCCGGTGCGGATCCAATTGAGGGCTTCGCCGATGGCGACATTGCCGGAAGAGCACGAATTCGAATTGGTGGTGGCGGGTCCCCAAAGGCCGTATTCGATTGCGATATTGGAGTGGGCGGCACCGCCAAAGACTTGGAGGGCGAGTGCTTTTGAAATTGCTTTTGGACCTCGCTCTAAGAAGCGTGAGTGCTCGGCTTCGGCATTGGTGATTCCTGAAAGGGCGCTCCCGAAGCTGGCACCAGCGCGTTCGGGTGCGAGCCCGAGGGCAGCGAGTGGGTCGGTCCCTAAGCCGGCGTCTTTTACTGCGAGCTGGGCTGCGGCTACGGCGAATTGCGAGTAGCGATCCAAGCGCTTTAGCCGGTGCGGCGGAAACCACGTTTCTGGATTGAAGTCGGCTACTTCGGCTGCGTGATTGGCATGGAAGGGGGAGGCATCAAATCGCGTGACACGGTTTACAGGGGAAGTTTCGGCCTTCAGGCCATCCCAGAATGCTTCGCGCCCAATGCCACATGCAGTGACTGGGCCGATTCCTGTAATCACGGCGCGCCGTGAAAAATCCCTTCGCGTCATCATTCGGCTTCGAGGAGACGTTTGAAGGTCGCGAGAGTTTTGTTTGCGACTGGATCGATGAATCCATGGCCGATGATGGGCTCGATAAGAAATGCAAGGGCGGGCACGCGGAATTTCAAATCGTGGATGATGGTCACATCGGTTCCTCCGTCGGCGCGTTCTTCATACGTCCAGACGACGACCATGCCTTTGGTCCAGGCTTTGAGGTGGGTGAAATGTTGCTCGCGTTTTGTGGGATCGACCTCGTGTTTCGAGACCCAACTAATGGGGACGAATCCGCGCCAACAGGCCATTTTTACGGTGCCGTCTTCACGCGGTGTGATGAATCGGTAGTGAGGAAGGTGCTCTGGCCATTTGAGCAATTCACTGGTGAATTCAAAGACGCGCTGGGGTGGTGCTTGGATCGTGATTTTTGAGGAGGCGTGCAAGGGACGGCTATTGTAGCGATTCCAGGGCGGTTGCCAGGGGAATCTCTCTTTGGTGCTGGGCTCGATTAGTACACTGCCATTCGGATGGCTATTTTGAAAATACTAGAAATTTCCGAGCGACGAAATTCACGAGTGCAGAGGTGATGATCAGGCTGCATTGCGAGATGCGTGGATCGAGATTGATCCGTTCGATGAGAAATGGTCCGGCGAACAGCATCCCGACCGCGTTTGCGGATGCGGCGACTGCTGAAAAAATGAGAAATTCAATCCAGGCTCCATGACGCCCTGGAGTGAAGACGAGAATTCGATTGGTGAAGTAGGCGACGAAGTTTGCCGGAAAGAAGCCGATGATATTCGCCCAAAGTTGGTGTTTTTTTGCGAGAGCATTCGGTGCATCGGGATCAAGTGCCGCAGGTAACACTGTGATACTTAAGAGGTATACAGAGATTAGGAGGACGATGACGGAGAGTCCGCCGCAGAGCCCGTATTTGATAAATTGGATTAGGGGATGCGCGGATTGGCTCCGCACGGCGACGAGTGTTTCCGCCAGGCTGTGTTCACGGAAAAACTGCCAGGCTTGTTTTGTGAGCGCCACCATTAGAGGGTCTCGGGATAGGTGGATTTCCAGCGTGCGAATGCATCGCGGACGTCTTCCGTCTTCCGGCGTGGGCTTAGTTCCCAGACGAGTGGCTTTTCCTTGGGGAAAAATGGCACGAGCGCGTCGTATTCGATGGATCCTTGGAATGGCACTCGGTGATCGCGGTGTGGCCATTGTACATCGTGTAGGTGTCCGCCGACGAGATAGGGTTCCATGCAGCTGAGCCACTCATCGTGATCGAGTAGATCGAGGTTTGCTTTCCGCTGGACGTGTCCAAAATCGTGCCAGTAGCCGACCCAGGGATCGTCTTCGAAGTGTTTTTGGATTTGTACCATTTCGCGCTCGTTTGGCATCTGCTCGAAGTGGGAGCGGCTTTCGATGGCGAGGAATACTTTGTGCTTTTTGGCGTGCTCGGAGAGGCGCGTCACGGTATCGATGGCGCGCTTTAGAGGGAGAGCTGCGTGTTTCTCCCGGGCGCGGAGTGCTTTGTGCTTTGCGGCCACGTATTCGCGACTGTGGATCTTGCCTTCCTTCACCATGGCTTCGAGATCGGAGGTGAACGGTTTCACCGGGACGGTGCCTAAGTGAAGGACGACGTATTTGCCGCCCCATTTTGCGGTGTTTTCGATCGTCTTGATCGCCATTTTGTTTCCCCGGGTCCGATCTGCTTTTCGGTAGGAGGTGAATTCGTAGACGTCTGGTGCATCGATGCGCACTTCGACGGGCGATGGGCAGGGGTTGTGCAATCCGGAGACTTTTACGTCTCCGCGCTCGGCCATGGCAATGGCTCCGGGCAGCAGCGAAACCTTCAGTCCGTGGCTGAGCTCGATGGTATCAAACCCGAGCTTTAAAATTTCGCGCACCATTTCTTCACCGTCGGTGTGGCGGTGGCTGTTCCAGCAGGTAGAGAAAGCGAGCATTCAAATAGGGGAGGGGAGAGAAGCTCTAGCGGTCCTCCCCCCATCGCGCAAGCACTCCATTTATGTGTGTGGGTCTTGGAGCCTCTCTGCTCACAAAAAAGCCCGCCCTGGATTACTTCCAGGGCGGGCTTGTGGGATCGAGCGATTAGGCCAGGGCGGCAATCCGCTTGCAGACGTCTTCGACTTTTTCCTTCGAATTGAAGGCCGAGATACGGAAGTAGCCTTCACCGGCAGCTCCGAAGCCAGAGCCTGGGGTGATGACGACTTGTGCTTCGTTGAGCATTTTATCAAACATTTCCCAGGAGGAAACTCCTTCTGGGCAGCGCACCCACACGTAGGGGGCATCTTTGCCGCCAAAGACATCGAGGCCGAGCGCGGTGCAGGCGTCGGTGAGGAGCTTGGCGTTTTCCATGTAGCCACTGATGAGCTTGGATACTTCGGCTTTGCCTTGATCGGAGAATAGGGCTTCGGCTCCGCGCTGGACGACGTAACTTACTCCATTGAATTTGGTGCTCTGGCGACGTGCCCAAAGCGAGTGGAGTGACTGGTCTTTGCCATCGTCTGTCTTTCCCATGAGGTCTTTGGGGACGACGGTGTAGGCGCAGCGCGTGCCGGTGAAACCACCATCCTTTGAGAAAGAACGGAATTCGATGGCACATTCACGCGCGCCTTCGATTTCATAGATAGATTTCGGAATGTTTTCGCCCTGAATGAAGGCGGAGTAGGCTGCATCGTATAGAATGACGGAGCCGTGCTTCTTTGCGTAAGTGACCCATGCGGTGAGTTCATCGCGGGTGGCGACGGTGCCGGTGGGATTATTGGGATAGCAGAGGTAGATAATATCTACGGGGAAGCTGGGAATTGCGGGTACAAAGCCATTGGTAGCGTTGCACTCGAGGTAAACGAGTCCCTCGTAGCCGCCGTTATTTCCTGCATCGCCGGTATTCCCCACCATGACATTGGTGTCTACGTAAACTGGGTAAACCGGGTCGGTGACGGCGATGGTGTTTCCCTCGCCGAAGATATCTAGGATATTGGCTGAATCGCATTTGGAGCCATCGGAGACGAAGATTTCGTCGTCGGAGATGTTGATACCACGGTCGTTGTAGATGTTTTTTGCGATGGCTTCGCGGAGGAAGCCGTAGCCCTGCTCGGGTCCATAGCCATGGAAGCCTTCAGGTGTGCCCATCTCATCGATTGCGGCATGCATTGCACCACGCACGCTTTCGGGGAGCGGCTCGGTGACGTCGCCGATACCACAACGGATCAATTTCGCTGCGGCATCTGGATTTTCGGAAGTGAACGCGTTCACACGCCTTGCGATCTCGGGGAAGAGATAGCCGGCGGCGAGCTTGAGGTAGTTGCTGTTTATTTTTGCCATTAGAAAGTAGTGGGGAAATTCGGGTGCGAGTGAGTCTATCGCGCGGAAGCGCGGGGGACAAAAGCAGAAAAAGCCGGTGCCCGAGTGGGCACCGGCTTTCAGAAAGTGGAATCGGCAGTTTAGCCTTTGGCTGCTACGAAACGTCCTGCGACGGCATTCCAGTCGATCACATTGAAAAACGCCTCCATGTAGTCTGGGCGGCGGTTTTGGTAGTTGAGATAATATGCGTGCTCCCAGACGTCCATGCCAAGGATCGGTGTGCCGGATCCGTCCATGAGTGGGGAATCTTGGTTTGGCGTGGAAGTGACGGCTACCGAGCCATCGGATTTCACGATGAGCCATGCCCAGCCGGAGCCAAAGCGAGTCGCGCCGGCATTTGCGAATGCTTTTTTGAATTCCTCAAAAGAGCCGCAAGCAGCGTCGATTGCAGCGGCAAGCTCGCCGGTCGGGGCTCCGCCTCCGGTCGGGCTCATCACGGTCCAGAAGAGTGAGTGATTGGCGTGGCCGCCACCGTTGTTGCGCACAGCGCCGCGGATATTTTCTGGAAGAGCGTCGAGATTAGCGATGAGATCTTCGATGCTCTTGCTCTCGTGTTCGGTTCCAGAGATCGCGTCATTCAGCTTCGTCACGTAAGCGTTGTGGTGCTTTCCGTGGTGAATTTCCATCGTCTTAGCGTCGATGTGGGGTTCGAGCGCGTTGTGAGCGTACGGGAGATCAGGTAATGTGTGTGCCATATTTTTCGAAGAGTTGGTAAGTGGATGAGAGATTACATGCTCAGCAACGGAGCAGCTGTGAAATGAGAGAGGGGGAGAGCGATGGCGTCAAGCGCTTGTGGACACTCGATTTCGGGGTAGGGGAGAGGCTGACCAATGGGAATCTTTTCACCTGAACCCAGTGCCGCCGGAGATTTCTGGTATGCATTTCTGAGTATCCTTCTCGAGGGGGCTCCTTATATTCTTCTAGGCACGATTATCTCAGGCTTCATTCACGCCTACCTCCCTGGCGGGCTTTTAGAGAAAATGCTCCCCAAAAACCGCATCGCGGCGATCTTCGTCAGCGCGATCATGGGCGCAGTGCTTCCGGTGTGCGAATGCGCGATTGTCCCCGTCGTCCGGCGACTCGTGCGCAAGGGGATGCCAGTCGCGTGCGGTGTCGCCTACATGCTTGCCGCGCCCGTGATTAATCCGGTCGTCGTCATCTCCACACTCTTCGCGTTTAAAGGAAACGACGCTGCTTTCATGACCGTTTCCCGTCTTCTCATGGCGTATATTATCGCCGTCGTCGTCGGAATGGTAGTGCTCCGGGTGAAACCGGCCTCGGTGCTCAAAGACGCGGTGAAGGAGGATGGACACAGCCACGATCACTCGACCCTTCCTGCCGATCAAAAGCTCGTGCTCGCGATGCGCACCGCCATGCGCGATTTCCTCGATACCGGCCTCTACTTCACCGTCGGCGTGCTCATCACCGCCGTCTTTAATACCCAGCTCGATCAGGGCGGTCTTCTCACATTCGCCGGAAACGACTTCCTCGCCGTCCCCGCCATGATGGGACTCGCCTTCATCCTTTCGCTCTGCAGCACCACCGACGCCTTCATCGTCGCCCCGATTCTCGTCTTGTCCCAGGTCTCAAAACTCGCCTTCCTCGTCTTCGGACCGATGATGGATGTAAAACTCGTCTTCATGTACATGACCGCCTTCAAAAAGCGCTTCGTCGTAGGCGTCGCGCTCGGCGTGGCCGCCCTCGTCGCCGTGCTCTGCGTGCCATGGTCAATCGTGATTGGCTAATCGGTTTATTTCGAGCAGGCTTCACTTTGCGGTTTCCTTGATACTTTTGCCGAGGGGTGCATGAATACGCTATTATGCCTAAAAAACCTGTAGTGCTCATTATCCGCGACGGCTGGGGAATCCACCCTGGAGGCCGTGAGCAGGCCGAAGCCAATGGAGATACCACCCTCCTCGCCTCGACCCCGTTTCACGACAGCCTTTACGCCACCTACCCGATGTCCAAAGTGAGTGCCTCTGGCCTCGACGTCGGTCTTCCTGAAGGCCAAATGGGGAATTCCGAAGTCGGCCACCTCAATCTTGGCGCAGGCCGGGTCGTTTATCAGGACCTCACCCGGATCAACAAAACCATCGCCGATGGTGAGCTCGCGCAAAACTCCACTCTCGTGGATGCGTTTGCCAAAGCTAAATCCGGCCGCCTTCACCTCGTCGGGCTCGTCTCAGATGGGGGAGTGCACTCACATCAAGATCACCTCGTAGCCCTCGCCGATTCGGCCAAAGCCGCCGGCTGCGACGATATTTTCGTCCACGCCATCACCGACGGCCGCGACACCTCACCCACCGGAGGTAAAGACTACATCAGCCACTGTGAAGACAAGCTCGCCGCCTCAGGTGCCCGCATTGCCACCGTCATCGGGCGCTACTATGCGATGGATCGCGACCAGCGAATGGATCGCACCAAGCTAGCCTGGGACGCCATCATTCACGGCAAAGGAGAAGCCAAGAGCATCCTCCCATCCGAAGCCATCGCTGAAAATTACGCCGTAAATAAGACCGACGAGTTCATCCTTCCCATGGTCTTCGCTGAGCCCGATACCCAGCGCGTTCGCGATGGCGACGTCGTCCTCTTCTTTAATTTCCGTGCCGATCGCGCTCGCCAACTCAGCGTCGCGCTTCTCGAAAAAGAATTCGATGGCTTTGATCGCGGTGCCGTCCCTGATGTCACCTACGTCACGCTCACCGAATACGACGAAAACTACCGCTGCGAAGTCGTATTTCCCCCGGTTTTCCTTGATGACGTTCTCGGAAAAGTCGTCGGCGAAGCCGGCAAAGAACAACTCCGCATCGCGGAAACCGAAAAATACCCCCACGTCACCTACTTCTTCAATGGTGGCGTCGAGCAGCCCAATCCCGGTGAAGATCGTCAGATCATTCCATCCCCAAAAGACTGCGCCACCTACGACGAAAAGCCGGAGATGAGCGCCAAAGAAGTCACCGCCAAAGTCCTTGAGCTTCTCCCCTCAAAAGACCTCGTGATCCTCAATTTCGCCAACCCAGACATGGTCGGCCACACCGGCGTCGTCGAAGCCGGGATCAAAGCCGTCGAGACCATCGACCACTGCGTCAAAGAAGTCGTCGAAGCCACCCTCGCACTCGGCGGAAACCTCCTCCTCACCGCCGATCACGGCAATTGCGAGCAAATGCGCAACCCCGACGGCTCGCCCCACACCGCCCACACCACCAATCTCGTCCACCTCCTCTACGTCGGAGCTGATCACGAACAAGTCACCCTTTCCGACGGCATCCTCGCCGATATCGCCCCCTCACTTCTCGCAATGCTAGGAGTCGCCCAACCCAAAGCCATGACCGGCAAAACTCTCATCTCCCGCTAATTCACCCAATGAAACTTCTCAGCACCGTCCTTCTCCTCACCGCCACCACCGCACTCGCCAATACCACCGCAGATCTCCTCAGCGGCATCGGCCCGGTTCCCGTAAAAGAATCCCAAATTAAAACCCTCGCCAGCGAAGGTTTCACTTCACTCCTCCAGGGAAACACCCTCCAAGGCTGGGAAATTCGCGGCTCAAAAGCCACCTACAAAGTAGAAAACGGCGAAATCATCGGCACCGCGAAAAACCTCAGGGGCAATAGCTTTCTCTGCACCAAGAAGACCTACTCCGATTTCATCTACGTCTTCCAAATGCGCTTCGATGACCTCACCGGCAACTCCGGATGCATGTTCCGCGCCCTCTACGACAAAAGCAAAAACCGCGTCTACGGCTACCAGTGCGAGCACGACAATAAATTCCGCGCCTGGACCGCTGGCATCTACGATGAGTCCCGCCGCGGCTGGCTCTTTCCCACGCAGAATCCAGTGAAGCCCCACGGGCACGCCTTCTCCGAGCAGGGCCGCCGTATCTTCAAGCCCGCCGATTGGAACACAATTGTCATCAAATGCGTCGGCAATCGTATCCAGACCTGGATGAACGGAGAACTCCGCGTCGATTTCACCGACACCCATGAAGAGCACACCACCCCAGAAGGCTTCTTCGGCCTTCAAGTCCACGGCGGAGCCTCCTGCAATGTCCGCTGGCGCAACCTATTCGTGAAAGAGCTCAAGAAATAAGCACGCCGCTTCAAAAACTCCCCCCAACGCCCCGCGCGGAGCCCAATCGGCCTCGCCCGGGGCGTTTTTTTTTTGTTTCAAGGAAAGCGAAATCTACGCGAGCCGCCACAGCGTATTCACCAGCCACACATCTCCCAAATCTCTTCGTGCCCGCAGCTACCCTCATCTTCCCTCACCAACTTTTCGATCCTCACCCGGCTCTCGCTAAAAACAGGCTCATCATCTTCATCGAAGATAGCCTCATCTTTGGCGGAGACCCCCACGTCGGCCTTCAGTTTCATGCTCAAAAACTAGTCCTCCATCGCGCGGCAATGAAGACATACGCCGCCACCCTAGAGCAGCGCGGCTACGAAATTCGCTATCTTGATTACCAATCAGGGAAAATCACCTGCGATCACCTCCAAGGAATCGCCGAAGAGCTTCACTACTGCGACCCCACCGACTTCCTCCTCACAAAGCGTCTCGCCCGCCTCACCGATACCAAGCACATCACCTACCACACCCCCATGTTCCTCTCGCCACCCCAATGGCTCCAGGAACAATTCGCCGGAAGCAAAAAGCCCTTCATGGCACGCTTCTATGAGCACCAGAGGAAACGCATGGGAATCCTCGTAGATACCGAAGGAAAGCCCGAAGGCGGGCGCTTCTCTTTCGATGATGAAAACCGCAAATCGATGCCCAAAAAGGGGCTTGAGGTTCCCCCCAATCCAAAATCTCGCAGCACGCCGTATATTCGAGACGCAATAGATTACGTCGCCAAGACCTTTCCCCAAGCCCACGGAAACCTCGAAAATTTTCACTATCCCGTCTCCCACACCGCCGCCCAGACCTGGTTAGAAAAATTCTTCACCGAACGCTTCGCCCTCTTCGGCCCCTACGAAGACGCCATCAGCGGTCGCGAGCGAGCCCTCTTCCACAGCATTCTCACCCCAATGCTCAATTGTGGCCTGCTCACACCCCAGCAAGTCATCGAAGACGCACTCGCCTACGCCAGGGAGCACAACGTCCCGCTAAATTCCCTCGAAGGCTTCATTCGCCAGATCATCGGTTGGCGCGAATTTATGAGGGGAATGTACGACAAAGTCGGCATCGCTTCGCGAAACAGCAATTTCTTCAATTTTGAAGACAAGCCAATCCCTCAAGCCTTCTACACCGCCACCACCGGTATAGAGCCAATCGACGTCGTCATCCAGCGCACCCTCGATCACGGCTACTGCCATCACATCGAGCGCCTCATGCTCATCGGAAATTTCATGCTCCTCTGCGGCTATCATCCCACCCGCGTTTATAATTGGTTCATGGAACTCTTCATCGACGCCTACGACTGGGTAATGGTACCCAACGTCTACGGAATGTCCCAATTCGCAGATGGCGGCACCTTCACCACCAAGCCCTATATCTCGGGGAGTAATTATGTAAAAAAAATGTCCGATTACAGGGTAGGGGACTGGTGCCCCGTGTGGGACGGGCTCTTCTGGAGCTTCATCAAGCAGCACGAAGAATTCTTCAAAGGGCAATACCGACTCGCCATGATCGCACGGCAGCTCGACAAAATGCCCCAAGAAAAACTCAAACAACACCTCAGTAACGCCGAAGCATTTTTAGCTAAAATTTAGAAGAAGCTCCCGAATTACAGGAGAAGGGGAGCTTTCCTTTAAGAGCGCGAAAGCACGCATCTCGATGATCGCAGAGCCCAGAGAGGTGATCTGTGAAGTTCATCTTGCCCAGCGCGCATGCGCCCTTGGCAGAAATAATCCGAGATGTCGCTAAGATCCACGTAATCATCAACGTATGCCTAAAGCGATTCCGCATATTAAATAAAAAATGAAAATTACCCGAAAATCGATAATTCCCTCCGCCGCACTTGCGCTGGTGTTTGCCTTTTCATCTCAAAATCTGAGAGCCAATGAGGAGGGCTGGATAACCGATTTCGACGCTGCTCTGAAGCAGGCGACGGAGCAAAGTAAAGACGTTTACGTCAATTTCACCGGCTCCGATTGGTGAGGCGGTTGTATCCAACTCGAGAAGCGTGTCTTCTCAAAAGCCGAATTCATTAAAAAAGCCTCAGAAAAATTTGTTCTCGTGATGATCGATTTCCCCGATCAGGTAGAGCAGTCTGAAGCGACAAAAAAACAAAACGCCGCGCTTCAGGAGAAATTCCGAATCGAGGCATACCCAACATTGCTTCTCCTAGATGCAAAAGGTCGTCCATACTCAGAGGCTGAAATGGTCTCTGAAGTCGATGCCCATGCCGAGCAACTGCAGGAACTCTCGAAAAAACGTTCCGCACGTGATGAGAAATTCGCAGCTGCTAAAAAACTGATAGAGGTGGAGAAAGCGGAGGCACTTCGTGATGCGATAAGTGCAATGGAGATCAATTCAATGTATCTTCCTGAATTCTACTCAGCAGAACTCGCAGAACTCAAAGCTGCTGATCCAGAAGACACCCTGGGAGTTGCTAAAATGGTAAAAGCAGGGGCTGCATTGGCTGAAATGGATGAAGATCTCACGACGTTCTATGAAGAGCAAAAATGGGATGCTGGCATTAAGCGTATCGACCAATACATCGAGACCTATAAACCTACCGGAACAGACCTACAGGAAGTCCTTGGTAATAAACTGTTTTTCCACGAGTTTAACGGTGATTTCAAAGCCGCTGTCGCCGTCACCGAAGAGATCATGAAGATCGACCCAGATTCTGACCTTGGGAAAGACGCCATCACGATAAAACAAAATTTCCTCGATGGTATTGCCGAAGAAGAGGAAAAAGCGAAGAAGGCCAAGGAAGAAGCTGAATCCAAGGAATCAAAAGAATAGCACTTCTGCTGCATCTACCGATCCCAGAGGCTCGCCGCGCTCAATTCACATTGAGAGCGGCGAGCCTTTTTTGTGATCCTCTGTGAAACTCGTGATTCAAGACAGGGCACCTCGCAGGAAGAAAATGAGCGTCTTTAAGATTTCCGGATAATTAAGAACAACAAAGCTTCTCTTCCTTGGGGATCACGTTTTGCATTACATGTATTGTGTAAAGTTATTGAGAGGTGCTTAATATGCCCGTAATATCAGGGTTTATACGCCAAGGAGCTCCTCAAGGTCGTCTGTAGACAATCCGTTCATCATGGGCTTGTCGTCGTCCATGGCCATATCGAAGACACTGCGTTTGCGATCTTGGAGCTTGAGGATTTTTTCTTCTACGGTTCCACGTGTGATGAGCTTGTATGCCGTTACCGATTTTTTCTGGCCGATCCGGTGTGCGCGGTCCGTAGCCTGATCCTCGACTGCGGGATTCCACCATGGATCGAAGTGAATCACGGTATCGGCTTCGGTGAGCGTGAGCCCGTAGCCGCCCGCTTTGAGGCTGATTAAGAATGCTGTCTTACGCGCATTTGCGCGGAATGCTGCCACCTGGGCTTCTCGATCGCGGCTGGAGCCGTCCAGATAGCAGAAATCCGTCATACGAGATTCGAGTTCTTCACGTAGGATTGTGAGCATCCCGACGAACTGGCTGAATACGAGCACCCGGTGGCCGCCGGAAATGATCTCGTCCATGAGCTCGAAAAACGCAGAAAATTTCCCAGAAATCTGCCCGGGATCGCTCACGTGTGCAGGCATTTCAATTCCGGTGAGCCGGAGATCGCACGCGGTTTGGCGCAATCTGAGGAGCGCTGTGAGCATGTGCATTCGAGCGTTTCCGGCACCGCCGGTCTTGAGCGCGTCGCTTACTTTTTCTTGAGTCGTGGCGAGAATTTTCCGGTAAGTCTCTGCCTGGAATGGCGTGAGTTCGCAGAATACCGTCTGGTGAATCTTGTCGGGAAGATCATCAAGAACTTCATTTTTGGTTCGCCGCAAGACAAAGGGCGCGGTGCGCCTGCGGAGCCTTGAGATGATTTCTTTGGAGCCCCCTGCTCCACTAGATACGGGCTTTACATAGCGCTCTTTGAATTCGCTTCGCTTACCTAAATGGCCGGGCGCAACGCATTGGAAGATGGACCAGAGATCCGCCACTGAGTTCTCCACAGGCGTTCCTGAAAGTGCTACAGCGCGATCGGCAGGCACGGAACATGCCGCTTTCGTCACTTGGGCATCGGGGTTTTTCAGGGCGCTGGCTTCGTCGAATACCGCGAAAGCGAAGTCGAAATCCGCTTCCCGGTAGCTTTCCAAGTCACGTGAAAGCAGTGCATAACTTGTGACTACGATGTCCGCCAATTGCACGTCATCAAACTGCTGTTTGCGCTTCGATCCGTGGAGTAATACGGCGGCGAGATCAGGAACCCATTTTGCAGCTTCGTCCATCCATGTCCACACGAGCGATGTCGGGCATACTACAAGTGCGGGACGCGGGTCTGCTTTTCCCTGTGGCGAAGATTTCCATGCGGCGATCGCGGTGAGTACCTGCACTGTTTTGCCAAGTCCCATCTCGTCTGCCACGAGAGCCCCCTGCCCTGTCGAAATCTGCCCCATGATCCAGCCCACACCGTCTTGCTGGTATGGACGGAGTTTTTGCCAAAGGTCTTTGGGCACCCAAGGGCTCACATCAGGGAGTGCTTTCTCGATGGTCTGTCCCTGGTATCCGGCTGCTGATTCGGCCAAATAGCGAGCGTTTCCGCGGCTCATTCTGAGGGCTAGCCCATCATGCGCACCGGATCCGAGTTGCGCGGCGTCTGCGTCGTAGAGAGCTTCTTCAAAATCACGCACCGCATCAAGATCGATTACCGCCTTGCTGCCTCCCGGAAGATTGACGCCACTCTTTCCGGCTTCGAGCATCCGGCGAATTTCGGATTGAGGAACCCGCACGCCCGAGGCGGTTTCGAATGTAAGCTCGCACTCCAGCCAGTCCTCGCCTGAGCCCTGAGACATTTCGGATATTTCGGTTTCCTCTGGCTGGCGTAAAACCGGAAGAATACGTTCGAGATCGCTGGCGACGTTGGTGAGCCGTTCGCCTCGAATGATTTCCCAGCCGGAGCGTTCGAGCGCCGGTAATTCCGAGCCGAGGAACTGCATTACCACCTCCTCTCCCGAGAGAAACTGTCTCCCTTGCCGGTCGGGCGCTTTGAAGCCTGCTGCCTCAAGTCTCTCAATCGAAGCTTTTTCTTGGCCTTCATTGCGTGCCAAAAATCGGCCAGGAGCATCCATCACTGGGATTGGGAACGCGTCATTTCTTTCCCCAAATTTCACCTCCTGATCGGCGTAGCTGAATACTAGCTCCGCCGTTAAATTTCGCAGACTTCCCTCAAGGCTCAGGCGAATCGTAGGGCGCGCCGCCACGATGCTGAGCTGAGCCAATATCCCCTCGGGATCCTCGATTTCGTAGCCCTGTGTGATTCCTTCGAGACGCTCAGCGATCCACTGAAGGTCCACAGGAAAGGGCGGTAGCGCTTCTGAATTCGCCGCGCCTACAGGAATCAGCATACCGGTCGCTTCCGCGAATAGCCAAGGGCGATCACCTGGAAGCTCTACCGTGCCTTCTCGTTTGTTTTCAATGGGTTGAAGTGTGTATTTACGCTGACTCCATGGATCGGTTTTCCCTTCTGTTTTTAGCGTAATTCGCCGTCTGAGAGGAAGTTGAGCGACCCGCAATGTGGTCGCCTTACCTGGTGCGGTCACCGCTCCGCGGTAAACGCGTGGATGCCCGGTGAGCGTCCCAAGCATTTCGCCCGCCAGCTCACTCGGCAACGCTAGCATTGTGGTAAGCTTCACTAAACCTTGGCTCCGTAGCCACGCGACAAATGCAGTGTCTTCCGGCGAGTGACCAACCGTTGTTTCCTGAATCTTGGTGCCCTTAGCAGGCTCTTTCGGCGGTATCCCCATTCCTAAGGTCGCGCCAGTTCTCCCCTTCATCCATTGCTCCACAAAATCCCGTGGCAGGAATACAGAGATCGGTTCCGGCAGCGGAGTGGGCGTGCCCGCGCTCCGCTCAGATGCCCCACCCGATACCGCAGAGGATGCTGCTGCCTTTGGGCGCCCCGTCACCGCCTCATTGCCCAGAATGATCGCAAGTGCTACCGCGACCGAATGCTCGCAGAGTCCGCCATTTCGGCGTGCCTCCCAACATTTGCAGAGATTATCAATATCGAATTGGCCCAAAATTTTCATCCCCGCCACCGAGGGTTTGCCCTTCAGCTGCACGATTCCTTGAAGCAGCGGCGGATCGTAAGTGGCCTTGAGCACAGCTCCTGCTCCGTGAATTTTCCGGGCTTCCTTTACGGCCTTCCAGCCAGCGGCTGATTGGAGCCATTTTTCAGTGAGTTCCATCTAGTGATTTACGCTCGCAAGCGGCGGGTTATGGGGGGATAAAACAGAAGCGCGCACCAGGCACCACACACCCTTGCCGCGCAATCCCCCAGTATGAAAATTGTCGCAGTCGCCAACCAGAAAGGCGGGGTCGGAAAGACCACCACATCCGTCAACCTCTCCGCCTGTCTCGCCGAGCTCGGCGCTCGCGTCCTTATCCTCGATCTCGACCCTCAGGCTAATGCGACCAGCACCCTCGGATTTCCCGGTGAGGGCGACGCTAGCATCTACGGGCCGCTTCTCGGAGAATCGAGGATTGAGGACAAAGTCGTCCCCACCCGCATCGAACGCCTCTCCATGATCCCCTCCGCCATGGATCTCGCCGGCGTCGAAATCGAGCTCGCTCGCGCTGATAACCACCTCACCCAGCTCGCCGATACCCTCCGCCCGCTCCGCGAAACGAATGAGCACGATTTCCTCCTCATCGATTGCCCTCCTTCCCTCGGCGTCCTCATGACGAGCGCACTCGCCGCCGCCGATGGCCTTCTCATTCCAATTCAGTGCGAATACTTCGGCCTCGAAGGCCTCGCCAAAATTGTCGAAGTCCACGAACAAATCAGCCAAAGCGGAGCCAACCCCAACGTCACCATCGAAGGCATCCTCATGACGATGTACGATGGCCGAACCAATCTTGCCAAGTCCGTAGTAGAAGACGTCCGCAAAGTCTTCGGCCCAGTAGTCTACGAGACCCTCATCCCCCGCAGCATCGCCCTAGGCGAAGCCCCCAGCTACGAACAAACCATCACCGAATACGCCCCCGCTGGCAAAGGTGCTGATGCCTACCGCTCCCTCGCAAGAGAGTTTCTCAGGAGAAACGGCCACGAGGTCCCGGAGCCAATTTAGAGGGGTGGCGCGATCAAGATGTGGGCTTCGCCCCACCACCTTTGCCCGGTTGCCTTAATTGAGGTTTCGTGCAACCGTGCACTACGGTTACACGAAAAAACTAATGAATGTTACCCTCAAACTACCGGACGATCTTGTCTTCAATGCGCGACACCTAGCATTGGACGAGCAAGTATCTCTTTCTGGGCTTGTTAGAGAACTGCTCAACAAGAAGCTAGAAGAAAAAAAGAACTCTAGCCCGAAGCCTCTTTGTTGGATCGACGTTTTCAGTGGAGATGCCAACGACCCTTTTTTAGAATACGATCTGCCCCTGGAAGATAGGAAGACCATTCCTAACCGAGATTTCTCGTTCGACGCTGAAATCAAATGACCGATGTTCTCTTGGATACGGTAACCCTTTCCGAATTGCGGAAGAAAGCCAAGGCAGATGCTTCAGTGCTCAAATGGCAGTATGCAGCACGTGGTTCTCAAGCATTCGTTAGTGTCGTTACAATGAATGAGATATGGTATGGCTGTCGCAAAGTTGAAGCACGTGATGCCGCCTTCGCGAGACGCCTAAAAATCTGGTATTCAGATATTCTAGCGGCGCCCGAAGTCTACGTTATCTTGCCAGTAAGCCTCACGATCGCAAAGCATGCAGCCGACTTTCGAGCAGATTACGGATGCTCCTACAATGATTCTCTTATTGCGGCAACAGCCAAGGTTCATGGTCTAACGCTCGCCACCCGTAACATCGTAGATTTTGAGCACACGGGTATTTCGCTTATTAATCCTTGGGAGGTGCTGTCCTAACTTCGAGGTAACTAAGATCTTAGCTCAAACAACTACGCGGCAATCGCTTCGTAGAGCGATTTAAACATCCAGTAGCCGCTGCCTTTTCCGTCTTGGGCTTTCCAATCGGGATCGTAGTGGTGTCTTGCTTCTAGGAAGCGTTCGGGATGGGGCATGAGGCCGAGGGCGCGACCGGTCTCATCGAGGAGGCCGGCGATGGCTGCGGTGCTGCCATTGATGTCTTCGGTGTAGGTGAGCGCGGCGAGGCCATCATTGATGTAGCTGAGAGCTTCATCTCCTGCGGTGACGAAGCGGCCTTCGGCGTGGGCTACGGGGAGTTCGAATTCCTCGGGAAGGTGCTTGAGGAAGGCGCTGTCGGGGCGGTGATTTTTCAGCGTTGCCCAGCGGCATTGGAAGCGGCCGCTCGTATTGTCGATGAGGCTGCCGCCGGGTAGGATTCCTAGCTTGGTGAGGATTTGGAAGCCGTTGCAGATGCCGAGGAGGTAGCCGCCATCGGCATGAAATTTTTTGAGGGCGTCGCCGAGGCGTCGCTCGGTCTCGAGCTGTGCGAGGCGTCCCGCCATCACGTAGTCTCCATAGGAGAAACCACCGGAGAGGACGACGAGATCAACACCCGAGAGGACGTCTTCATTCGCGCGTGCGATGGGAACGACTTTCGTGGAAAAACCGGCTGACTCGAGGGCGCGCGCCGTTTCGACGTCGCAATTGGTTCCGGGGAACTTTAATAGTAGGGCGTGAGGCCGTTTTTCCATAGATCTTTGAAGTCGGAGATGGAGCCGTGGACGATGTCCTTGCTGCCGTAGCGGAGGACGAGGTCGGCGTGAGCGGAGGTGGAGCAGCCGATTTTCGTGAGGGCGTGGCCTCCGAGGGCTGATTCAAGGGCGGTAGCGTTTTCTTTGGATACTTCGAGGACGATGCAGCCTGGAGTCTCGGCGAAGAGTGCCGCTTCTACAGGGACAGATTCCGGAAGGCCTACGGCTATTCCTCCTTTTCCTGAGAAAGCCATTTCTGCAAGGGTCGTGGCGAGCCCTCCTTCGGAAACATCGTGGGCAGAGAGGATGAGCCCGCTGCGAATTGCTTGGTGAAGTGCGCGGTAGCGCTCAAGATTTGTCGCGCAATCAGCGTGAGGAACGGCGGCATCGGTAATTTCTCTTTGGCGAGCGTAGACGCTGCCGCCGAGATCCGAGGTGAGCGACCCGAGAAGATAGATATCGCTATCTACATGCCTCAGAGAGCTGCCAGTGACGTGCGCCGCATCATCAACGACGCCAATTCCACTTACAAGTAGAGTGACTGGGATCGAGACGGGGCCATCTTCGGTCTCGAAGTAATTGTAGAAGCTATCTTTGCCGGATACGAATGGAGCAGCATAAGTGGTGGCGGCTTCGGCCATTCCTTTGCAGGTCTCGACGAGTCGGCCGAGTTCACTGGGATCTTCAGGATTGCCGACGCAGAAGTTATCCAAAATCGCGAGGCGATCAGGATCAGCTCCGCAGCAAGTGAGGTGGCGCACGGTCTCATCGACACAGGCGAGCCCCATGGCGTAAGGATCGGTCTTGCCCCATTCCGGGAGAATGGAGAGTCCCATGGCAACGAGTTTTTCGGAGCCATTGATTGCAGATACCGAGCCATCCTGGGGAGCATCGCCGGAAGCGCCTGCGAGTGGCTTGAGGACGGTATTGCCCTGCACTTCGTGATCGTATTCGCGGATGATTGGCTCGCGCGAGACGACGGCAAAATCGCTAATTACGGACTTCAGTGCGGAAGTGAGATCGACAGTTTCGTCGAAGGCGAAAGCATTGACTGGCGCGAGTGTGAACTCGGAGGGTAATTCACGGCGCGGAGCTTCGTGGAGTCGTGTGCAATCAAGCTCGACTACCATTTCGCCATGGTGGGATACCTTCAGGATTCCAGAACCGTCGGCATCACCGAAGACGAACATTTCGGTCTCGTAAGTATCCGCGAGTTCTTGAAGCGCGGGGACGGCATCGGGCGCTACTGCGAGCACCATTCGCTCTTGGCTTTCGGAAAGGAAGACTTCCCAGCTGGCGAGACCTGTCTCCTTGAGCGGGCAGCGCTCTAGATAAAGGTGGCCTCCGACTTCGCTGAGCATCTCCCCTGCTGCGCTGGAGAAACCACCCGCACCACAGTCGGTGACGAATCCAATGAGTCCCGCATCACGTGCTTCGAGAATGAAATCGGCGACTTTCTTTTCTTCGATAGGATTACCGATCTGCACGGCTTGCTGATCGGAAGCGTGGGAATCGGTATCGAGCGACATCGAGGAGAAGGTGGCTCCCTTAAGGCCATCGCGTCCGGTGCGACCACCGACGGCGATCACCTTCATTCCGGGCTTCACCTCTTTCGCGATGTCCCCATGTTTGATGACGCCTGCAGTGCCACAAAAGACGAGTGGATTGTAAGTGTAGGCAGGATCGAATTGAATTGCGCCGGCGGTGGTGGGAATTCCCATGCGATTGCCGTAATCACGCACACCACGGACGACACCACGAAGGATACCTAGCGGGTGGATGACGTCGTCCCCTTTGATCGTAGCGGGATCCGTATTCGGTGCACCAAAGCAGAAAACATTGAGCGACGCTGTAGGATTGGCTCCACAGCCAGCACCAAGGATGTCACGAATGACGCCACCAAGACCCGTGTTAGCTCCGGCGTAGGGCTCGATCGCGGATGGGTGGTTGTGCGTTTCTACCTTGAGGCAGGTAGCAAGACTTCCGTCGAGATCTACAAAGCCTGCATTATCATGAAACGCCGAAAGCACGAAGCCCGGTTTCTGCTCACAGATATCATCGGTGACCTTTTTTACATAGGTCTTGAAGAGGCTATCGACTTCTTCGGTGCCGCCATTGGTTGTGTGCGTAATGCGGGCGCCGAAGATACGGTGCTTGCAGTGCTCAGACCAAGTCTGGGCGATCACTTCCAATTCCACATCAGTGGGGTCGCGATCAATAGATTCGAAGTATTCCTGAGCGGCGACCATATCGTCGCGCAGGAGGCTTAATTTACGCTCTTCGCTGATGGCGAGCAGAGCATCGGGCGAGAGCCCGCGCACCACCACCGTTTCGTAGCGGGCTTCAGTGGTGTGCTCAGCTGTTGTGGACATTCCAGGTGTGGATAGCGGTGTTTACAATATCGCGGACGAATGGCTCGGGCTTGGCGCCCTCGCCGAAGATATAGATACGCTGGGTAATCGTGAGTGAAGTGAGATCAAATCCTGGCTCGGCGAGCCCGGTGAAGTAATCGACGATCGTCTCCTTTTCGAGATCGAGTGCTCCCGGGCGCATTGCGTAATCGAGAGCAAAGGCTGCGCCGGAAATGGCCAGCTCTTCTTGTAGGTGAAGATCCTGAGTGTTCGCATCTACGAGCACATTTTGGATAAACTGCTCTACGGCTGCCGCGTCCCCCTCGTATTCGAAGGTATAGACCCGAGTGTGGCGGTGGCGATAGCCAGCACCCGCAGGAGTGTAGAGGAGGGAGTCGGCGTCGCCCTCTTGATCAAATCGCCCGATAACTTCAGCTACACAGCGCATCTTCAGCAGCTTTTAGCACTTTTTGATAACCGGTTTCGAGATCTCCGAGGTCGAAGCGGAAGCGGTCTTTGTCGAGTTTTTCACCCGTATTGACGTCCCAGAGACGGCAGGTATCTGGGGAGATTTCATCGGCGAGCACAATGTTCTTTTTGTCTGGGAAGAGACGTCCGAATTCCACCTTGAAGTCCACGAGCTGAATTCCGCAGTTTGCCCAGAAGGGCAGCATCACCTCATTGAGGCGGAGTGCCTGGCGCTTGAGCTTCACGAGTTCATCATTCGAGGCGAGATCGAGCTCTCGGATGTGATCTTGAGTAAGGAGCGGATCGCCCAGATCATCGTCCTTGTAGTAAAATTCTACGAGTGGCTGCTTCAGCTTCCGCCCCTCTACAAGCCCGGTTCGCTTTTGGAGAGAGCCTGCAATGTAATTGCGCACCACGACTTCGAGCGGGATGATTTCGCTCCGCCGCACAAGCATGTGTCGGTCATCTTTGCCATCCGACACAAAGTGCGTCGCGATGCCTTTCTGCTCAAGCATCTGATAAAGCAGCACCGTGAGTCGCTTATTGAGCGGTCCCTTGTTACTGATTATCGCGTGCTTTTCGCCGTTAAACGCCGTGGCGTCATCT
>CALAIY010000162.1 GCA_937922595.1 uncultured Verrucomicrobiales bacterium | reverse complement strand
GTTCTTGATGTATTGATGGAAGCGCCCCGCTTTGAGCCGTTTTCCCTCTGGTGGCATACCCATCATGGATACACGACCATTCAAAGATTTCGGTCTTTCGGACGCGCTCAATAGCGCCATCGACAAACTCGGCTACGAAGTCGCTTCCCCAATTCAGGACGCCTCGATCCCGATCCTTCTCGAAGGTAAGGACATGGTCGGCCAATCGCCTACTGGATCTGGAAAAACCGCCGCCTTCGGAATTCCGCTTATTGAGCGAATCGATTCTGATGAGCGCTTTCTCCAAGCCATCGTCCTCTGCCCGACTCGCGAGCTCGCGGTACAGGTGGCCGGTGAGTTCCACAAGCTTTCGAGTTTCAAGCGCGGAATTAATGTGGTGCCCGTTTACGGTGGTGCCCCATTTGATCGCCAGGCTCGATCGCTCCGCGAAGGAGCGCAGATCGTCGTCGGCACGCCTGGCCGAGTGCTTGATCACATCCGCCGCAAGACACTGAAGCTCGAGCGCGCCACCACTATCGTTCTCGATGAGGCCGACACCATGCTTGATATGGGTTTTCGCGAGGACATCGAAACGGTGCTCGAGCAAATGCCTAGCGAGCGCCAGACAGTCATGTTTTCGGCTACGATGCCGAAGCAGATCCGTCGCCTGATCGAAGGATACACTCACGATGCGGAGAATATCACCGTCGCGAACTCAAACGTCACCGCCCCGGATATCGATCAGCGATACCTAGAGGTCCGCTTCCGCTCTAAGACGGAAGTCCTCTCGCGTCTTCTTGATACCGAAGATGTAAATCTCAGTATCGTCTTCTGTAATACGAAGCGCACTGTCGATGAAGTCGCCGACTCACTCATCGCACGTGGCTACACATCCGACCGCCTCCACGGCGACATGAATCAGCAGATGCGCACGCGCGTCATGAATAATTTCCGCCAAGGAAACGTTTCTGTGCTCGTCGCTACCGACGTCGCCGGACGTGGCCTCGACGTGGATGATATCGAACTCGTGGTAAACTACGATCTTCCCTTCGACGCTGAGGACTATGTTCACCGTATCGGACGCACCGGACGTGCTGGCCGTAAGGGGGCTGCGATTTCGCTCGTTGCCGGAAAAGACGTCTACAAGATCAATACGATCCAGCGTCACACTGGTAAAAAGATCCTTCGGGAAAAAGTGCCTACTCTCGATGAACTCGTAGAGAAGCGCGCGGATCTCTTTTTCGACCGTATTCACACCGTTCTTGAGAATGGTGAGTATCCAAAGAATCAGCGCACAATTGATCGTCTTCTCGAGCAAGGATTTTCCGCCACCGACGTCACCGCTGCAGCTCTCCATCTTCTGCTGGAAGCAAACGGCCGCGCCGCTGAGCCGATCCCTGAAGACAAGGGACAGTTCGATCGCAACGACCGCCGTGAGCCAGTGCAACGCCGCGAGCGGAGCGACCGCCGTGAGCCCGTGCAGCGCCGCGAGCGTCGGGATCGCCCGGAGCGCAGCGAACGCCCCCAGCGTGATTTCGACGACCGTCCGCCCCGCGAAGACCGCCCGGAGCGCGCTCCTGTAAAACGCGAAAAAGCTCCGCCGATGGAAGGTGATGCTTCCGGTGCAAAAGCCAAAATCTTCGCCAATATCGGCAGCACGATGGATATCAACGCGGGCAACCTCGCTGGTGTATTTTACAATGCCGCTGGACTCCCAGAAGGCTCGGTCGGTAAGATCGGAGTTTTCCCCAAGCACTCGTTGATCGAAGTGCCGGAGAATCTCGTCGATAAAACCATTGCGGCGCTCGATGGCGTTCAGGTGCGTGGGTTCGACGTCCGTTTCTACCGCGACCGCAGTCCAGAAGGCGAGCAAGGCGATTGGAATGATCGTCCGAAGCGCAAATTCGACCGCGACGAGAAGAAGCCCTGGAACCGTGACGACCGCAGCGGCGGAGGCGGGGGTGGCGGCGATTTCAAGAAAGAGCGTAAGCCTTGGGACAAAGACAAGGCCGAGGGTGGCGGTGACTTTAAAAAAGACAAGAAGCCCTGGGACAAAAACAAAGGAGCTGGCGGCGACAAGCCGTGGAAGCAATTCACGAAACGCTCCAAGACGATCGAAGAAGGCGGCAACCCATTCGGGACCACCTCATTCGGTAAAAAAGGTGGCTTCAAAAAAGGCCGGAAGTAAGGAAGGATAGGTAGCTTGCGAACAGCACTGTTCGCGCTCCTTTACCTTATGCTCCCGATCTCGATTAGCATCGTCTCCTGTAATGAGGAGATTAACCTCGCACGCTGCCTCGCCAGCGTGCGAGGTCTTGCTGTAGAGACGATCGTCGTCGATTCCGGCTCCACGGATGGCACGATTGCCGTGGCCGAAAAGGAGGGCGCAAAAGTGATCCACCAAAAGTGGCTCGGCTTCCGCGATCAGAAAAACTTCGCGCTCCAGCAATGCACCCAAGAATGGGTGCTCGCTCTCGATTCTGATGAGGAATTGTCAGATAAACTCCGCGAGCAGATTGAGGCGTTTTTTAAGGATGATTACGCCACCTACGCAGGTGCGAGTTTCCCCAGGAAAGTCTGGTTCCTCGGCAAGTGGATTACTCACGGCGATTGGTATCCAGATAGGAAAATACGTCTTGCTCGCCGCGAAGCGTGTAAGTGGGTCGGTAGTATTGAGCATGATAAATTGCAGGTGGATGGGAATATCCTGAGGCTATCTGCCGACCTTCATCACTACTCGTTCCCTTCGATCAATCGCTACGTCGAGAAGATTAATGTCTTCGGTGATGCCTATCTAGAGCGCCAAAAATCGGCAGGAAAAAAATGGTCACTTGGTGGAAACGTCTTCCGCCCTATTTGGCGTTTTATCCGATGTTATTTTCTTCGTCTCGGATTTCTTGATGGATTTCCAGGGCTATGGATCGCGACCGGGATCGCGTTTCAGACTTTCGTTCGCCATAGCCGCACCTACGAGGAGGAACACAAATCATGAAGATAGGCATTGTCTACCACCAGTTCATCTCGCAAGGCGGGCTCGAAAAGTATCTTGTTGGCTTTGTCCGCGCGCTCGTGGGCAAGGGGCATGATGTGGAAGTCGTTACCTCCCGAGCGGATGAGGCTACGCGTGCGTGTGGCGCGGGCGTTCTGGTGCTTCCAGGGGGACGGGTGAAGACGGCTTCGGATTTTGAAGCCTTCGATCAGGCGTCATGGGATGAAGTGAGACGACTCGGGATGGATACCGTATTTGGTTTTGGTCGGACGACTCGCCAAGATGTGCATCGAGCGGGTGGAGGTTGCCATAAGGTCTACTCTCGTAGTCTTTCCGGGAGGCGTAAGTTTACCCGGAAAAATAAAGTGGAGCTTGGGCTTGAGGAAGCTCTTTACTCCGGCGGAGGGACAGAGCGTTTCATTGTGAATGCTGCTAAGGTAAAGGCTGAAATAGAGGCCGAGTATGGTGTGGCGTCAGATAAAATTGAGGTCGTGAGAACGCCGGTGGATACCGTGAATTTTGCGCCGGATGCGGATGGGGCAGTGCGCGAGCGTCTCCGCCAATTTATGGGCACGGCACCTGGCAGGAAGGTCTTACTTTATGTAGGGCGAGAGCATCGTAGAAAGGGGCTGCAAAGCTTACTCGATGCCGCCGCTAAGCTCGATGCAGAAGTGTGGATTGCTGGGCCGAAGCCGAAGCTACTCACCTATCTCACTTCATCGGGAACCGTGCGCTATCTAGGTGAGCGCTCGGATATGGCGGATATCTATCGCGCTGCTGATTGGTTCGTCCACCCGACACTGTACGACGCTTGTGCTAACACGGTGCTTCAATCGATGGCAGTCGGGCTTCCTGGAATTATATCAGTCAATGATGGTGCTTCGGAACTCGTGGAAGATGGCAAGAGTGGGATCCTTTTGCATGACCCTGAAGATAAGAAGCTTCTCACCGCGAAGCTAGAGGAAGCGCTGGGGATGGAGGCTTCAGATCGCGATGCAATGGGGCTCGCCGCGCGGGAAGCAATGATGCCGCTGACTTGGAAGCGCCATCTAAAGGGCTGGGGCGTGTAACTTAAGGGGAGGTGTTTTATGATTCCTTGAGCTCGGATTGGGTGGCGAGGGTGGAAAAGGGGCCACCGGAGGCGAGTAGTTCTTCGTAGGTTCCTTGCTCCACGATTTTTCCATGATCGAGCACGACGAGGCGGTGTGCGTCGCGGACGGTTGTGAGTCGGTGGGCGATGACGATTGCAGTACGTCCTGCCATGAGGGAGTCGAGGGCGGCCTGGATGTGGTGCTCGGTCTTGTTGTCGACAGAAGCGGTGGCTTCATCGAGAAGGAGGATCGGAGGATTTTTCAGGACGACGCGGGCGATGGCGAGGCGCTGTTTTTCTCCAACGCTCAGCTTCACTCCGCGTTCGCCTACATTGGTATCTAGCTTTTCTGAGAACTCTTCGACGAAGGTGTGCGCTTCGGCAGTTTTGAGTGCAGCCCAGAGTTGATCATCCGTGGCGTCGGGCAAGCTGAGGAGGAGATTTTCCCGGACGGAGCCATTGAAGAGGAAGCTCTCTTGCGTGACATAGCCCACAGCGTTGCGGAGATCTGCCTTGGAA
>CALAIY010000161.1 GCA_937922595.1 uncultured Verrucomicrobiales bacterium | reverse complement strand
GATGAGCCAGGCTCAGCGATTGGTGCGGAGACTTTGCACTTATTGCAAACGCCCGACGCCGATGACGCGTCAGATGCAGGAGTATTTGTATCGCCAGGGAATTCTTAAAGCGCCAACGACTGATCCAATTTTTGAATCGGCTGGGTGTGATGAGTGCCATGGCACTGGATATTCTGGCCGTATCGCACTGATGGAGATGTGCCCAATTACGATGGAGCTTGCTGATTTGGTGGCTCGTGGTGCTCCGATCTCGGAAATGCGGAAAATTGCTCAGGCAAATGGCGTTTTGAGTCTCTATCAAGAGGGGCTTCGACAGATTGTGGATGGTCACACGACGTATAGTGAGATCAAGAAGCTTTCTTACACGAGCGAGGGATAGGGAATTTTGGGTCTGCTATTTTAGCAGGTAGACCCGGCGGGTGCATTGTTCGTCTTGTCCGGGTAGGGGGGGGAGTGGTGTGAAGAGGGAGGTGTCTTCTAGGAGGGGGAAGAGCTCTGGGGCTGCTTGGTGGGCGAGGCCGGGCTGGGCGAAGTGGATGTGGAGGGGGAGATTTTTGTTTTTTGCTTGGGTGATGTGTGCTCGGAGTTGGGCGGCGGTGCGGATGTGGTGGGCGCCGGGGTCGTAGGCAGGGGTGGGCATGTGGAAGCTTACGGTGAGGGCGGCGGTGTCGTAGGCCGGGTGGTAGGGGTTCGTGATTTTGCGGGTGAGGGCTACGGCGTCGCGGGAGGGCTCGATGGGGTGGTGCCGGTAGATGGTGCGTTGGCGGTGGGTGGCGGTGCCGTAGATGGTGAGTGCGATGAGGGTGATGGCGAGTAGGGCAGGATCGCGCCAGCGCTTTGAGGGGAGGGGCTTGCCGGAGGCAGAGAGGCCGATTGCCCAGAGGGCGACGATTAGTGGGAGGGCGGGAAGGAGATACCAGCGGAAGAGGTAGGTGCCGGAGGTGGCGTTGTGAAGGTAGGTGAGGATTGGTGGTAGGAGGAAGATGGGGAGGAAGAGGAGGGTGCGGCGTGATGCTTTTGCGAGGCGGGTGATGCCGAAGGTGGCGAGGATGGCGAGGAGGAAGAGAAAGAGGGCGGCGATAGGGAGTGGGGTGTTTTCCCAGACGGAGCAGAGTGGATTTGCGGGATCCCAGGGGTGCCAGGCGGAGCCGGTGGTGAGGTAGGACGTGACGTCTGCAAGCCAGGAGGTGCCCATTTCGCCTTTGGCGAGATCTCGTGTCATGTAGGATTTGAGTTGGGGGAAGAGTGGCGTCATGAGCGCGAATACCGGGATGCTGCTCGCAATGCCGGCGAGGATGACGCGTCTGAGGCAGTGCCTGTATGCGGAAATGGCGATCGCAGCATAGCTGACGACTAGGAAATAGAGGGTTCCGGGATAGGCGTAGAATGTGGCGAAGCCTGAAATGGAGAGTAATGCCCACCAGCGCCAGCGGTGGGTGCGGAGGGCGAGGAGGGCGGCGGTGAGAAAGATCGCTTCGCTTAGGAAAATGAGTGCATAGCCACGCCCTTCGGTGCTGTAGCGGACGAACCAGGGGTGGAGAATGAGAAGCCAGGGCAGGATAACGGCTGCGCGCGGAAACCCGAAGGTGGCGAGGAACCAAGCCCAAGCGGCGATGGAGAGGAGGCCTGCAAGGATTGCGGGGAGGCGGAAGGCGAATTCGGAGAAGTAGGGTGCTGTGGGATTTGTGGGATCCGGTGCTGGGGCAAATGCGGTGTGGCTGAGGCGGGAGAGGATCGAGAAGGGGATGTGGTTGTTTGGGCTGCGATAATTGAAGAAGGTGTCGCGCCAGGGGCGAGGGGTGAATTCGAGGGAGCCAGTTTCCTTGTCTCGGGTGAATTCACCGAAGACGGCTTTTCGGAGGGTGGCTTCTTCATCGCCCCAGAGGCTAAAGTGCATCCGTGAGGCGTTGAGAAAAGCGCTCGTAAGTGTGGCAGCGGCGACACTGAGGATGATAAGTTTCTTGAGTTTTGGGGAAACGGCTGGAGCCGGAGTGGCTGGTCTTAGGAGGGGGGCGGTGAGCGTGCGGCGCAGGATGAGAAGAATAGCTGCGGTCACGCCGGAGAGGAGGGCTCCCCACCAGAGGCCGATTACCATGTGCCATCGGACGGGGAAGGGTTTTCCTTCGGCGGCGCGGGCGGAGATTTTTTCAGTGAAGTCCCAGGGGTTTTCGGGGGCGAAAATTAGATAGGTGAGGGCGCACGTGAGAATGGAGGTAAAGAGGATGGTGTAGGCTCTCAACGCTCTTGTGTTTGTCTTTTCTTCACGGGTGTTCACACGTATTTGCTTTTCGATAAATTGCTAAGGCCGAAGTTAAGGCGGGCGCTGGAGGCGTGCGACTGGAAATGCGGGTTGAGGAGGGGGGAGGGAACCGCTATGAATCTTGTCCCTAACCACTCGGAAAAATGGAAAAAAAACAGGTCACGATTTACGACACCACCCTCCGCGACGGCACGCAGGGGCAGGGCATATCGCTCAGCTCTCGTGATAAACTCCGTATTGCGGAAAAGCTGGATATCTTTGGAGCGGATTATATTGAGGGCGGATGGCCTGGATCGAATCCGAAGGATGTGGAGTTTTTTGAGCAAGCGGCGAAGCGTAGCTGGAGCCATGCAAAAATTGCGGCATTTGGCAGCACGCGGAGAGCTAATCTCTCGGTAGAGGAAGATCCTCAGGTGAAATTACTGATTGATGCGAAAACGCCGGTGGTGACGATTTTTGGTAAAAGCTGGAAGTTACATGTGACCGAGGTGCTAGGCACGACAGTGGAGGAAAATTGTGCGATGATCCGAGATACATGCCGGTATCTCAAGGAGAATGGGAAAGAGGT
>CALAIY010000160.1 GCA_937922595.1 uncultured Verrucomicrobiales bacterium | reverse complement strand
GGAGAGGGGGGGCGATTGTGGTGGGGGTGGAGATGAGTGCCATGTGGCCTCCGGATTGGGGAAAAGCGGTTTCGCTGTGCGGGATGATGCGGGCGTGCTCGAGGGCGGCGGAGATGGGGACGAGGAAATCGTCTTCGGCGTGGAGGATGAGGACGGGCTTGGTGGGGGGGATGGTGGAGAGAATTTCGCGGTAGGGGCGTTGGTCGGTGTGGAAGAAATTTTGGGCGTAGGCGACGTTGATGGGGCTGCGGTCGATCGATCCAAAGTGGGGGAGGAGTGTTTGAGCGGTTTTGAGGGCGAGGAGTTGGAGGCCGTGGAGGGCGTGATTTAGTGTGTGGTCGCCGAGGAGTTCGTGCTCTTGGACGCCGATGGAGGACAAGAGGGTGAGGGTGTGGATTTTTTCGGGAGCGAGGCGCTGGAGTTCGATGGCGACGGCTCCGCCCATGCTGTAGCCGACGATGTGAGCGGTGGGGATTTCGAGGCTATCTAATAGAGTGGAGAGAGCTTCGGCGTGGGCTTTTGCGGAGAGGGCGGAGCCGGGAAGTGGGGCGCGGGAATTGCCGAAGCCGGGGAGATCTGGGATGATGAGTCGGAAGTCTTCGGAGAGGTGAGGGATGAGTTCTGCGAAGCAGGCGGAGGCCATGGGGCTTCCGTGGAGGAGGACGACGGGAACTGTGGATGCGGTGGCTGGCGAAGTGGGGAGGACGTCGCTGTAGGAGACGGGAGTTTCGCGAAGCGGGGCGAGGGTCTGGGTAGGGGATGGCTTGGGTGCGACCGGGTGGAGGACGCGCCAGAGGTGTGATGCGACAAGTAGGGCGGCGTAGGCGAGTAGGAGCCAGCGGTGCGATTTTTTTCGAGAAGACATCCGTGGAGGGGCGGGCAATCTACAGGCGCGCTGGCGAGGTGTCTATGTGAAGCGGCTGGGAAGGGGATATCCTGCGAAGGGGCTCATTTAGAGGGGGTTGTATAGAAGTTTTTTTGGGGCAGCGGCACTGCCTGCATGTATTTCACGACTAAAGAATATTAGATCTTGCCAAAGGTGATGTGTTTCTGCTAAATTCGTTTCGTTATACACAAAAAAAGGGGTTGCACCCCCGTGTCTCACCCGCTAATTTTTCAACGTAGTCTAATAAAATCTCTTATGAACAAGCTGACCCAAACCACTCTCGGTGCTGTTGCTCTCAGTGCTTTCCTTGCACTTCCCGCTTCTGCGGCTGATTGCGATTCGCTCTCCTCAAAAATCTCTAAGGCAGTCGCCTCCGCTCCGGAGTCGGTTCTTTCCGAGGTTCAGTCCAACATTGAAGCTTCCGCAGAATGCGCAGCTGATGTTGTCACTTCTGCGATCACCGCTGCAAACGCTGATAAGGCGCTTGTTGGTGAGATCGTTTACACCGCTGTTACCGTTGCTCCTGAGCAAGCTGCTTCTATTGCTGAAGCCGCAATCTCTGCTGCTCCTAACGCTGAAGCTGAAATTAAAGCAGGCCTTAAGCGCGCTTTCGAATTCAGCTCCAAGAATCCTTCTTACGGCAAGAACCCGTCCTACGGCAAGAACCCAAAGCAGCCTGAGGTTGTTGACGTTGTCGACGACGAGCCGCTTCTTGCTCCAGTAGACGTTCGCGGTATTTACCTCATTCCACCAGTGTCTCCTTCTGGTTCACTCAACCTTCAGGGTCGTTCACTCGAGGAGTTCATCGAGAACCTCGATGAGCGCTTCACGACTGTTCGCACTGTGACTCGCACTCGTTCTGTTGGTGGTGGCACTCGCGTTATCCGCGTCGAAGTTTCTCCTTCCTCTGGTACTGGCGGTGGATCTGATGTTGGTGGTGACGATGGCGAGTTCGAGAGCGCTGCTTCATTGCGTTAATCGTATTTGATAAATTCTATACTATTTGAAGGGGCTCTCCGGAAGGAGAGCCCCTTTTTTGTGGTCTTTTCCGGGGGTTCGTTCATAAGTAGGCCTGCGGACTAAAGAATCGCCAGAGGCGATAAATAAACTCGATATCATGGCAAAAAAAGCTCTCGGAAAAGGTCTAGGCGCGCTGATTAAGGCGCCCACACGGAAAGGCGACTCAACGCCAGCGCAGCAAAGCGTTTCTGGGAAAAAATCCCAGGTTCCGATTGATCCGACGACCCAGGTTCGTGAGATCCCACTCACGGATATTGTTTCTAGCCCATTTCAGCCGAGAAAAGTTTTCCGCGATGGGCAACTTGATGAACTCGTTGATTCAATTCGCCAGCACGGGATCATTCAGCCGTTGGTCGTCCGAGAGGTAGGAGGAAAGAAGGAGCTTATTGCGGGAGAGCGCCGATGGCGTGCCTCGCAAAAGCTTGGTCTTAAGGTTGTGCCTGTGGTGACGAAGAAGGCGTCGGACAAGGATGTTCTTGAGATGGCGCTTATTGAGAATCTTCAGCGCGAGGATCTTAACGCCATTGAGGAAGCGCAGGCTTACACGAGGCTTGCTGAGGAATTCTCTCTCACGCAGGAAGAGATCGCGAAACGCGTCGGGAAAAACCGCGCGACTGTGGCCAACGTCATGCGTTTGCTTGATCTTGATCCGGATGTGCGCTCTTTGCTGGCTACTGGCCGGATTACGAGTGGACATGCCAAGGTGTTGCTGGCTATTCGTGAGCCGGAGAAGCAGCGGATCCTTGCGGATGAAGTTGTTCGCAAGTCTCTTACCGTGCGTGCCGTGGAGCGGCTCGTGGCTCAGGATGATTCTTCATCTTCGAATTCGAGTGCGACAGCGGCTCAAAAATCGCGCAGTAAGAATTCAGCTGCCACTGAGGCGCTTTCTAGAAAACTACAGGATCGCTATGGAACGAAGGTCTCGATCCAGCACACGGAGAAGAAGGGGAAAATCGAGCTCGAATACTATGGGCTCGATGATTTGGATCGTGTTCTTGCTCTGATGGGTCTTCCGCCGTCTACTGATTGATATGCGTCTTTTTTTGATTTTATACGCTGCTCTCGCTGTTGCTTTTGTGGGCTGTAAAGAGGAGGTAGCGGCTCCTCCAGCGGATCTGCACACTCAGCTTTCGGGAGCGAATGCGCTTGAGCAGGTAGCCCTTCATGTAGGAATCGGGTCCCGCACTCCGGGGAGCGAGGGGCTGGCTAAAAGTCGGGCACTTCTGATTGATGCCCTTACGAAAAATGGCTGGGCTAGCCAGGAGCAGTCGTTCAAAAATCGCACTCCAAATGGCGTCGTCACTTTTGTGAACTTGCGTGCACGATTTCTTGGAGGGAGGTCAGTTGAGGAGGTTTGGGCGGAGCCTGTGAAAGGGCTTCTTGGCTCTCATTATGATACGAAGATTTACAAAAATTTCGAATTTGTAGGTGCTAATGATGCCGGCTCTAGCACTGGATTACTTGTAGAGATTTCGCGTGTTCTTTCGGCGGCGCCTTCGCTTGCTCGAGATCTGGAGCTTGTCTTTTTTGATGGGGAAGAGGCTTTTGTTCGCTATACGCGTACGGACGGACTTTACGGGAGCCGCCATTATGCCCAGGAGATCATTAAAAAACCGATTGAGCTGCGGCCTAAGTTTCTCGTTCTCCTTGATATGGTGGGGGACAAAGATCTGAATGTGAGGGTTCCCGTGAATAGCTCGCGTCGGCTTACTGATCTTCTCCTTCAGTCTGCTGATGAGTTAGGTAAACGCTCTTACTTTGGGGCGGGGGGGAATGCTATTCTCGATGATCATGTGCCTCTCGATAATGTAGGCGTCGAAGTGATTGATATTATTGATCTCGATTACAGCCCTTGGCACACCAAGGGGGACACGATGGATAAAGTGAGTGCGGAGTCTTTGGAGACAGTTGGGCAGGTAACTGTCCACCTCCTTCAAAAGTTACTCACAGAGTAATTAGAATTTACCGATTACTGTGAAGCCCATGCCAACGGGGGAGAGAATCAAGAAATGTGCTTCCGGCGCCACGAAGGATGAGGAGATCATTTTTGACAGATTTTAATTTCACCAGACCGGTCGTAATTCTATTCGCGATGATAAGTGAAATAAGTGCGATTCCACCAATCGATAGGAGGACGCTGGCAAGGATTTCATGATTCATCTGGCTGTGAAATAGACTTCCTGAGATGAGGGTTATAGGGGTGAGAATGGCAGATATTCCTAACGTGATAAAGGCGATGAGGCGTTTTTTCGCGTGGGTGTGGCAGAGGTGGACTGTAATTCGCGATTCTTTTCCAAAAATGCGGTGTACGATAATATAGCCAATAAGTCCGGCGAAAAATGGATGCGGTGAGGGGATCAGGGTTGAGGTGATGATACAGAATGGTGAAGATTAGGCCTGGCCACCAGGGAGCCCAAGAACGCTTCACATGATAGGCTGCGGTAGCCGAAGCATTGCATTTGAAGCAGCGCTTTGGAAGGGGCTTGTTGTTTTCAACGATGAGGAATTTGCCGTCGGCCCAGAGGCCTTGGCCGATGTGATTGCCGAGTTGGAGCTTGGCTACTACAGTATCTTTGCAGGCGGCACAGATTGGGACGTTACCGTATTGAAGAAGGTCTCTGGGCGGGTGAGGGGCGCCGCATTCGGCACAAGGTTGGTTTTCTGATAGGCTTGGATCGATGGTGTGCATCGCTTGCCAATCGGGGAGGCCTTTTTTCCAGATGCGGGTGGTGGTCGTGATGGTGCCTTGGGCGCGTAGCTTTTCGAGAGTGGCGGGGGAGATGGGGCCGACCTGGGCACCGCCTGCTGCGTCTTCATAAAACCATTGTTCTTGCTTGGGCATTCGTGGGTATCTTATCGATTCACTGTGTGAATTTGCGGTGAGAGGTTAGCCGAATTGTTTTGCTGTCTTGATGATTGCTTCCTGCTCAAGTTTTCCATTTGGGTATTTTTCTATGAGGCATTCGCGCAGGTAAGCGCGGAGGAATGGGCGAATACCTCCGAGGCGTTCGTATTGGGTGGTGTGGACGCATTCGTGAAAGACAATGGAACGGTCTTCTAACGAGTCTTTTCGAATGAGGATGCCATAGCGGTAGCTGACGCCTCTTGTATATTTTTCCCAGGGGAAGATGGATTGGACTTCGAGGATTCGAATGCACTCTGAGCTTTGGATACCAAGGGACTTAGCGTCTGCGGCTTCTTTAGTGCTAAGTGGGCGCCCGAATTTTTTGGCACGGTTTTCCCCGTGAGCTACCCAGAGTGTGGCGATTGGGAGAATGATCTCTACGGCTAGGTGGTAGAGAGGTCGTGGAAGCATTTGCTGCTACTCTCTAACGAATTGTGGCTTCTTTTGGAAGTTTCCACATGGATCCGGTGAGGGGATCCACTAGGATGATGCCGATGAGGCCACCAAAGATGATGTTGCCAAGATACCAGGGGTCGAGCTCTCCATTTAGTTCTTGGGATCCGGAGCGTGTCTCAAGTGTATATGCTTCGGGTTGGAAGTAACCGCTGGATGCAGGTAGTGTGACGGTGGTGGGTGTCATTGCAGTGTGTACGGTTTTGCCCTCACGGTTTCTGATGTCTACCTTGGTTGGGGAAGTTTCGCTGCGGACGTTGACGCTGTAGTTTGATTTACTGACTATGGAGGCACAGCTGCTAAGTGCGAGGATGCAAGGGATTGTGAAAATAGTGACGAGGCTGCGAGTAATTTTGTGCATGATTATTAGATTGAGAGCGATTGCTGCCCGACTTGTTTGTGGGAATGGCATGTTGCGCAAGTGATTCTCGTTTTCTTACGGTGATTTATGATTCGATTTACTGATCGATCTGATTGAGTGAAGACTCGGCGTAAGTGCGAGGCGTTTTACATTAGGGTTGCGCCTAGTTCGGCGAGTTTGGAGCGTTCGCCTTTGCTTAGGGAGACGTGGGCGGTGGCTTCGTGGCCACGGAGGCGGTTTCTGGTGTAGACGAGGCCGTTGGATCTGGAGTCTACGTAGGGGTTGTCGATTTGGGCGGGGTCTCCTACCATGATGAGTTTGCTGTGTTTGCTCATTCTGGTGACGACGGTTTTGGCTTCGAGGGGGGTGAGCTGCTGGGCTTCATCGAGGACGAAGTAGCGCTGGGGAATGGAGCGGCCGCGGATGTAGCAGAGGGCTTCGATTTCTACGATGCCTTTTTCGATGAGGGCTTCGTAGGGTTTACTGCTGGTGCCGCCGGTGAGGAGGTCTTGGGCTTTGGCGGTTTTTCCTTTTTTGCGGGTGGTGGTGCTTCCACTGGAGGTGGGGGGGAGGAGGAATTCGAGGGCGTCGTAGATGGGTTGCAGCCAGGGGCGCATTTTTTCATCGAGGGTGCCGGGGAGGTAGCCGAGGGTTTCGCCTCCCATGGCGACGACTGGGCGGCTGATGGTGAGGCCGCGGGCGGTGCCTTCGAATACGGAGTGGAGGCCGGCGGCTACGGCGAGGAGTGTTTTTCCGGTGCCGGCGTGGCCGTAGCAGGTGACTAGTGATATGGATGGATCGAGGAGGGCATCGAGGAGGCACTGTTGGCCGAGGTTGATGGGGGAGATGCTGGTGCCGCCGGGGAGGCGAATTGCTTTGGGGGCGTGGAGGCGGCGAAAGGTGTTTCCGGCGAAGCGGGCGGGCATGGTGGTTTTTGCGCCGGAGGAGAGGAGGATGTATTCGTTTATGGAGAGGTCTTGAAGGCGGGATTGGTCTTCGAGGGTGAGTTCGCCGCCGCTGGCGAAGCGCTGAAGTTCGTGGCTATCGACTTGGACGCGGCGGAGTTCGTAGGTGGAGACTTCGGAGGGGGCTACTTTGTCGTTTTGGTAGTCTTGGCAGGTGAGACCCATTGCACGGGCCTTGAGCTGCATGTTGATGTCTTTGGTGACGAGGATGACTTCGGATTTCTTTTTCTGATGGTGGAGGTGGAGGGCGGTGGCGATGATGCGGTGATCGATTTTGTCTTGCTCGGGGAAGGTGTTTTCAAAGGATTTGAGCCATGTGGGCTTGGCGGATTTTGTGGTACTGGCTGCTTTGTGGAGTGCGAGGCGGAGGGTGCCGCCGCCGGGGGTGGGGATGCCTTTGGTGACGCTGGCGCTGGTATCGGTACTGAAGGCGGCGCTGAGGGAGCGGTGAACTTGGCGGGCGTTGGCTCCGCGATCGGTTTGTTCGTTTTTAAAGCGGTCGAGCTCGGAGAGGCAATCGACGGGGATGACGACTTCGTTGTCTTCGAAGCGATGGATGGAGGTGGGGTTGTGAAGGAGGACGTTCGTATCGAGGACGAAGGTCTTTTTCTTTTTTTTGGAGGCTGGGGTAGCTGCGGCGTCGTTCGGGCTGGTGCTTTGTTTCATTTACTTCGTAAATCTTAAGGAAGCGGGGGTGATGGCTCTGCCAAGGGCTTTTTGGTGGGGAGGGCGCGGATGATGGCGAGGATGTCTTTGCTGGT
>CALAIY010000159.1 GCA_937922595.1 uncultured Verrucomicrobiales bacterium | reverse complement strand
AAGCGAAAGAATCGGTCCGCAAGCAAATCCCAAAAGTTCAATCTCGAATGGAATTGGCCATCGTAGAGCATTGCTGAGAGCAGCAAGCGATGGGAGGAGCCCGCTCGTTAAGACGAGTGTTGAAATGATTTTTGATTTCGATCCAAGTATAATCTTGGTAGTTAGCGAAAGCAGAAAGAGAAGGGCGAACGATAGGAATTCCATTTCTGAATACCTACCGAATTGAGAATCCCACGATCTCGGGGATTTCTTCCATTTGCTTTTTTTCGATCTCTCGGATTTGGCCGGCTAGGGCGCTTTCTTCTTCGAGTTCTTTGCAGAAGGCGGCGATTTCTTCGATGTCGCCTACGACTTGCATTTCTACGCGGTCATCTGGGAGGTTTCTTACCCAGCCGGAGATGTCGTAGCCCATGGCGATTTGTTTGGTGGCGTAGCGGAAGCCTACGCCTTGGACTTTGCCTTCGTAGAAGATTTGGAATGCGTCGTCCATGGTTACTTGAGGCGGGTATCGAGGGCTTGGGCGAAGGCTTCGGTGTCGGCGACGCGGAGGGTGACGCGGGTTTGCTCGCGAGTTACTTGAGGGAAGATGTCGATGTCTACGTAGCGGCGTTTAAGATAGGTTTCGATTTGCTCTTGGAATTCGGCGGCTTCGTTTTCGTCTTTCCAGCGGGTGTCCCAGAGGTAGCCGGAGGGGTAGCTTAGCCAGCGATCTCCGGCCCATCCGATGGCGGCGCTGGCGGAGGTGCGGGGGGCGGTGAGGGTTTGGAGGAGGAGATTGATTCCAAGTTCGCCGGCGACGTCGGTGGCGAGGGCGGTTTCGCCGGCGAGGGGGGAGGTGTCTAGGGTGATCGCGGTGGGGGAAGAGGGGTAGTTCTTCGGGTGCATGACTTCGGCGCTGCTGGAAGGGATGCGTGCGTAGGCGGCGTTTACCGTTTCCCAGCCATTTTTGCTGTGGAGCTCGCCGACGAAGCGGGTGCCGAAGACGTGGGGGAATAGGTTGGTCTCGCGTAGATAGACGGGTGCGCCGTAGTAGGGCTGAGTCGCTTCGGGTGAGGGCGGGGGGGCTCCGACTTCATCGGGCTCAAGTAGGCTGATGCGCAGGGTGATTTGCCCGATTTCGCCAGTACGGAGAGCTGCTAGGGCGTGGGCTGCGTCGGCATTCTCTACGGTGATTTCGCCGAAGTGCTGGTGCTGGAGGGCGGTGACGCAGGCGGCAGTGAGCCGGGAGCGCTCTCCGGCGTCGCGTAGCTCGGTATCTTCGGGGTAGGTGATGGTATTGGCGGCGGGATCGTAGAGGGCGTTTTCTTGAGTGAGCCTGAGGCCGGTGATGGATTCGATCATGTCGAATTCGAATTCACCATCGGGATCGAAAACGAAGCCGATTTGGGCGAGTGCTGCGAGGAGGTTTTCTCCGCCATCGTCGGGAAGGGAGCGGCGGACGTCTTCTTCAAGTGCTGCTTCGAAGTCCTGGCGTGGGACGGCGATGAAAACGGGTTTTTCTTTAAAGGTGAGCTCGCGGTAGGCTTCGGCTCGCTGGGCGATTTCGTCGGGCGTGGGCGCAGGTGATGTGGGCGGCGCGGCGACTTCTGGTGGGGCTTCAGATTCGAGATCGGAGATTTCGTCTTCGAGCATTTTGACCTTGCTCTGAAGAAACGCGATTTTGTCGGTGCTATCTTCGCGCTTCTGCACGATGCCCCAGATGAGTCCACCGGCGGCGGTGGCTCCGAGTATAAGATATCCAAGAAGGTGTCCGGGGTTCATTAGCGTTTCATTCCAGGGATTCCTTTTTTCGGGGTGCCGGAATCGAGGCCGCTTCCTTCACCGGTTTTAATATCGAGGGGCATGATTGGCTTTGCTCCTTTGTCGTTGCGCACGGGCTTGGCGTCCGGGTTGTTTGGGTCGTAGGTGAAGGCGATGGGTTTGCTTTGAATGCCGCCTTTTTCGAGGCCGTAGAAGAGGCGGCGGAGGAGCTGGCCTTTTACATTGAAGAGGCGTTCTTCTTTGAGGGTCTCGTATTCGTCGTAGACGTATTGGACGCGGCCCACGACGTTGTCGTTTCCATCGAAGACGAGGGCATTTACGGGGCGCCCGAGTTTATCGAGTTGGAAAAGGCGTTTTTTGGTGACGATATTATTCTGGTCGTAGGTCTCTTCGCGGAGGTTGCGCGTGTTGATGTTTTGGTAGGACTCGGTGCGCTTTCCGCTGTCGTGCATGACGACGCGTGACCAAATATCAGCGGAGCGCTGCCATTGAGCAGCACTCGCGGCGGAAGTGATGGCAAGCGCAAGGAGCGCGATCAGCCAGAAATGGGGGCGTTTCATCGGGAGTGAAACATAGTGCACGATCTCGGGGGAACAACTGTGGGACTTCTTCGATGAAACCGGTGTCGGGTGCGGCTAAAGTGCAGCATGTCTGCATCTTTTTGGCAGGTGGGTTCCCACCGTATCGACGTCTCTCAGCGCTCCCTTGTGATGGGGATTTTGAATGTGACGCCCGATTCTTTTTCGGATGGGGGCGAATTCGCTGATGTGAAAACTGCGATCGCTCGCGGTGTGGCGATGGTCGCTGAAGGGGCGGGGATACTCGACGTGGGGGGCGAATCTACCCGACCTGGAGCCGCGCCCGTTCCGGCAGACGAGGAGCAGAGGCGCACGATTCCGGTGATCCGTGGTTTGCGCGAAGCGCTTGGCGATACGGTGCTGATTTCGATTGATACGATGAAGGCAGAGGTCGCCAGTGCCGCACTGAAAGCCGGTGCGGATATTGTGAATGACGTCACCGCGCTCACTGGTGATCCGGCGATGCTCGATGTGGTAGCGGAATCGGATTGTGGCATTGTCCTCATGCACATGCAGGGCGAGCCGCAGACGATGCAGGCTGCGCCTCAATATACTGATGTGGTCGCCGAGGTCGGAGCCTATCTTGCCGAGCGCGTGGCCAGGCTTGCGCAGATGGGCGTTGCTTCAGAACGTATCTTAGTAGATCCCGGCATCGGCTTCGGGAAAACGCTCGAGCACAATCTGGAGCTCTTGCGCGCACTGCCTGAAATTTCCGCTGCCGCAAACCGCCCATTGCTCCTCGGCGTTTCGCGTAAATCACTCATTGGAGCACTTCTCGATGACGCCCCGCCCGAAGAGCGCCTTTGGGGAACCGTCGCGCTCAGCGCCCATGCTCGCCAGGCCGGGGTGGCCGTCGTCCGCGTGCACGATGTCCGCGAAAACGTCGATGCCGTGAGAATGACTGAGGCTATCTACGCATCATAGTCAGCCGATAATATCGGAGAGATCTCGCGTAGCCGCCGCCGGATTTTCGGTTAAGATCCCCCTGCATGACCATCGAGACCGTCACTACCTTTCTTAGCGACCACTGGCGCGACGGCCTGGAGATTCTCATTCTCTCCACCGTTTTTTACTACGCCTATGCCTACGTCCGCGAGACTCGAGCTGCTCGGCTCTTCTTCTCCCTTGTTGGAGTTCTCGTAGGGCTCACCTTTCTTTCCCAGGTCCTTGATCTTCCGGTTGTTGGATTTCTCGTGAAAGTTCTCGCCCTCCTCCTCGTCGTCGGAATGATGGTTATTTTCCACCCTGAGCTTCGCCGTGCTCTTGGTGATCTTGGGCAAACCCGCCTCTTCTCCGTCGCGGCTCAGCGCGCCGAATTCGTCGAGCGTCTCGACAACGTCGTGCGCAAGCTTTCCTCTAAACGCTACGGAGCCCTCTTCGCCATCGAGCGCCGCATCGATCTCAAGCAATACCTTGAGACCGGCGTCGAGATTGATGGGGATTTTTCCGATCCTCTCATCATGACGCTCTTTCACCCGAAAACTGCCCTGCACGACGGCGGCGTCATCCTCCGGGGAGATATATTAGTCGGCGCGGGCTGCGTCTTTCCCGTAAGCCGCCGCGAGATGAAAGACCGTAGCATCGGCCTTCGCCACCGCGCCGCCATTGGGCTTACCGAAGAATCTGATGCCATCGCCGTCTGCGTCTCGGAAGAGAGCGGCGCCGTCTCCATCGCTCACAAAGGCGAAATCGAGCGCGACCTCGATTCCGAAGCCTTCCGCGCTCGCCTCACCGCCCTCCTCAACGTCAAGAAAGACGCCGCCGAAGAAGAAGACCTCAAAGAAAAACGAGATGGAAACACGAAATCAACAAAACTGGACAGCTAGATTCGTCAGCCTAGCCCTCGGCACCACCGTCTGGTGGATCATCAACGGCGAACTCGAAGAAAAGCAAAGCACCGTGGAAGACATCACCCTCCCCGCAGCCACGGTAAGAGAGCTATAAGCAAGGTCCACGGCCATCCAGAGCCCAAGCCTTAAATCTTAAATCTTCCACCCTAAATCTTGAACCTCTTCATCACCGGAACCGACACCAACGTAGGGAAGACCCACGTCACCTGTTGTCTCCTCGAAGCATTAGTTCGCCAAGGAAAGCAATGCGCCGGCTACAAGCCTGTAGCCTGTGGCGACCGTGCGGATGCCATCGCCCTCCAGCGCGCGGCAGAAAACGAAATTCCCCTTGAGCAGATTAACCCGCTCTGGCTCCGAATGCCCGCCGCCCCCATGGCCGCAGCTATGCTGGAAAACCGCTCCATCAGCACCGTCGAATTAATTCAAGGCTACCACGCACTCGCAGCGAAATACGAGCACGTCATCGTAGAAGGTGCCGGAGGTTGGGAAGTGCCCGTCACCGCTGATTACACCATGGCCGATTTCGCGGTCGAGCTAGCGATCCCCGTCGTCGTAGTGGTGGATAATAAACTGGGAGCCCTCAATCACACGCTCCTCACGGTAAAAGCCATCCAAGCCCGCGGCTTAAAATGTGCCGGAATTATCCTAAACTACGCCACCGAAGAGCGCGACGCTGCCAGTATCAGTAATCGCGCCCTCCTTGAGCAGATTCTCCCCGAAAGCGTTCCCGTTCTCGATGAACTCATGCATGGGCAAGAAGAAATGGATTGGCCAGAGCTACCTTTGTGAGCGCCGAGTAAAATTAGTAGGCCGGAATGAATCTTCGAAAGCCACAGACACCCATTGTATCGAGCCCCGCTAGCTCGCCGCCTCGTCCTAAGCCTCAAGAAAAGCGGCTCGCTCCTCGCGGTGCAATGGGTAGCAAGATTTTCGGGGCACTTATTGCAGTGACCTATCTCTGGGTGCTCCTCACACCGTTTGTTCCCGCAGTGTCCCTTGCTGGAATGCGGCGGTTTAATCTCCTTACAGAAACGTTTCCTGCTTGGGCGGCGCAGCAGGTGGTGCCATCGATGTATAATTTTGCCAATACGGGAATTCTCATTCCGGAGAGTTTGGAAGAGCACGCGGTTCCGGTGGCTACGAATCACTTCCCCACGCGGCATTACACTTTCAATCTTCGCAGTACTTACAATCTGGCGCTGCCCCAGGTACTCGTCACGTCCTCGACCTATCAAGGAAGAATGGTTAATGCCCGCCACGTGATCCGGAAAGCTCCGGAGGGTGGAAGCGAAATGGTAATCGAGCCTAAGCCATGAAAAATTTTCTTAAAAAGCTAGATCCTTGGCTGATCGTCTACGCCGGCCTCATGGGTGGGCTCTACGTTAAAGTGGCCTATCTTGCCGCACTCTATCTCGATGGGGTGCAGACGCCGGTCTCTCATCCGCTTTTTCCGGATTTTTTTACGAGCGGAAAAGTCGCGTTGATTGCATACTTAGCCCCGCTTGTGACGCCGCTCGTGCTATTCCTTGGGCGGAGCCAAAACGCCAGGAAGCTGGCGGCGGCTATCCTTCTTGGCGCGAATGCAGTGCTGCTCTGCCACATTGCGGGGTATAATGATGCCACTTATACCTCTGGCGTTTGGGTATCGCTGTATCTTCTCTGGTCGGCAACGCCCCGCGAGGCGAAGCAGCTTATCTTTTTTGGCAAAGCACTTATCGGACTCTTCTTCCTGGGAGGCGCAGTGGGTAAATTCACTGCTGAATACTGGGATGGCTCCGCATTGCACGATATTTACTTCATGCAGAAGCAGAATTTCCCGTTCCCCTACCTCAGAGATTCGTTCAGTGTAGAAACCGTGCGCTCCATGGCTACGGGGTTTTCCCGGATCACGGTGTTTGCTGAGGCGCTCTTGGGAACCGTTATCTTTTGGTCCATCCGCCCGGCAGCGGCGGTGATCATTCCAATGATTATTGGGATGATTTTTCTTTCCCAATTTCAGTTGTTTTCTGTGGTGGGACCGCTGCTTTTTTTGGTGTTTGCGCTGATATTGGAGCGAGCGCGTTTCTCACCTGAGTGTAGAGATCCGCTTCCCAGTTCACCGAAGTGATTTCGGGAGAGTCTTCTCTTTCCCGGAAATCCCATGGGGCGATTACGACCTGTGTATTTCGCCTGCCATTTTTTGCTATAAGATAGAAGATTTCTTCAATCCCACGATCACCTAGCGGGATGCAGCCGATGGTGACGCTTTTACCGTGGAGAAAGATATCAAAACCAAGCTTTGTTCGGCGATCTGCTTGTCCCATTTTCTTATCGAATGCGTTCGGGTAATTGATTTTCATCGATAAGTGGTAGGAACTATTTGGATTGAGGTATTCGATTTTGTAAATGCCTTCAGGAATCTGCCCATCCCCCTCCTTAAGCTTGGGGCCGAGGGCTCCAGAAAACCCAGTGAAAGGGTAGT
>CALAIY010000158.1 GCA_937922595.1 uncultured Verrucomicrobiales bacterium | reverse complement strand
TGCGGGTGGTTTTTCCTAAAAAAGGGAGATTTTTTAGTGTGCTTTAAGATTTTCGAATTGGCGGAGTCCGAATCCATTGATCCAATGGGATGTGGGACGAACGGCTACCAAAAAAGCGGTGGAGAAAAATCCTCGACCGCTGGTGATTTTGTTTTTTGGCTGATTTTGTGTTCTGTATTTTCGAAGAGGTCTTCTTGGTTCTGAATATGGAGTAAGGAATTACGAAGGTTTAGGATTTCGTTCTGAGGCGGTGGGAGATGGCATCGCCTAAGAGAACAAGAAGGACGCTGATGAGGAGATACAGTAGCATTTCATCGTAGCGGGTGCGGGCGCGGGCTTCGGAGATGGCGAAGCCTAGGGAGGGGAGGCCGAGGAGGCCGAGGACGCTGGATTCTCGGACGCAGGTTTCCCAGCGGTAGAAGAAGTAGGCGAGGGCGCGGGGGAAGATGTCTGGGAGAATGGCTGCTAGGAGTATTGTGATGCGGTTTGCTCCGGTGGCGGCGAGGACGGCGGGAGTTCTTGGGGGGACGTTTTCGACGAGTTCGGCTCCGAGGCGGCCTAGGATGCCTGCGTTGTGAAGGACGAGGGCGATGACGAGCGGCCAGGCTCCGCTTCCGAGTGCGGCGAGGAGGAGGAATGCCCAGACGTATTCGGGAATGGCGCGAATGAATACACAGATGCCGCGTGCGGTGAGGCGAAGGGTTTTCCAGGCGAGATTTTTGAGCTTGGTGATGTGGCCGCCGGTGATGCCGAAGGGGTCGGCTGTGGCGATGGTGGCGGAGGCGGGTGGGATGAGGATGGCGGCGGTGGCGGCGGAGAGGACGATGGCGACGATGGCGAGGAGTAGGGTTTGCCAGGCTGCGGGGAGGCCGGTGCCGAGGGCGTATTGGGTGAGCCAGCTTCCTAGGGTGGTGGTGGGGTCGGTGTCGCGGAGGGCGTAGGGGATGGTTTCGGTGAGGAAGCGGGCGGCGTTTTCCCAGCGTCGGGCGAGGAAGAGTTCGGTGGTTTTAAGGTCGGGGGCTGCGATTGAGATGGTGGCTGAGATGGTGGCGATGGCGAAGGTGGCTCGGACGAGGCAATCGCGGGGGCGGAGGGCGCGGAGCCGGGCGAGGGGATCGGCGGGGAGTGCGGCTTTGATGCAGAGTGGGGCAGAGGCGGGGGGGCTGACGAGGCGTGCGCGGATGAAGCTGCCCCAGGCTTCTGCGGCGAGGACGAGGATGCCGAGTGCGTAGAGGTAGCTCCAGCATTCCTGGTAGTGGAGGTTGGCGAAGGAGAGCTTGAGGTAGTAGCCGAGGGTGGGGATTCCGAGAAATCCCATTACGGCGGCGGAGCGCAGGCTACATTCGAAGCGGTAGAGGATGTAGGCGGTGAGATCAGGAATGGCTCCGGGTAGGCGGCCAAGGAGAAATGAGAGGGAGGGGGGGGCTCCGGTGGAGTGGAGGTGGCTTTCGGCGCGAGCTGGGGAGCCGGCGATGATTTCGGGGAGGATTTTGGCGAAGGTGCCGGCGTAGGGGAGGGCGAGGGCGAGTACGGCGAGGGCGGGTACGTTGCCGAAGGCGGCGAGGAGGAGGATTGCCCAGAAGAGTTCGTGGATGGAGCGGAGGAGGGCGGCGAGAAATCGTGCAGCGCGCCAGGTGGCGTGGCGGAGTTTCCCGGCATTTTGCCGGGGGGTGAGGCAGGCTGCTGTGAGGGGGAGCCCGAGGAGGAGGGCGAGGGAGATTCCTGCGAGGCCGTAGCGGAAGGTGGCGAAGGTGGCGGCGAGGACTTTGGCGAGAAGGGGGGAGGTGCCGGGGGGGAGGTTTTCTGCGGCTTCGTAGGTGAGGGCGGGGGAGAGGGCGGCGCTAAAGAATTTTTTAGCGACGGTGATGCCTCCCGCATTGTCCGGAATGATGGCGGCGGGATTGAGCGGGATGAGGATTGCGGCGAGGAGGCCGGCTGCCGCGATGAGGAAGATGAGGGTGCGGCGGGACAAGGCTAGAGGGGGGAAATGAGGGGGACGTGTCTAGTGGCTTGCGCGCTTTTGGGGGGGCGTGATTATTTTCCCGGCTTCAAGGGTGATGATGGTGGGGAAGTAGGCTTGGGCGAGGTCGTGGTGGTGGAGGGACATGAGGAGGGTGATATTGTCCTCGGTGGCGATTTTGGTGATGAGCTCGACGAGTTGGCGGGCGCGGTCGGGGTCTACTGAGGAGACTGGCTCATCGGCGATGAGGGCGCGGGGCTTTTGGAAGAGGGCGCGGGCGACGGCGACGCGTTGTTGCTGGCCGCCGGAGAGGCTGGTGGTGCGTTCGTAGAGTTTTTCGGGGATGCCGACACGTTCTAGGATATTGTGAATTTCGGCGATGGTATCGCGGGCGGGGAAGAGGAAGTCGCGGATGCCTCCGAGGGTGCCGCGTGTGCCGAGGCGGCCGAGGGCGACGTTTTGAATGACGCGGAGACCGGGGACGAGGGCGAGGTCTTGTGGGACGAGGGCGATTTTCGCGCGAATGGCGCGGAGCTCTTTCGGGGAGAGGGAGGCGAGAGTTTTGCCGAAGGCGGAAACGGTGCCTGAGGTGGGGAGAACGGTGGCGTTCAGGAGGCGGAGGAGGGTGGTTTTCCCGGCTCCGCTGGGGCCGGTGAGGGCGATTTGATCGCCCTCACCGGCGGTGAGGCTAACGCCGGTGAGGGCGCCGGTTTCACCGAAGGTGACGTGGACGTCGTCTACGGTGAAGGACATGAGATTAGCGGAGGAAGCCGAGTTCTTTGGCGACTTTTACGATGCCATCGAAGTCTTCGTTTTTCGCTGGGATGAGCGCTTCACGGGGGAAGGCGGAGAGGAGCGCGGGGTCTTTGATGGCGATGAGGGTATCGGCGAGCTTTTGGGTGAAGCCTTCTCCGTAGGTGGCTTCAAGTGCGGGGTGTGCGGTGAAGTTGTAATCTGCGTAGACGGGGGTCTTCCAGATGACTTTTGCTTTTGCGGGATCGATCTTGCCGGCTGCGGTGAGCTTGTCGTAGGTCTTGTAGCTAAGGGCACCGACTTGCCATTGGCCGGATTCGATGAGTTCGCAGGTCTTGTCGTGGCTGCCGGAGAAGCCGACGGGCTGTGAGAAGAAGTCTTCAGGCTTCATTCCGGAGGCTTGCTCGATGAAGTAGGATGGCATGAGGCGACCGGAGGTGGATTGCTCGGAGCCGAATGTGAATTTGAGGTCTTTGATCGCGGCGGGGAATTCTTCGGATTTTTCAAGGCCGGTGTCTGCGTTGGCGATGAAGTAGGAGAAGTATTCGGGATCGGCTTTGCCTTGAACGATGGCATTTGCACCTTCGACGGCGGCGCGTGCTTGGACGCCGGTGAGGCCGCCGAACCATGCGAGCTGGATGTCGCCGTTTTTAAAGAGCTCTACGGATGCTCCGTAGTCGGAGGAGGGGATGTATTCGACGGGGATGGAGAGTTTCTCGGAGAGGTGTGCGGCGAGGGCATCGAATTTCTCTTTGAGTTCGGTGGAGTTTTGATCCGGGATTGCGGAGAATTTGAGGGTGGCTTTTGCTCCGTCGGTGGTGGTGGAGGTGGGCTTGTCTCCGCCACATGCGGCGAGGAGAGCGGAGGCGGCGAGGGTGGTTACGAATGTGGTACGTTTCATGAAAGAGAGTTTAGTTTTTTAAAGTTTGGTGTTCAGTCCTTTTTTGAGGGCGTTGATTAGGTGTTTGTCTTGGTTTTCGAAGATGGTGCGGAGGTCTAGTTTGAAAATTCCGGCGTCGATATAGCCGACTATTCCGGGGGTGCCAGTGCGGAGTGCGTGGGCGAATGGTTCTAGGTGCTTTTCTTCTAGGCGAAATTCAAGTGTGATGGATGGGATTGAGGATTTGGGCATGGTGCCACCGCCGCAGCGTGCGGTGCCGGTGCCGGTGGTGACGCGGGAATCTGAGAGCGCTTTTATGATGGCTTCTGCGCGGGGAAGGAGGGCGCTTTCTTTGATGGCGAGCATCTGGACGACCGGGATTTCGGGAAGACCTTTGGTGTCTCCGGATGCGGCGTCGAGGTAGGCGCAGGCGGTTTCTTGAAGGAGGGTGAAGATGACTTTATCCGGGCGGACGGCGCGGTAGAAGGGAGTTTTTTTGATTCCGGCGATGAGATCGGCTCGACCGGCGATGATGCCTGCTTGGGGGCCGCCGAGGAGCTTGTCGCCGGAGAAGCAGACGAGGTCGCATCCGGCGGCGAGGGTTTCCCAGGGGGTGGTTTCGTGTTCGAGGGGGGCGAGCTGATCGGTCTGCATCATGGCTCCGCTGCCGAGGTCGTGCATGAATGGGATGCCTGATTTTTTGGCGAGGGCGGCGAGTTCGGAGGTGTCGGGTTCGGCGGTGAAGCCTTCCATGTAGAAATTGCTTCGATGGACTTTGAGCAGAAGGCCGGTGCGATCGGTGATTGCGCGTTCGTAGTCGGCAAGGTGGGTTTTATTGGTGGCTCCGACTTCGACGAGCTTCGCTCCGGATGCTTCGAGGATTTCGGGGATGCGGAAGCCTCCTCCGATTTCGACGAGTTCGCCTCGGGAGACGATGACTTCATTTTTTTGGCCGGAGGCGAGGTGTTGGAGGACGAGGACGAGTCCGGCGGCGCAGTTGTTTACGACGGTAGCGGCTTCGCTTCGGCAGAGTGTGGCGAGGCAAGTTTCGAGGAATTTTGCGCGAGGACCCCGGGCTCCGGTGTGGAGATCGATCTCTACATTGGAGTAGGATGATGCGACGGAGGCGAGAGTTTCCGCAGCTGCGGAAGCAACTGGGGAGCGTCCGAGATTCGTGTGGATGAGGACTCCTGTACCATTGATGACGGGTGTGATTCGCGTGGCCGCGAAATGGGCGAGAGTGATGCGGACGTCCTCTAGAGGATTTTCGACGGTTGCACCTTTGGCGACACGCTTTCGAAGGTCAGCGAGGGCGGAACGGACAATGCCCGTGGCGACGCTTCTGGGAACGCGGGTAAATACTGCGGAGTCGCTTGAGGCAAGTGCGTGGAGCACTTTCTCAACGGACGGGATTTTACGGAGAGCTTCCTGGTCTGGTGGCACGTGAGGGACTACGGGTAAAACGGTGTTTTGTGAAGGAAAAAGCTAGAGTCATTGCAAGTAGGGCTTATTCCAGGATTTGAATTGCAAACTTGTCAGGGCTGCGAAAGCCCGCTATGGAACACGCCCTCTTTTATAGCTATGATGATCAGGAAGAAATCTTACGCCCGTGCCGGGCTTATCGGAAACCCGTCCGACGGGTATTTCGGGAAAACTATATCCTTCATTATCAAAAACTTCGGAGCAGAGGTGGTGCTTTTTGAATCTCCCGAGCTTGAGATTCAACCGGCGGCGCGGGATCATTCGGTATTTGATGGGATTGGTGCGCTTGCGTCAGATGTTGGTTTTTTCGGATATTATGGTGGCGTGCGGTTGCTGAAGGCGACGGTGAAGCGTTTCTACGATTATTGCCGCGAGAGTGGCCACGATCTTCACGAGAGGAATTTTACGCTTCGGTATTCGAGTAATGTTCCGCCTCAGGTTGGGATGGCTGGTTCAAGTGCGATCATTACGGCCTGTCTTCGTTGCTTGATGGAATTTTATGGGGTGGAGATCCCTCGGGGGAAGCAGCCGAATCTTATTCTCTCGGTCGAAAATGATGAGCTCGGTATTCCTGCGGGGCTGCAGGATCGTGTGATTCAGGTCTATGAGGGGCTCGTCTATATGGACTTTAAAGAGGAGATTATGGGAACGCAGGGATATGGAATTTACGAGGAGCTTTCACCTGATCTACTTCCTCCGCTTTTCGTGGCTTACACAACTAAGCTCTCAGAAGGAACTGAAGTATTTCACAATGATATTCGTGGGCGCTTCAACCGTGGTGATAAGGAGATCATCGATGCTATGCAGGCCTGGGCCGGGATGGCACAGGAAGTCCGCGATCTTTTGCTCGCAGGTAAAAGTGATCTGATTGGTCCTGTGCTGGATCGCAATTTTGATCTCAGGAAAAAACTCTACAAGATGAGTCCGGGGAATCTTGCGATGGTCGATGCGGCACGCAAAGCGGGAGGCACGGCAAAATTCACTGGCTCTGGAGGAGCGATCGTAGGGACTTACCCTGATGAAGCTTCCTATAAGAAGATTGTTGCGGCGCTCGAGCCTCTCGGCGTAAAAGTATTCAAGCCGACCATTAAATAATTTCAATTATGAGTAAACAATCAGTCCGCAAAGCGGTGATCCCTGCCGCTGGATTTGGCACGCGGTTTCTTCCAGCTACTTTTTCGCAGCCTAAAGAAATGCTGCCGATCGTCGATACTCCCACGATCCAATATGTCGTGGAAGAGGCGGTGAATTCGGGAATCACCGATATCTTGATGGTGATTGGTAAGAGTAAGCGTGCAATCGAGGAGCATTTTTATCGCAATTTCGAATTAGAATCGGAATTGGAAGAGAAGGGGAAAATGGATATGCTGGAGCAGGTGAAGCGTATTCCGAATCTCGCGAACATTCACTTTGTCTGGCAAAAAGAACTCAATGGGCTTGGTGATGCCGTATCCTACGCAAAAAGCTTCGTGGGCGGCGAGCCATTTGCTCTTCTTCTTGGTGATACTCTCATCGGTAAGGCGAGCGACACTCCATTTACAAAACAGATGATCGAAGTGTTTGATCGTTTTCAGGAATCCGTCGTCGCCCTGGAGCGCGTCCCCGAGGAAAAGGTGGAGCGCTACGGAATCGCTGGAGGTAAAGAAATCGGGGAGCGCCTTACTCTCTTGGATGCTCTCGTGGAGAAGCCCGCGATGAAAGATGCCCCGTCCAACCTGGCTATTGCCGGGCGCTATGTTTTTACTTCCGAGATTTTCAATTTCTTAGCAGATACCAAGCCTGGCAAAAATAACGAAATCCAGCTTACTGATGCGATGGCTCGCCTCATGCACGATCGTGCAATGTATGGTTTGGAACTTCCCGGAGCGCGCTATGATATTGGGAACAAGCTCGATTTCCTGAAGACCAATGTGATCTTTGGGCTCGACCGCGAAGATTTTGGTGACCGCTTCAAAGAATTTATTAAGGAAACTGCAGCTAAGTTGTAGCGCTCTCTTATTATTGGCTACCCCAGCCGATGCTGGGGAAGTGCGTTTTTCCCGTGCGCGTGGGTGCATGGGGACGCTGTGGACGATCACGGTCTTTGCCAGCGGCGAAGATGTTGCCGAGCGGGCGTTGGACGCGTCGTTCGAAAAGCTCGACGGGCTTAATCTTGTGATGAGTGATTACTTGCCCGAATCTGAAGTGCGTGGGATTTCATCCACGTGGAGTCCGGCAAGTAAGTCGCTCGCTGCTGTGCTACAGGAGTCGCTTATCATTGCTGAAGAGACTTCAGGAGCATTCGATCCGACATTGGGGGCACTCACGAAATTATGGAGGCGGGCTCTTCGGAAGCAGGAATTTCCAAAGAAATCTTTGATTGGTGAGGCGTTGAAAAAAAGCGGTCACCAGAACCTCCGGCTCGATGGAACGTGCGTTCGCCTTGATAGAGAAGGTGTCTTGATCGATCTGGGTGGGATTGGAAAAGGCTACGCCATGGCAGAGCTTGGCCGTATGCTTGAGGATGAATTTAAGATTTCGACATTTTTGATTGATGGGGGAGGCGATGTCTTTACTGGCGATGCGCCTCCAGGAGCGAGCGGATGGAATATTGAAGTGAGGGGAAATGGATCACCGTTCTCGGTGAATGTGGCAAATGCTGCGGTGATGACTTCTGGAGATCTCTATAAGTATGCCGAAATTGGAGGGAAACGATTTTCCCATCTCATCGATCCAAAATCAGGGCTCGCGCTTGAAGGTAGTGCTTCAGCAACAATCATTATGGGAAATCCCGCGAGGGCAGATGCGTTGGCTTCTGCGCTTTGCGTGACGAGGTCGCGTGCGGAAGCGGAGAAGTATCTACGCGTGCTTGCCCCGAAATCAGCTGTCCGTGTGTCGAAGGCTGGAGAGGCGATGTGGGAGCAAGGTCTTAAGCGCTTTAAAACGGCGACGGAAGCTTTTCAGGAGCGGGCGGAATCGTAAAATCGATTTCTTTGAACCAGCCTGCCGAGATTACTTTCGTGATTTCGGGGGTAGCGGAAGTGCCGGTGCGTTCTGAGTGGAGAGTTTGTATCTTGACCGTGAAAGGGAGTGGCTGGCGCGACTTTTTTAGGAGAGCTGCATATTGCTCGGGGATGCCAAATATTTCGATTGTAGAATAGACGGTGAAACTCTCAGAAGGATCGCGCACGAGCGCTTTTCTGCGTGAGGGGTCATCTAGAGCAGAGGGCGGAAGAAGAGCGATAAGTGCTCGTATCTCTGTTTCGGGCGTTTCGTCGCCGGATTCTAAGCTTGGCCAATCGACATCCGAGTATCCGAGGAAACTATCGAAATCGAGTAATGCAGTGTCCTCACTTAATTCAAGGATGGCTCCTCGGTAGCCAACTCCTGCTTCGTGGACTTCTGCGTAGACGAACCCTTCTTTCTCAAGTGCAAGTGGGCCGAAAGTTGGCTCGATCTGAGTGCGCATTACGGGATGGTCTTTCATCGCCTCCATATGTGCACGAACCTCGGAAGTTGGGCGTAAAAATTGAAGTCTTTCCTCAATCGTGTTGGCGGTGAGAAACCCGGTAATACATGCACGCACGGGATCGAGTCTTGAATCGTCGATTTTAGTCGTCGTGGGCGGGCGGGAACTAATTTCGGGAGAGGAAGTTTCAGAGATTGCCGCCGGCCTTGATCCGACCTCACCTTTCATGAATCGCTCAAGATCGCCGGAGACGTAGTCTGCCTCAGCTTCGGCGTCATTTTTATTGTAAATGGCGTATCCGATCGCTCCCAAGATTCCGGTGAATGCGAGCAGGATGGTGGCGATAATGAAATTTTTCCCTGGTGTGTATTCGACTTCGCGAACATGGACGCCTTGTCGCCTGCGGCGGCGTGATTTTTTCCCACCGGAGGAACCTTGTTTTTGAATGGTCTTATCGAGTCGCTCGATGAGCTCGTCGGTATCATGTTCACCTGGTAGGGTGGATTTCTGCTCCCATGCGGGCGTTTGTTGCTCTTGGACACGCTTACGAACCTTTTTCTTTCGCGTGCTTTTTTCGACGTTTCCGGGGGCAGATTCGGCAATTTTTTTAGCTTCCTCCGCTTGATCCCAGCTAGGGGGAGACGGTTCGCGTGGAGGAAGAGGAGGGTCTTGAGGCATGAATCGTCGGAGAGCTTGGCTTATTTGGCGTTGATCCCGATCGTTTTTCGAGGGGGAGCAAGCGCCACAGGTGTAGACGTAAGTCCAGAGCTCCAGGCATCTGCATGAATTTCTGAAATTCGAAATATGGGATCACCAGTGAGCGAAATTTCGGGAGTAATCGTGATAGTGAAGGGAAGGGGCTGACCATTGCTGAGCCAGCTTACAATATGCTCTGGTGCGGATCCGAATTTTGAGAGCTGGGCGATAATGGGCTCACCAATGAGTAAGGTGTCGTTTGGATCACGGACGATTAAGAGCACATCGCCGGGCGTTTCTGCTGCTTTGGGAGATCGAGTTACGAGGGCGTGGAAGGTTGCCTGTTGGCCGCTCTTGAGATCTTTCTTGATCTCTTCTGAAGTCTTTGGGTTGTATCCAATAAAGGCATCGAGATCGATCCGATTTTTGTCCTCGGATGTATTAATGATGACGGGACGGAAGCCAAAAGAAGGAAGAAGGACATCCACCGTCACCCAGCCTTTTCCCAAGCAGTAGCTTTGCGCGAAAGTGGGGGCAGAAATTTGATCGAAAAGCGCCTCGCCGGCGGAATCATTGAGCCGTTTTTCGATATCGGGTGTCTGGATTACAAAAGGCATTCGCTCGATCGGTGTGGAAGCCTTGAAAAAAGACAAGACGGTTTCCTGGAATGGGGCGAATGCTTCTTCTGAGGTTGAGAGCCATTCATAGTGGTTCTCGACGATTTTTTCCGCAGTATCAGAAACGGAAACGTCCTCTTTTGGTTCCTCGCGAGCAGCACGGATTAATGCTGCGATTGCATCGTCACTCTCACTAGAGGGCTCTTGCTCGGAAGAATCACTGCCTTTGAAAAGAGTGGTGACCGCGAAGATTCCACCGATTACGACAATGGCTGTTGTGATCCGAATCGCCCAGACCACAGCGATGGGATGGCCGCCATAAAGATCACTGCGCTCTCCGCGGAAGCCGGAGCGCTCGGCGGAAGCCATCTGCATACTCATACGTTGGAGGCGGGCATCGGCACTTTCGCCTGGCACTGCCTGTGAGTCATCATTCCAGCTGGGGCGCTCACTGGGCTGCCGTTTATCGCGGGAGGATTTCTTTTGTTTGATCGGCATTTTTCGGGGGGGTGGCGCGGAAAGCGAGGCTAGCAAACTAGCCCCCATTTGCAAACTATCGGGCATGCCCCATCTTCGCGCTCCCCTTTAAACGCCGATTTTGGAAAACGTGCCCACATTTCTCAGCCCCTCGCCCGAAGCGTTCGCCGCGCTTGCCTCTAGTGGTGGACTGATCACTGTATCCGCCGAACTCGCTGCGGATTATGAAACTCCGCTCTCCGCCTACCGGAAAATTGCCGGCGACGACGGGGATCCTGCGTTTCTCCTCGAATCTGCAGAAAAGACAGAGCACGCCGGGCGCTATTCCTTCCTGGGCGCAGCCCCCCGGATGACCTTTGTCGCTCGAGACCGCGAAGTGACCGTCGCCGAAGGCGAAAACTCCCGAACATTCACTGCGGAATCTGATCCTCTCGCGGAACTCGAAAAGGTGATGGAGCGTTTTCAGCCTGCCGCTGGGCAGGATCTCGGATTCGCACCGCTTTACGGTGGTGCCATCGGGTATCTTGCCTACGACACTGTCCGCTACTACGAGCCCACTGTCCCCGCTGCTCCAGCAGATGAGCTTGGGTTGCCCGATATGTTTTTCCTTGTTGCCGATACGATGGTTGTTTTCGATCATCGGTTTCGGACGATGCGCGTCGTCGCCAATGTGCTTTCGTCCGAGCACGAATCGACGAGTGCAGCCTACGAGGCGGCGCGCAGTAAGATAGATGGCGTGATTGCGAAGTTATCCCAGCCTTTGCAAGTGACACCGATGCCCTTTGGCCAAGCCGATACTCCCGAGCCGGAGGCGACAAGCAATACGACCAAGGAGGAATATTGTGCGATGGTAGCCGCTGCTAAGGAATATATTCATGCTGGTGATATCTTCCAGGTCGTGCCGTCACAGCGCTTTGAAGTCGATTACTCTGGGACGCCCGAGGATTTGTACCGTGCGTTGCGGCATGTGAACCCGAGCCCCTACATGTTTCTCCTACAATGTCCCGGATTTGCGCTGGTTGGGAGTTCTCCAGAAGTTCACGTTCGTTGTATTGATAAACGCGTAGATATTCGGCCGATTGCTGGCACCCGCTGGCGCGGAAAAACTCCCGAAGAGGATGATGCTCTCGCCGCCGAACTCCTCGCAGATCCCAAAGAGGCTGCCGAGCATATCATGTTAGTCGATCTTGCCCGGAACGACGTCGGCCGCATCAGCGAATTCGCAAGCATCGAAGTGACAGATTTCCAGACCATCGAGCGCTACTCCCACGTCATGCACATCGTCTCGAATGTTCATGGCACCTTAGCTCCGGGGAAAACCGCCTACGACGTCATGCGCGCCACCTTTCCTGCAGGCACCGTCTCTGGCTCGCCCAAAGTCCGTGCCATGCAGATCATCAACGAACTCGAAAAAAACAAGCGATGCGCCTATGCCGGTGCCGTCGGCTACTTCGGATTCGATGGAAGCCACGATTCGTGCATCGCGCTTCGCACCTGCGTCGTCAAAGGTGGCAAAGCCTATGTCCAAGCAGGAGCTGGAGTCGTCGCCGACTCTATCCCAGAAAACGAGCACGAAGAATGCCTCAATAAAGCCCGCGGAATGTTCCGTGGTATCGCCCGCGCTAAATCTCTCTCTAGTTAGTTATGTTATTAGTCATCGATAACTACGATTCCTTCACCTACAATCTCGTCCAATATTTTGGCGAGCTCGGTGCTGAGATGAAGATCTTTCGCAACGACGAAATTACTCTTGATGAGATCGCTGATTTAGCCCCCGAGCGAATCCTCATCTCCCCCGGTCCGAAAGCGCCGAAAGACGCCGGTGTGAGCTGTGAGACTATTCGTCGCTTCGGTGAAAAAACGCCAATCTTCGGCGTTTGTCTCGGCCACCAAAGTATGGGGGAAGTCTACGGAGGCAATGTTATTCGGGCTCCACGACTCATGCATGGAAAGACGTCTCCGATTCAGCATGATGATAAGGGGGTTTTCGCAGGTCTCCCCAATCCCTTCACCGCGACTCGCTATCATAGTCTCATCGTAGACCGCGCATCTGTGCCTGATTGCCTCGAAATCTCGGCAGAGACCGCAGAGGGTGAAATCATGGGGCTGCGCCACAAGGAATTTCCCGTTCACGGCGTGCAGTTCCACCCCGAGTCGATTTTAACTACCGAAGGCAAACGCCTTCTGCAAAACTTCCTCGACCTGTGACCCCGGTTTCTACCGGCGAGAGCGATACCATTGCGGCCGTCGCCAGCCCTCCCGGGCAAGGAGCCGTCTCGCTGATTCGTGTTTCTGGAAATGATGCAATCACGCTGGTATCCTCAGTATTTCGCTCGAGGAAACCACTCGCTGCTCGGACTGCCGTGCTTGGCAAAATTTTTGCCGCTGATGGTTCTGTAATCGATGAAGTTCTGGCCACTGCGTTCACCAATCCTGCGAGCTATACTGGTGAAGACACTGTCGAGATTGCATGTCACGGTGGGATCTTAGTCACCAAGTCCGTCCTCGCGAGAATTCTCGAATCGGGAGCTCGCGCCGCTGAAGCGGGGGAGTTTTCGCGGCGCGCCTTCCAGAATGGGAAAATGGATCTCACCCAGGCTGAAGCCGTGATGGATCTCATCAGCGCTCAGACCGAGCGTGGTCTTCGCTCTGCCCACGAGCAACTTGCCGGGCGTCTCGGCCAAGAAATTATGGGACTGCGAGAAACGCTTCTCGGCAGCCTATCTCACCTTGAGGCATATATCGATTTTCCCGAGGAAGACATCGATCCCGAGACCGGCTCCGCACTCGTTGCAGGAATTGCCGAGACCCGCAAAAGGGTGGGGGATTTACTCTCCACTGCGGATCAAGGCCGTATTCTTCGCGAAGGCGTCCGTACCGTCCTCTGTGGTTCACCCAATGCAGGAAAAAGCTCCCTCCTCAATCGTCTTCTCGGCCACGACCGGGCGATCGTATCCTCCACCGCCGGCACCACCCGCGATACTATCGAAGAAACGGTAAACCTCCGGGGCTACCCTCTCCGCCTCACCGACACCGCAGGGATCCACGACGATACCACTGATGCCATCGAAGCCCAGGGCATCGACCGCTCGCACGATGCCATTGCCCAGGCCGATCTCGTCCTCGAAATTGTCGATGCAAGCCTGCCCGCCGATGAGCGAATCACAGTCGATACCCCCCATATTCTGGTAAAAAACAAATTGGATGCCAGCCTTCACCCAAGCTGGATCGCTCATGAAGGCATCGCAGTCTCCTGCGCCACCGGTGAAGGCTTTGAGTGTCTCTACGACGAAATTGAAAAAACTCTCACCAGCGAATCGACCGGCTGGGGAGAAGGCTCTGCCGCCATCAATGCCCGCCACCAGGCATGCCTAAAGCGCGCCGCCGCCTCACTCGATGCCACTCTTGCCGCCCTCGCGGCAGCCACGCCTCCCGAATTCGTCGCCCTCGATCTACGCGAAGCCCTCGCCGCCATCGGTGAAGTGGTAGGCACCGTCGACACCGAAGAGCTCCTCGGCCAGATTTTCGGCACCTTCTGCATCGGGAAATAGGCGTCAGTATTCAGACCCACTGGATAAGACAGAACTCTGAAAACTGAATACTGAAAACTCATTGACCAATCCCCGTCCTCAAGTATGATCCTCTCCTTCATCCGACCGGCGAGTGCTATCGGAGAGGAAAAAGTGGCAGGATAGCTCAGGGGTAGAGCGGAGGATTCATAAGCCTTAGGTCGGGGGTTCAAATCCCCCTCCTGCTACCATTTTTATCCTGAGTGAATTAGGGTTTTAGGGGGGCGCTATATTATTTTATCCTCCTTGATTCGAGCGTATTCTATGTGGTTCCAGGATGACCGTCGTTTTCGAATATTGGAAAATCGAGCTGAGAGAGTAGCCCAGCTATAATTCTGGTGAACGCATCTGAAATATGATGCTGAGGTAATGGCCAAATCAGAGGAGCCCGCTAAATCCGGCACCGTCGGTGCCTCGATCACTCTCATCACCAAGGTTGTAGGTGAGAGCAATTTTTCCCGCTTCTTTAACCCCGATCAGCCGACGCCCTCGGGCGCATCCGCACGAATCTCGCAACGCTCGAGGAAATCATCAACCTCGTCCTTGGCGGCGGTGTAGATCGTTGTGGTGTCGAGTTTGGCGTGGCCGAGGAGGTGGCAGGCTCCAGGGCGTTGGATTCCGGCTGCTTTTTTACGGTGTGATTTCCTGTAAAAATTGATGAATCAATGGAAACATCTTGATTAATCAAGATGAAATGCGATGCACCGTTATGATTTTCGATGCTTTGCGCCATTTTATTGCAATTGCCACCTTCTTGGTTGCGGCTTCGGTATCACCTGCGGCGGCGGATTACGGGGGGCTTGATGTCGATTTTTTGCCGGCGCGGGTGGGGGCAGATACTCCTTCCCAGGATGCCATCGAGATTTCAGCTTCCTACACCTACGACGTTTTCCATAGTGTCGCTGGTGGGTTTGGTGCGGCTACCGGGGGGATGGGTTTACTTGATTTGGCGCTTGAGGCCGACTTGGGGGAACTCTTTGAATTTGGGAAGACGATTTTTGTCGTTTCGGCATTTGCTGGGCAGGGGGGGGATTTTTCTGCTAGCTCGGTAGGCGATTTTGGAGTGGTAAGTAACATTTACCATGCCAACGAATTTAACCTCTTTAATATCTATCTTCATTGCGAGATTGGTGAGGGGGGGAGTTTCATCAAGCTCGGTCAGATCGCAGCAGATGAAGACTTCATGGGATCGGAAACGGCTGGGTTGTTTATTAATTCTAGTTTTGGTCCCTTTAATACCCAATCAGGAAATACTGGGACACCTATTTTTCCTTTTGCTGCCCCTGGCATGGTTTTTCATTATTCCCTGGAGGAGAGTTGGCATGTCATTCTTGGCGTTTACGCTGGCCTTGCTGATGACGGAGAGGGGGAGAATTTCGGGTTCAATTGGCGCTGGGGTGGGAGTGCCGGGCAGGCGGTTTTCGTAGAATCGGGAGTCCTCTATAATAAGGCGGGCGGTGCCTTGAAGGTTGGCGGTTACTTCCATTCGGGAGAGTTTGAAAATTTTGCTGATGGAGGTTTTTCTGAAGGCATTGGGATGATCTATGGTATCGTTGATCATGCTTTAGGTAGTAGGGTAAACGCGTTTTTTCGTGGGAGCAGGGTTCTGGGGGGCGAGAGCGTGGTCGTCACCAGCACCATAGATGGCGGAATCACGGTATCAGATACTTTTTACGAGGGGGATACCCTGGGGATTGGGCTGTCCCATGCAGTATTTGGAGATGATTATATCCGCGCTAGGCGGGGGGGCACTGGTACGGAGACTATTTTGGAATTTACTTACCGGCTGCCAATTAATGAGCATTTTGTAATACAGCCTGATTTTCAATACCTATTCGATCCGCATGAAAGTGGGAGGGATGGGCTGCTCCTGGGTCTCAGGGCGAGTATTGCTTTTTAGGCTGTATTAAAGTGTTAGCCACCTCAAGAAAAGTGGGTTTGATCTGGAGGCCACGCACATGATTGAAGGAGGTAAACTTGAGAAACTATTCGCGCTGGTATCATTGGCGTTCCTCATCAATTTCGGTTGGGGAATACATCTGAGGAAAGTTCAGGAACCGAACCGAAGGGTGCTGCGTAAGAGCCTATTCCGATAAGGACTCGAAGGGATACTGCGGCTAATCAACAATCCGCATCTACCATCAAAACAACGGCAAGAGTTTGGCGATTGCCTCAAATCGCCATTTTTAGCCTCAAATTTTGTAGTGTAGTGTGATAACTAATAAAGAGAATCCATATATGTTCAGCTGAGTTCCGAATATACACTAAGCCTCTTTGTAGTATTTTCCGTATCCGTAGTAGGCGTATTCTTTGGCTGGCGTCGTGGCGCGGTTGAGGACGGCTCCGGCGATGTGAACCTGCCGAGCGTAAAGCACTTCGAGGGCTTTGGCGGAGAGGCGGCCCATCGTGGAGGACATCCGCATGACGAAGAGGGTGGTATCGACCATTGGGGCAAAGGTTGCGGTATCGTCCGCGACGAGAACCGGTGCACTATCAATGATGACGTAATCGAAGAGGTCGTGAGTTTCCTTGAGGAATTTCGGTGCAGTGCCGGCAAGGAAGCGCTCGGAAGATGCTTCCTGGCCTTTGGCAAAGTGACCGCGTGGGATGACGTGGAGTCCTTCTATATTCGTTTTTTTGATGACTTCGCGCCAATCGGCTCGGTCGGTGAGGATGTCTGCAAAGCCAGTTTTTCCCGAGATATTGAAGCTTTCTGCGAGGATTCCGCGGCGAAGATCGCCATCGATGAGGAGGACGCGTGCGCCGGAGAGGGCCATGGTGGTGGCAAGATTCGTGGCGACGGTGGTTTTGCCTTCGGCAGGAACTGCACTGGTGACGAGGATTGTCTTCGGTGGGGCGCCTCCCCAGCGCTTGAAGAGGATGGACGAGCGGAGATTGCGGTAGGCTTCGGCGAAAAGGCTGCGGGGATCGTTTTCTTGGAGGCGTGCGCTGGCGATGTCGTCCTCTTGGTTTGGAATTTGGGCGAGGACGTTTTCTTCGAAGTTATTTTGGAATTCGGCGGCGGAATTTACGCGATCATCAACGTAGTCCATTCCGGTGAGGATTGCGCCTCCGGCGAGAAGGCCGAGGGCGAGGCCAATGGCGAGCTGTTTTGGGAGGGTGGATTCTGGTGGGTGCGCGTCGGTGGCGTGTTGCATGATGCGGATGTTTTCCTGCTCAAGATTTTTATTAATATCGAGCTCGCGGAGTGAAACGACGAGTCGTTCGTGGAGTTCCTGGGAGCGGGCGAGTTTATCTTGGATGCGCTTGTGGGCGTTGAGCTTTTTCGAAGTCTCGATGGCTCGTCCTTCCCATTCAGCGATTTCGTCATTTAGGTTTTCGACCTGGAGGGCGAGGGCATCGCGGCGTTGGGCGAATTTTTCGACGCTTTGTTGGCGAAAGATTTCGATGAGGGCTTTTTGCTGAGTGATCTTGATTTCAAGGTCGATTAGGTCTGGGTTTTTGTGTTTGAGGTTCGCCAGACTGGCGCGCTCGACTTTGAGCACTTCGAGGGCTTGTCTTGCACGAAGGTAGTCTGCTTCGGGGCCGATGTGTTGGGAGTGGTGACGATCGGTTTGGAGGCGGAGGGCTCCAGGAGCGAGCGTATTTGCATTCGCGGCTTCGGTGGATTGAGCCTGGAGGCCTGGAGAGGAGGTGAGTTCGGCGGCGCGGCGGTCGATGTTTTGATCGATATCAAGGCGTGCGAGCAGATCGATTTCGGTCTCGAAGTTAGCGAGTTGGGTTTTTAGTTTGGCAAGGTAGGCGGCAGCGGAGTTTCCGCCTTGCTCTAGGACTACGATATTGTTTTGCGCGGTGAATTCGGTGAGTTCATCTTCGGCGGATTCTACCTGTTGCTCAATGCGGTAGATTTGTTGGGTGAGTGCATCGAGTGTGTTTGCGGAGTGTTCTCCTCGGATTTCGCTTCGGTATTTAATGTATTCGGTGAGCACGCCATCGAGAAGTGCCTTGGTATATTCACGATCTGCACCGGCCGCACGGAGATCGAAGATAGAGGAGGCTTTGTCGCGGTAGACCTTTAGATCTACGGCAGCGCTGGCGAGCTCTGGTTGGGTGGCGGCTACATATTCTTCGGCACGCTTCCTGACTTCTGAGCTTTCGATGATTTGCTGCTGGGTCTTGTAAAACACATTGGCTTCCTCAGTGTAGCGTACTCCTTGATCCATGAGGATTCGACCTCCCGCCACAAGGCGACCGAAGGATTCGTAGCTATCTGGAACGGTGCTGGAGCGCCAGGCCTGGATCGCAATACCAATGACTCCAGCAAGGACAAGTACCCACCAGCGGCGGCGCATGAGTAATTTCACGCGCTGGAGCTGAGCGCTGGCTTGGCTCAAGCGATTGATCGATGTGTTTTCGGTGCTCATTGCGTTAGCGGGGTTCGGGGTTGTCCTAAGTTAGAAATTCAGGAATTTTTCTGGGACGATGACGACGTCATTCGGCTGAAGGACGATGTCTTCTTCCAGGCGGCCTTTTTTCATGATGGCATGAAGATTGATAATGTAGCGCTGGATCTGGGTGCGATCTTTTGGGTTGGTGCGGCGGACGACTTGGACTTTCTTCGCATTTGCGAATCGACCGAGTCCTCCGGCATCAAGGATGGCTTGGCTGAGGGTGTAATCGGTTTCTGCTGGAGGTAAGATGATACGTCCTGCTTGGCCGACAGCTCCCATGATTGTAACTTGATCTTGGGTGGCGGCGTAGCTTTTACCACCCCGGCCGATGTCGCTGTAGCCGGTGAAATTGAGGGCGATGATTACCGTTGCTTGGTGGTAGTAGTCTTTTTCGAGGAGTGTTTTGATCTCGGTGGCGACGGCTTTGCAGGTCTTTCCTTTGGCGTTCACACGGCCTACGAGAGGAACTTCAACCTGACCCGAATCGGTGACGATGAGGGACGAAACTGCACTTTTTCGGTCTTCTACGACGCGGTAGGAGAGGAGGTCGCCGACGGCTAGGCGGCGGTTGTTATCAAGGACATCCATTGAATTCGTGCGTGAAACGATTGCGCGTGCAGCGGAATCGGAACTCGTATCTTGCGCGGGTGCGAAGGTGAGGGTGAAGGCTGTGAGCAGGATGAGGATTGTTTTCATGGGGATGAAAGTGAGCTTTAGAACAAGTAATTGAGATTGAAGAGGACGCGGTTTTGAGAATACCCTTGGGAGTCTGGAGCCTCGACGGTGGTGTGGGTGAAGCCGATTCCTGTACTGAGTGTATCGCTGAGTGCGTATTGAAGTTCCGCTCCGGCGGTCCAGCGTGAGTAATTGCGTCCGGCGACACCGGATGTGCTGTGGGAGTAGCCACCACCAATTGAGGCGCGTAGATTGCGTGAGAGGGGGCGTCGATAGAAGAGGCGGGTGGAAAAATCGGAACGGTCTTCGATGACAGGGAGGCTGTTTCCTAGTCTTTCGGAACGGGCAACAGAGTCGCCACGATCGTCATTCATTTCGTAGGAGGCGGAAAGGTGTAGCTCATCGCCATCGCGACCACGGTAGTAAATTCGGTATTGGGCGGAGTGGGTGATACGGATGTCGGAAAAGGAACCAAGATCGGCTTGCCTCCCGAAACTGAGATTCTGGGTAATGGATCGATTGAGCTGATTGGCGATGGAGACCTGGCCGTAGGTGCCGGTGTAGTTTCCTGAAGCGCCATCAACTTCGGCAATTTGGATCGATTGGTGGCCACCGCTGGCACGAATGGTAGTGAAACGGGTGAGGGGGAGTTCGATGTAAGCTCCGACATTGGTAGTGCGAGCATCACCTCGGGCGGCATCGAGGTAATCGGTGGATGCACCGGAGGCTTGGAGGCCAAGTCGCCAGACTCCACCTGGTGAATAACCGGCGTCGGCGAAGAACTGGTGCGAGTTGCTTGAAGTGGCTTCGGCGCGGTCGTCGAGCCCGCGATTGATGACGTAATCGTAGCCTATGGATACGTCGAAGCGGGAACTGAGTGGGATGAAGAGTGCGGCTCCAGCGGCGTTCGAGTAGGAATCGATGACTTGGACGTCGTCGAGCTCAAAATCATCCCGGCCGCGGTTTTCGATGGAGAAGCGGTCGTGGATATTTAATACCATGTCACCGAGGAAGACATCGTAAGAGAGCGAGGAATCGGGGGTGACGTAGATATCGTAGCCGTCTTGGGAAGTGGGTGCGCGGTCGTGGTGCTGGAGGTAGCGCTCGATTCCTGCTCCGACTCGGAGGTCGATGCTGTTTCGATCGGAGAGCTGCCAGCGGGCGTGGAGGTCGAGGGTCTGGCCTACGATGACGTCTGAGAGCTTTTCGGTTCCGGAGCGGAGGATGTTGTCGTTATACTCGGAGAAGGTGGACGTGCCGACACGGACATCGACGGGGCCGATGCGGACATTGGCGCGGTCTTCGCCGCCAAAAGATCCTCGGGAAAAGTAGGATGGTCGGATGCGATCTGAAGTGAAGGCACCGAAATTACCGCGCCGTCCAGGAACGCCGGTAGCGACGCGGCCGCCTGGGGATTCATGTCCGGTGTAGCGGGCATTGCGCACACGGGCGTCGCGATGGGTGGGAGCGGTGCTCTCTTGATGGGAAATCGTATCACGATGGAGGCGGGCGTGAATGAGACGTTCGGTAATAAGGCGCTCGAGCGAGGCGGCGCCATCATTTCCGCGTGAGCGTCGATCTGTCGGGCGTCGGGCGCTGGTGCGTGCCGCTTGGTAGTAAGCGGCGCGGCGTGCATCGCGGGAGGTGCGTTGCCCACGCGTGATTTCGGAGCGTGTATAGACAGGGGTGGCTCTGCTTGTGTCGGAGCGAATGATTCTGTTACGGGCTGTGCGGGTGGAGCGCTCGCGTTCGCGGTGGTAGCGTGAATGGCCTCGCAGGTCTTCAAAATAGGCTGCGGTTTCGCTCGGTGCTGAAGGCGTTTGCGCGGGAGCGCTTCGGGTGATGGGGGCAGCGAGCGACAGGGCGATGCTCAGTAAAAGAGTGATGGGGGTGCTCTGAATAATGCGCTCGGCGAGGCGAGCGGCTTTTTCCCCGAAGGGCAAAACAGTTGTGAAGGGACAGTTCAAGGCGTGGTGAAGATTCAGGTGATCAATCCGAATAATGAATAGTCTCACAAATATGGTAATTATACAAGACGGAATGCCTGAAATTTAGGATTTACATATTATTTATGGATTTTATTGAAAATCTGTGGGAAAATGGATCAATGAAGAGCGCTTTTGTCCTGCTCATAAGATTTTTCGCCGCTGTCGTGGGGATTTCTCTGTGGGCAGGTATCGGAGCGGAGCTGGTGTCGAATAAAAATCAGGAATTGACTCAAGCTCAAAAATTGAAAAAAAATCAGATGATCCTGGTTTCGCTGAATGCCGATGAGATCGTATTCCACGAGGTGGGAAGGGGGGGCTTGTTTTTTGCGGAGACCGAGGTCACGCGGAATCAGTGGCGGGTTTTCGTGGAATCCGGTGCGGAGGATGTGGCGAAAGCGCCGTTTTCTCAGGGAGGAGACCATCCGGTTGTGGGAGTTCCATTTGAGGCAGCGAAGGCATTTTGCTCGTGGCTCACACGTGAGGGGCGGGCCGTTGGCTCGCTCACCTCCGAGCAGATCTGTCGGCTTCCTACGAATTTGGAGTGGGGAGCGGCCGCGGGATTGCTCCATGCGTTTGAGGGGGCATCTCCGCTTGATCGTCAGCTTGAGGTGGAGAGGTGTTTTGGCTGGGGGACAAATTGGCCGCCTATTGGTCGGATGGCGAATCTGGCTGAAGTTTTGGGGGGCGGTGATGGCTGGTCGCATACGTCGCCGGCGGGAAGCTTTGTCGGAGTGGCGAATGCGGGGGATCACGGAATTCTAGATTTGGTTGGAAACGCATGGGAATGGACCGACGACAGGTCAATTTCTGAGGGAAATTCGCTACGTGGGGGGAGTTTTACATCGTTTCGGAAGAGTGAGTTGCTTGTTGCGTATGAGTACCGGGTTCCTCAGGGGTTTACGGCGGCTAGCTTCGGGTTTCGTCCGGTGCTTGAAGATCTGGGTTTGGCGCGCCGTGATACAGAATCGCGGGTCGCAAGTGCTCTTAAGGAAGGGCAAAGCGTTCGCGATCAATTTCTGCCTCCAGAATTGGTCGGCGAAGGAGATTTCAATGCTGTGGAGAATCCCGTAGCCGTTTACTCGAAGGCTCCGGAGATGATTGCCTTGGCGGAGCAGGATTTTTTGATTGGGAAGATGGAGGTGCGAGTTCGCGAGTTTTATGAGTATATCACTTCGGAAAAACTGGAGTGGGCTGGGCGTCCGCGTTTCCGGCAATTGGCTGATGAGGCAGTGGTGGGCGTTTCCAAGGTTGAGGCTGAAGGGTATTGCCGATGGATCACCAGCCGATTTGCCGAGCAGGGATTCGAGTATCGCCTTCCCACAAATGAGGAGTGGTCGCTCGCCGCAAAGGGATCTGGGGAGCAAAACTTCATCTGGGGGGGGGCTTGGCCGCCGCCACCCAATTCTGGGAACTTCGAGGCGAGTAAGATATCGGGATACTACGATAGGTATTCCTATACTGCGCCGGTTGGCGAATTGGCTGCAGCGCCTTCTGGGTGTCTCGGCCTTGCTGGGAATGCCACTGAATGGGTGAGTGATGTTGATGGGCCTCAGGCAATTGCTAGAGGAGGGTCATGGGCTGATTGGCAGTCAGAAAAGCTGGCGTCGCGCTATCAGCGCCGAATTGAGGGAGGTAAGGCTTCTGGAATTACTGGGTTTCGCCTAGTGCTGGCGCCCATTGTGGCAGAGGGGGGCACGCAATGAACCGATCTCACAACAAGTGGAGGCTTCCGATGATTGCCGCAGGTTGTTTACTTATTGGGGGTGGGGTTGCTGCGTGGAAGGGGCGCGAAATTTATCGGGTGGTGAAGCAATATCGCGCGGAAAAAATGCTTCCAGAGATTCATCGATCAATGGAAAAAGGGGAGTGGAATGCGGCCTTGGAAAAGATGAACGAGGCATTCCGATTAGCGCCGCAATATCCACCGGTGGTTCGAGAGATGGCGGAATTACTTCAGGATAGTAAGCGGGATGCTTCCACGGTGATTGCTCTCATTAATCGGCTTGAGCAATTAGGTGTTCTCACTGCGGGAGACCGCGTCATACGCGCTCGGACGTTTGTGGAAATGGGGAGAATGAAGGATGCAGAGATTGAGGCGCAGCAATTGCTGGCGATGGGGGACGAGCGTGCTGCCGCTTTTGGGGTACTTGCCCAGGTGGCTTTCGCAGGGGGGAGGGATGAAGCTGCGGAAAAGCTACTGAGCGAGGCGGTGGAAATGGATCCGGAGAATTTTACCCTGCGGCTGGAACTCGCAATGATCCGTGCGCGAAGTGAATTTTCGGAAGTGCGTGCATTGGCGAGGTCGGATTTATGGGCGGTAGCGCAGAAGCCTGATATCAATGGGATTCGTGCCCTTGGGGCACTCGGAGGCGAGATTGGAATTCCTGCGGGCAAAGAATCCGATTACGCCCGGCTTCTCCGGGAAAACCCCTTAGCTATGGATTGGCATCGATTGGAAGCGCTACGGATTTCCCTTTTGCTGGAGCCGCTGCGTCGAGACGTGTTACTTGAAGAAGAATTCGAATTATGGAAGCGGAGACCGGTCTCTGAGCAGGTTGATTTCTTTACCTGGTTACTCGATGCCGGGTATCCTGAGATGGTGATCCGAAGTCTTGATCCTGGCGAGGCTCGGGAGCATCCCCGGATTTTTCGAGTGTATATTGCTGCTTTGCTCAGCCAGGGCAATTGGGAGCAGGCGGAGACTGTTCTGACCAGTGATGATATTCCGCTCGCTCAGGGGCAGCTTCATTTCGTGCGGGCAAACCTCGCCCGCGAAGCAGGCGCTCCGATTGAGGACATTCGGGACGAACTCCGGCGTGCGGTGGATTATGCGGGGGTTGAGAAATTTCCCGGGCTTGCTCTGAAGGCTGGGGAAATGGGGGAGGAGTTGGGTTTTTCTGAGATTGCAAAAAGAGGTTTCCATGCAGCGTCTCAAGCCCCAGCGCTTGAAGTGATTGCGATGGAAAAGCTTGCTGCGCTGGCACGGCGCTCGGGAGATTCGGAGGGACTTCTCGAGGTTGTTTCTGAGAGCGATACTCTTGAGGCGCGGTGTGAGACTTCTTATCTCAAGCTTCTTCTTGGAATCGAGATCGAATTGCAGGCCTCGATTGCGCGCGAAGCATTTGATCGGAACCCAAATTCCGCTGAGTGGCATTTGGCGGCCTTGCTTGGTGCATGGAGGATGGGGCAGCATTCGGAGGCGAAGCGTCTTGCTGAAGCACTCGTGCCGACGCTGCGTGCCAATGGCCTTGATGTCGGGAAACGCGCCGTGCTCGCGGGTGTTTTGGGGCGTGCGCTGCCTATAGTGGAGGATCAATCCGAAGCGGATTCAGATTTGAAGAGCCTCATGCTTCCGGCGGAGAGAGCCTTTCCGAAGTTGCCTTGAGAGGCACGATTTTGGTTACAAAATGGATGCTGAATTGTAACGTCGGATCACGTAGTTTTACCGAACGAGCAGCGTGCCTTGTTGTCTAAAATGACAACAAAGCACATGCCTCTCGAGTAGAGGTGAACTCATAATTATTTAAAGAATGAATCCAGAAAAATTCACTGTAAAATTTACCGGAGCCCTTCAATCGGGCACGACCATCGCCGAAGGTTTTGGGCATCAGGACGTGCGTGTTGGCCACATTCTCCTGGCATTGCTTGAGCAGGAAGATGGTCTGATGCGTCCGCTTTCCGAAAAGGCGGGCGTGATCGTATCTGATCTTGAAGCGGCATTGCGAAAGATGCTTCAGGAGTCACCTAAGGTGGAGGGAAGTAACTTGCAGACCTATCTTGGGGCGGAACTCCGAGAAACGATCGCGGCTGCGGAGAAGGAACAGAAAAAGCTCAAGGATGATTACTTTAGTGTTGAGCATTTTTTGATTGCTGCTGCTCGCAGTAAAACTGCTGAAGCAAAAATTCTTGCTGGTGCAGGGCTTGATGAGAAAGCTCTTGAGCGTGCCTTGGCGGCGGTCCGTGGCGGCCAACGTGTCACTGATCAGGATCCTGAAGGGAAATATCAGACGCTTGAGAAGTATGGGCAAGATCTCACTGCTCGAGCTCGTGAAGGGAAGATTGATCCTGTGATCGGACGAGATGAGGAGATTCGTCGCTGTATGCAGGTGCTTTCACGCCGAACGAAGAATAATCCCGTGCTCATTGGCGAGCCTGGAGTGGGGAAAACGGCCATCGTGGAAGGTCTCGCTCGGCGTATTGTGGCGGGGGATGTGCCGGATTCGCTGAAGGGGAAACGTGTCATCGCGATGGATCTTGGCGGAATGATTGCGGGTGCGAAGTATCGCGGTGAATTCGAAGATAGATTGAAGGCGTTTCTAAAAGAGGTCACGGATTCGAATGGTGAGATCGTGCTCTTCATTGATGAGCTTCATACCATTGTGGGGGCGGGAGCTTCGGAAGGTGCCGTAGATGCTTCTAACTTGCTCAAGCCTCAGCTTGCCCGTGGTGAACTGCGTACGATTGGAGCGACGACGCTCGATGAATACCGGAAATATATTGAAAAGGATGCTGCTTTAGAGCGGCGGTTTCAGCCGGTGAAAGTGGGTGAGCCTTCGGAGGAAGATACGGTCGCCATTCTTCGCGGAATCCGAGAGCGGTATGAGGTGCATCATGGAGTGCGGATTCAAGATGCTGCATTGGTGGCGGCAGCTTCGCTATCGGATCGCTATATCTCAGATCGCTTCTTACCGGATAAGGCGGTGGATCTCATTGATGAGGCGGCATCGCGTCTCAAGATAGAGCTCGATTCGGTGCCCGAGGAAATTGATGTGCTGGAGCGCCAATCAATGCAGCTCGAAATGGAGCGCCAGGCGCTTGAGAAAGAAAGCGATCCGGCAAGTAAAGAGCGCTTAGAGCGAGTGGAGAAGGAACTGGCGGAATCCCGCGAAGAGGGGGATTCCCTGCGCGCTCGGTGGCAGAATGAAAAAGACATCATTGATGAAGCCCGTGCAGCCCAAGAGGAGATTGATCGACTTCGCACTGAATTGGAGCAGGCGCAGCGTCGCAATGAGCTTGGGAAAGCGTCCGAGATTCAATACGGGCTTATCCCAGGTGCTGAGGAGAAGCTTGCTGAGCAATCGGCGAAGTTAGCAGAAATGCAGAGTGCCGGGAATCCCATTCTCAAAGAGGAGGTGACGGAGGAGGATATTGCACGCGTGGTCGCGACTTGGACGGGGATTCCTGTATCGCGACTTCAAGAAGGGGAGCGGAGTAAGCTCGTGCGTATGGAAGAAGGGCTTGGGAATCGGGTGATTGGGCAGAAGGATGCGATCCTAGCGGTGTCTAATGCGGTTCGCCGGGCTCGTGCTGGTTTACAGGATGAGAATCGTCCGATTGGTTCGTTTCTCTTCCTTGGGCCTACGGGTGTCGGTAAAACTGAGCTCTCTAAGGCGCTGGCTGAGTTTCTCTTTGATGATGAGAAATCGATGATTCGCCTAGATATGAGCGAGTATATGGAGAAGCACTCGGTTTCGCGATTGATTGGTGCTCCTCCAGGATATGTGGGCTACGAGGAGGGTGGGCAATTGAGCGAGACGGTGCGGCGCAGGCCTTATTCGGTTGTTCTTTTGGATGAGGTAGAAAAGGCGCACGCGGATGTGTTTAATGTGTTACTTCAAGTGCTTGATGATGGGCGGATTACGGATGGGCAGGGACGTACGGTCGATTTTCGCAATACGGTGATCATCATGACGAGTAATATTGGCTCCCGTTTCATCCTCGAAGAGGAGGATGATGGCGCTGCTCGTGAAGAAAAGGTGATGGCGGCGCTGCGCGATCACTTCCGCCCAGAGTTTCTCAACCGGATTGATGAGACTGTTATTTTCGACCGGTTGGGCAAGGATGACTTGTCGGGAATCGTGAAGCTTCAGGTGGCGCGGGTTGTTGCACGTCTTGCGAAGCAGGATCTGCACTTAGAGATCGACGATAGCACTGTTAATTACATCGGCGATGAGGGCTATGATCCGGTCTACGGAGCGCGTCCGCTGAAGCGTTCGATTCAGAACTTACTTCTAGATCCATTGAGCCTCGATGTGCTCGAAGGAAAATTTGTGCCAGGTGATACCATCCGCGCACGATTGGATGGAGGGAAGATACAATTCGAGAAGTAGAGGGCGGTCAGTTTTGGGGGGAGAGAATGCGATGTGGATTCGTGTTCTCTCTCCTTTTTGTGTTGGTGTGAAGAAGATTTTTATGATGAAGAAAGCGATTTATTTGCTTGGGGGGCGGATGTGGGTGGTGAAGAGGTGGGTGAGTTCTTCGCTGGATAGCTTTACTTCGATGTCGAATACTTCTTCGAGAAGGCTGGGGAGGGCTTGGTAGATTGCTCGGAGGGCGCCGTTTTTGCCGGTGGCGCGGTCGTAGAAGAGGGCTGCGGTGATTTCGCGGATGTGGGGATCTTCAGGGCGTTCGACTTTGTTGTCGGTGGGGGTGAAGGGGCGATCGTAATCGCGGGGGGCGCGCGGGATGATGTGGACGATGTAGGCGGTGAAATTGGTTTCGCCGGGATGGGTGGTGTGGTGTTTTTGGCGGGCGCGTTGGAGGTCGTCGTAGAGGCGGGGGAGGTGGTTTCCTTTGGTGGTGTTGTATTTGTTTTTTACTTCGGCGCAGATGCGTTTTTGTAGGTTGAGCACGTCGAGTCCGCCAGAGGGGGGCAAGAGTTGCCAGCCTGGGAGGGAGCCGATGAGCTCTTGGTGGAAGGCTCCGATGGCATTTTGGATCGCCTTGGTGGTTTGGCGCTGGAGTTCGAATTCTTTCCAGCCGGTAAGATCAGTCTGGAGGGCGGCGCATTGGAAGATGGCTCCGAAGGGATCGAGGGCGTTTCTCCCGAGGTCGAAATCTTTTTCGCGGGTGCGGTGGATTGCGTGGACGACGTAACCGGCTGCGCGGGCGAAATCAGTGTCGCTGATGAATGGGAGATAGGTGTGCATTTCCTTCCCATTCTGGGGGATCAATTGGTGGGTTCAACTCTGCCGTAGCGGTGGTTGGTCTCGGTGACGGCTTGTTCCTTGAGGTAGCGCAGTAGCTCTAATCGTCCATTGGTGAGGGCGGGAGTGCCGGAGGTGCGGAGGCCTGCGGCATTTGTTGCGCGAAGGACGGCGGTGGGAAGTTGATTGGATGCGTAGATGAGGGAGCTTTGTTGGCTTTCGATTCGGGTGATGAAGGCGTCTTCGGATTCGATGCTGGTAGTGATCGATGTCTCAATGGATTTGAGGAAGGGGCGCTCTTCGGGAAGGCTGATGTGGAGGGGGACGCTGCAGGTGGTGCTGGCGAGGATGGCGAGGGCTATTTCTTCGTCGGGTGTGCTGGAATTGGCACGGAAGTGAGCGCTCGTAAGTGGGCGGTAGCGGAATTGGTTGATCTCGCCGGTGATTTGGGAGGGGTCGTGCTGGACGGAGAATTCGGTGTCCCACCAGTAGGTGTAACTTTGGGCTGCGATGCGGAGGCGGTCGGCAGATTGGGGGAGGGCTTCTAGGAGGGGCTTCAGTGCGGGGTGGGCGTCGGTAGATACTTGGCTGTGGATTTTGGGGAGGGCGGTTTCGCTCCAGCGGGAGAGGCCGGCGACGTAGTTTGGTCCGCCGGCTTTGGCTCCGGGGCCTATGCTGGATTTTTTCCAACCGCCGAAAGGCTGGCGTTGGACGATGGCTCCAGTGGTAGGTCGATTGATGTAAGCGTTGCCGACTTCTACGTGGTTTTTCCAGTAGGTGATCTCGTCTTTGTCGAGGGTGTGGATTCCACCGGTGAGGCCGAAAGCGGTGGCGTTTTGAATTTTGACGGCTTCTTCAAGGCCTGAGGCGCAGACTAATCCGAGGACGGGGCCGAAGCATTCGGTCTGGTGGAACCAACTTCCTGGCTTTACTCCGAGCTTGATGCCGGGGCTCCAGAGTTGGGGGTTGTCCGGGGAAACTGTGGGCTCGAGGAGCCATTCTTCGCCGGGCTCTAATGTGGTGAGTGCGCGAAGGAGCTCGGGAGAGGGGGGCTGCACGAGTGGGGTGACGACGCTGCGCGGGTCGTGGGAGCTACCTACGTGGAGGCTGGAGGCGGCGTCGCGGAGTTGGTGGCGGAAGGCGGCGTCGTGATAGACATCGGATTCGAGGATGCCGAGGCTGGCGGCTGAGCATTTCTGGCCGGCGTGTCCGAAGGCGGATCGGACGAGGTCATTTGCGGCGAGATCGAGGTCGGCATTTCCGGTGACGACGAGGCTGTTTTTTCCGCTGGTCTCAGCGAGGAGGTGGAGGTCGGGGCGCCAGCCTTGGAAGAGCTGGGCGGTGGCGTGAGAGCCGGTAAGGATGACGGCTGCGGCGCGAGGGTCGGTGATGAGTTCTTGCCCGATTTCGTTGTCTGGCACGGGGAGAAATTGGAGAAGCTCACGCGAGATTCCGGCTTCCCACAGGTGGTTTACGAGGCGCCAGGCGGTGAGAGTGGTTTCAGGGGCTGGCTTGAAGATGACGGCGTTTCCAGCTGCGAGGGCTGCGAGGATTCCTCCTGCTGGGATGGCGTAGGGGAAATTCCAGGGGGGAACGACGACGACGGTGCCGATGGGCTCTGGGGTGGTGCCATCATCAAAACCGGGGAATTCGGGGGTGCGGGCGTAGTAGTTTGCGAAGTCGATGGCTTCGCTGATTTCCACATCGGCTTCGGTGGCGCGCTTTCCGGAATCGGTGATCATTACGGCGATGGCATCTCCGCGGTTTTTCTCGATAGAAAGTGCGGCGTCTTTGAGGACGGAAGAGCGTACGCTGCGATCAAGATTGGCCCATGATTTTTGGGCGATTTCTGCGGTATCGAAGGCACGCTGGACTTCGGTGGAACTTCCGAGGGCATAGCGGTAGAGGACTGCTTCAGGGGAGGATGGGTCGTGGCCTTCGCCCCAGGAGGCTCCGGTGGATTCTTCTCCTCCAATATGAAGGGGGACTTCTGTGCCGGCGAAATGGGGAACCTTGGCGCGCACTTCGGCAAGCCAACGGCGGTTTGCCAGTAGGGCGAAATCGGTGTCGATCGCGTTGTGGAATTCAGCTTTTGCGAGTGGGTGTGGTGGGGCGGTCCTATCTTGGGTGCGTGATGGCACTGCGGATACGGTGGGGATCTTTTTGCAGGCGGAAAGGAAGCGTGCTTTTTGGGTGTCCCATCCGGGCGAGCCGGGCTCCATGGCGAAGATATCATGGAGGAAATTTTCGGGCGATGTGTTTTCGTCTAGACGCCTTATAAGATAGGCGATGGCGGCAGGGAAATCTGCCTTGGCGACTACGGGGGCGTAGTTTAGAAGGCCATCTGCTTTTTCTTGGAGGGCGGCGGCTTGGTCGTTTGCCATGCCTTCTAGCATTTCGAATTCGATCTGATCGCGGACGCCGAAGTGATCGCGGAGAAGAAGCGCGAAGGCGATGTCGAATAGGTTGTGGCTGGCGACGCCGATGCGGACGGCGGCGGCATTCTCGGGTTGGCATCCGAAAATGACCATACGTTTGAAGTTAGCGTCGGAATCTTCCTTGGTGGTGTAGGGGGCGATGGGCCAGTCGTGGAGGGCAGCGCCTACCGTTTCCATGGCTAAGTTTGCGCCTTTGACGATTCGGATCTTGATGGGTGTCTTACGTCCACGAGCCCAGGTAGTGAGTTTTTGCTGGATGGCGAATGAATCGGGAAGATAGGCTTGGAGGACGATTCCGGCGGAGAGGGATTCGAATTCTGGCTCATCGAGAATTGCTTGGAATGCATCGACGGTGAGATCGAGGTCCTCATAGGCTTCCATGTCGAGATTGACGAATTTGTGGGGCGTGCTTGCGAGTGCTGCGCGGTAGAGAAGCCTGAGGCGTTCTTTGACGGCTGCGAGTGTTTCGTCGTAGGCGGTGAGATCGATCTGACTGAAGAGGGCAGAGACTTTTGCGGAGATGTAATTGATCTCAGGATTTTTGAGGTGATCGAGATTTGCCTGCAATCGGCTTTGGGCTTCCTTTTCGCCGAGGACTGCTTCTCCGAGTTGATTGATATTGACGCGCGTGCCGGTTGATTTGCGCCAGCCGAGGTATTTGCTGAGTCCTGCGGTCTCAGCGGGGAGGACGACTCCTTTGCTTTCATTGCGCATTCTTGCCATTACCAAAGGCATCACGATCTGGGGAAACCACTTTGAGGCAGTGGCACCGAGAGTGAGCATGGCTTGCCCGCTTTTTCCGACGAAATCCGGTGCTCCATATTCGTGTACGACAGCGCGGAAGCGGTTTGCTGCGCGCTTCGATGAGCGGCAGCGCAATACTTGATCTGAGATGGCGAAGCTGAATGCGGTCCCTTTTGGGTCGTCCATCATCCGAGCCACTTGCGCCGCTTGGGCTTTCCCTTGCTTGGTCTGGTGGGCTTGAGCTGCTACCAAAATTTCTGCGGCGAGCTCTACGGCTTTCTCGGGAAGTCCCTCTGGGATGGGGAGATTTTTTCCGGTGAGTGCGCACGTTGCTTGCGTAGAATCAGTATCGAGTGACATAGGGAGATCTTACGCCCTCCGTCTTGAGTGAATTCTTCATCTCAGGCAGGGAAAACCGCACATGCAGCTCGATTATCAGTCTATTGCTTCTTCATCGCTCCTTTTTGAATCTCTTGGCGATGTCCTCTTTTGTGTGAAAGACCTTGAGGGGCGTTACACGCAGGTAAATCCGGCATTTATTGCGCGCGTGGGGCTCCGAAATCGATCGGAAGCGATCGGGAAGACGGCGGAGCATCTCTTTCCTGAGGCACTTGCTGAGGCGTTTTCCGGTCAGGATAGTATCGTGATTGAGACTGGGCGCGCGCTGACGGATCGGCTTGAGCGTATCACGAATGAAGATGGCTCGGTAGGGTGGTATCTCTCACACAAATTTCCGCTTCACGATATCGCAGGGAAGATTGTGGGGATTGCCGGGCATTCGCAGGATTTGCGCACGCCTGCGGCGAACACGTTGCAGCTCGCCGAACTCGCTGACGTCGTGCGCCACATTGAGGCTAACCTCGATCAGCCGCTGCGCGTGGAAGAGCTTGCGGGACAAGCAGGGCTCACGACTGCACAATTCGAACGGCGGATGAAGCGTATTTTTAGGCTCTCGCCGAAGCAGTTCATCACCAAAGCTCGTATCGAAGCTGCTACGCAGCTCCTTGAAGAGACCGAGATGTCCATCGGTGACATTGCGATTGAATGTGGTTTCTCGGATCAGAGCGCCTTTACCCGCCAATTTCGCACTACGACGGGGGCGACGCCGGGTGCGTTCCGTAGCCGGTTCCGAATGTCGGCCTGATTGCAGCCGCTCAGCTTGCGAATAGAAAGCGGGGCGTTATCGGTCTGTGATGCGTATTTTTTATTGGCTGGGTTTTGTTGTTTTTGGTGGGTTCGCGGCTCTCCAGGTGAATGATACAAATCCTGAGATCTATGAGCGCGCATCGGTTTTGGATGCTTGGCTTTGGGTGGGTTTTTACGGGATGGTCGCGGTTTGCTTTCTCCTAAAGGCGCTGGGGAAACTGCCGAAATGGCTTTTGGCCATTGCTGCTGCGGGCTGCCTGCTTGAGATGGGTGATACCGTGAGCGGCGTCATTCAAAATGCTGGCCGTGAGGAGGGGTTCGATATGGCGCAGACGTCGATGTCTGCGGGAAGTCCTGAGGTGGAGCTGAGCCGGGAGTTTTTCGGTGCGTTGATTGGGCTCGCGGGGCTGGTGGTATTGTGGTGGGGGAAAGATTGATAATTTTCATAATTTAGTGTATTGGGCAGGATGTGTTCTTGTTCGTTGCTTAGTTTTTTCTTCATTGGATCGCTTTGTGTTTCTGGTCTTGCTGGAAACATCGATATTACGGGAATTAGAATATCTGACGACGTTGTCGACGTGTCTGGGGGAGCGCGGTTGGTGGAAGTTGAGGTCGATTTTACTTCCGAAGATGGACTTACGAGCGCAGAGGGGCGCTTCGATTTGACGGAGGCTTCCGGGAGTGAATTGGGTTGGGCGACAGACGTATATCCTGGGCTTTGGATTGGTGGGCTGAATCCGGCGAGCCTTCTTTCAGGTGATCGGTATGAGGGGACGCTTCTGGGAAGCTTTTGGGCGATGCTGAATTCTCCCCCTGGGACGCATACCCTCTATGTGGGGCTTCGAGATGGCACGGGTGGAGTGGCGGGAACTGATCCAATTTTTGGGAGTGCGCTTCTTAATCCCGATCTCGATACTAGCCTTCAGGTGGTGAATCCTGGGTATCACTTCGGGGTGGAGACTGGGGCGGAGGCTGCGAGTGGGAAGTTCGCCGAGAGGGTAATCGATGTGAGCGCGGGTGCTGCCAGTGCGATGTTTGAGGTGGAGATGTTGGAGCGAGCGCGGGGGATCTCCCCTGCGCCTATTCGGGTGGGGCAAGCACCTGCTGATTTTATGGTGCGGCGCGTAGGTGATTCCGTATCAGGGGATGTTGTGCGTCTTGTGGCAGATGATATTGAATGGGTCGAGGGGGGGCTTTGGCATGCGTTTTTTCGAGGGAAAATAGTGGTGCCGCCGTACACGCCACCAGGGGTGATCGAGGTTCATTCGGGATTGTATCAGCGGGCGATTCGAGGAGTGGGAAGTGCGCAGGCGCTGGGGGGAGTGGCGTTTCATCCGTGGTCGACTCCCCGTGTGGAAATTCGGAATTCTGGGCCGGTGGATGATCGTCTTCCAATCGTGGTCAATGCGGGGTTTGGCGTGAGTTCGGTGGATGTCTCAGAGGGGGCGGTGGAGGTGCCGGTCTGGGTGGAATTTGATAGCGGAGTGGCTCCACTTTTGGAGCTTACAGTTTCCGTATGGGATGTCTTGGTGCCGACGTATGGGCTGCTTAAATTTGTGCCAGGGGGGGAGGTTGCTGGTGATTCTCATGCGGGACGCTATGAGGGGCTCCTTGAGATTCCTGATTCAATGCCTGCGGGAATACATGAGCTTTCCGTGGGGATGAAGGATGCTGGCGAGAAGACGGCATTTTATGGTGGAGATCTTTCGCTACTTCCGCTGCCAGGTGGTGCTTCGATTTCGGTGGTAAATAGTAGCCCTGAGCTACCGAATCATTCTGCGGGGATTCCACCAGTGGGGCGGATCATTCTTGTGGGGGACACTGGTGAGATTACTCCGGAGCTTAGGATTATTGGAGAAGGGGAGGAGATTGATGTGGCTGGCGGTGTGTCGATTCCAGTGTCTGTCTCGTGGGAAACGGTTGGTCGCCCGATTACTGCTGTGTCTGTGCGATTAGATGGGAGTCTTTTTAGGATGATCGAGGCGAGGATGCCGGTGGTGCCTGCAATTTCTGGATCGATTGATTTTCAGATTGCTGCACCAGGTAATCTGCTCCCTGGGGACTACGCGGTGACGCTGTGGCTTACTGACGATACAGGGAAACACATTGCGTTCGGCGGGGTGGGCGGCGTATTTCCGGTGATCCCTAATGGTGGTGTGAGGAAGCTGGAATTAGTGAATTCCGATCCGAGATGGTCGCTCGAAGGAGTGCCGGAGAGTGCTTTTGAGAATTGGGTGTCTGAGTTTCCAGAGCTTCCGCTTGCGGCACGGGGCTGGTATTCAGACTTTGATCGGGATGGCCGGAATAACTTGCTTGAGCGTGCGCAGGGTGGTGATCCGAGTGATCCGGCAAGCCCGCCTGATGTGACTTCGGGTGATGATTTTGGAAGCTATAGGTTTCCAGTTTCCGAAGATGGAGTTTTTGAAGGAGTGCGATTCGAAGTGTCTTCAGATGGTGTGAATTGGGCTGAGGTGGAGCCTGGTGACCTCGGTGAAGGTTTCATCGAGGTGGATGTCCCCGAGGGAAAACGTGGTTTTTCTCGAATGGCAGTGGATCGACCTACGCCGTAACTTAAGGGGCTAAAGAAAATGCTTTAGATACGTACACTATTGATTGGATGTTTGCTTGGCTTAGCTGGCGGATCGAATCTATTTCTATTAGGATTAGATGTGATCGAAGAGGTGGCCGGCGCCTTCGGAGCGGATGGCGCAGACTTGGGCCATGAGTTCGCCTAGGCGGCCTTTGGGGAAGCCTCCGCGTTCGCGGAACCAGATGAGGTATTCTAGGGGGAGGCGGTGAATTTTGCGGCCTGCGTATTTGCCGAAGGGCATTTCGTAGGTGGCGAGGTCGGCGAAGAATTTGGCGTGGAGCTCGCGGTCTGGGTGGATTTCTTCCATGGCGAGATGGTGCCTAGATTTCTTGGATGAGGGGCTGGAAGGGGCGTTTTCCGATGGGGGCTCCGGGGTTGGTGAGAGTGAGTTTTTTGTAGGGTTTGTTTTCTAGGTTTCGGTGGGTGTGGCCGAAGATGATTTTGGTGACGCTGGAGAGTTTGTTGCGCTTGAGGTATTTGCGGAGGCGGCGGTGGGTGGTCCAGGGGGGGGTGTGGAGGAAGTGGGTGATTTGATCGAGGTTGAGAAAGATGGTGATGGTGTAGAGGAATTCGCGGAGGCGGCTGTAGGTGGGCTTTTGCCGGAAGGGGGTGCGGTGGACGAGAAGGGTGTGTGCGTCTAGGCCGGGGAGGTCGGTGGCGTCGCCGTGGAGGAGGAGGGTGTCTCGGATTTGGAGGTGGGCGGGGTGGATTTGGAGGTTTGTTAGGGTGGGGGCTAGTTCGTTGAGGGGGGTGAGGAAGCGGTCGTCGTAATCGTGGTTCCCTAGGATGTAGTGGAAGGTGGTTTCTGGGTGGGCGTTTACGAGGGTTTCTAGCATGGTGATGGCTTCGGCTTGGGCTTGGCCGGGTTCTTCAAATTGGGTGGCCCAGGCGAAGTCGAAGATGTCACCGAGGAGGATGCAGAGGGTGGCTTGCGAGCTGGTGAGCGTTTTGGGGATGGCGTTCCAGTAGGTGAGGCCTCTGGAGCGTTTGGCGAAGATGTGGAGGTCGCCGAGGATGAGGGCGGTTTCTTTAGACACGGAAGAGGGCACCTAGTTTTTTACCAAGAAGGAGGCCGGCGCCGAGGATGGTGACGCCGAGGAAGATCATGGCCCAGCTGCCGAGGGCGGCGGCGAGTTGCTCGCCGTTTCCGAGGGTGCGGAAGAGGCCGTAGATGGCTTTGGTGATGGGGTAGTGTTCTTGTTGTTGGGCGAGGATGAGGGAGTCGCTGACTTCGAGCATGGCGAAGGCGAAGGCGAGCATGCCGCCGGCGATGAGATTGGCGGCGATGAGGGGGAGGGTGATTTTCTGGAGGGCGCGGAGGGGGGTGGCTCCGAGGTTTTGTGCGGCTTCTTCGAGGCTGGAGCTGGTTTGCTGGAATCCGGCGGTGGCGGATCGGACGACGTAGGGGAGGCGGCGGACGGCGTAGGCGATGATGAGGAGGAAGATGGGGTTTTCCCCTCCGGGGAGCATCCAGTGGAAGATGCCGCCTTCGCGGGACATGGCGAGGTAGCCGAAGGCGAGGACGAGGCCGGGGACGGCGAGGGGGAGCATGGCCATGGAATCGAGGATGCCGCGGCCGGGGAGCTTGGTGCGGGTGACGAGGTAGGCGATGGCGACGCCGAGGAAGAGATCGATTATGGTGGCGGCGCTGGCGTATTTGAGGGAGTTGCGGATGCTGGGGAGGGTGATTTCGTGGCCGAGTGCGGAGGAGACGTTTTCCCAGATGAGTTCGTTGGGGAGGATGGAGCGGTACCAGTCGCCGGCGAAGGCGGTGAGGAGGACGCCGATGTGGGGGGTGATGGCGGCGAGGGTGACGAAGCTGAAGGCGGCGGTGGCGGTCCACCACATCCAGGGTTGTTTGAAGGTGCGTTCGATGGCGGCGGTGCTGGCGCGTCCTCCGCCTGCGCCGGTGGGGGTGCGGCGCATGATGTATTTGCCGAGGGCGAAGAGGATGAGGGTGGTGATGAGGGTGACGGTGACGAGGGCGTAGGGGAGGGGGTTTCCTCCGCCGATGTCTTTGAGGGAGGCGAAGATTTGGACGGGGGTGACGCGGGTGTAATCGAAGATGAGGGGGACGCCGAGCTCGGTGAAGGACCAGATGAAGACGATGGTGGAGCCGGCGAAGATGCCGGGGGCGACGAGGGGGAGGGTGATGCGGAGGAAGCGGCGCCAGGTGGTGGTGCCGAGGTTTTCGGCGGCTTCATCGAGGGCGGGGTCGAGGTTGGCGAGGGCGGCGGCGATGTTGAGGTAGACGATGGGGTAGAGGTGAAGGGCGTTCATGAGGACGATTCCGCCGAGGCGGTTTGTCCCGAGCCAGTCGGTGGGGGCGTCTAGATCGGCGAGGCCGATGTTGCTGAGGAAGGTGTTGAGGGCGCCTTGGGGGCCGAGGATTTGGCGGATGCCGA
>CALAIY010000157.1 GCA_937922595.1 uncultured Verrucomicrobiales bacterium | reverse complement strand
CTACTGCAGTCACACGATCAGATCGAGCCATTCTCCAGCTAGGGTACCTCCGCTGGTCTCGCGAAGATGTTTGTCGCCACATTCTCATCACGGGCGATACCGGGTGCGGAAAGACCTCCTCAGGCTTTCATTCGCTTCTGTATCGTTTGACGAATTCTTTGCCTGACTGGGGCGGGCTCGTCATCGGAGTTAAGGGCGATGAGCATGTGTTTTTGAGAGAACTCCTCCAACATCGTGGGCGGGATCATTCCCTCAAGCTTCTTGAGGTGCGACCTGTGACCAGTCGCTCCAATTGGAAGCCCCCTCATCGCTTCAACCTTTTAAGCGATCGAAGTCTTCCTTGGACAGCTCATGCCAAGGCCATTGTGGACACCGCTGCGGGACAGACATCGGGAAAGCAGGACGCGTTCTTCAAACCGATGGCACAGCTTGCTTTGGCCAACGCCTTTCAGCTTCTCGATGCGTTGGATAGACCGGTGACGTTGACTCGCGCCTATCACTTACTGACGACGGATCGCATTCTTAAAGAGCATCTCGAATTGCTTGAGCAAGGTGAGCCGACTCATGCAAAGATCGCCTTGTCTGATTTCTTTCACTCGACCTTTGTTAGCTCAAAGGCACCAGAACAACGTGAGGGGATTCAGGGCACGATTAAGACGTTTCTTGGATTCTTTCTCGATCCAGATCTCGCCGAGGTCTTTTCTAGCGATGAGCCTAATACGCTCGATATCAGGGATGTGGATGAGGGCGCGGTGATCGTGACATCGATGCCGCAGCGGTTTGTGTCAGAGCGACGCTACATCAACACCTACCTCAAGATGCTCTTTTTCTACCATGCGCTTCGCCGCTATGAATTGCCTAAAGCCGAGCAGGCGGCGAAGAACCAGCTCTTGCTGGTCGCGGATGAGTATCAAGCCGTGGTGACTGCGAGCGAGGACGGAGTGAGTGACCACACGGTCATCGATAGAATCCGGGGAGCGAAGTGTGCGATCATTGCTGGAATGCAGAGTGAGGTCTCCGCAGATCCGGTGATCGGTCGGGACAAGCGAAAGGTGCTGGCTTTGAACTTTCGCACACGTTTCATCTTTCGGGCTGCTGATATCGAAGGAGCCACGGCGAGTGCCGACTTCATTGGGAAGAAAAAGGTGTGGAAAGAGTCTCGTTCAAGCAAGGCTTGGAGTAGCGTGACAAAGAGCAAACGTGAAGATGAGGACTACAAGATCAAACCATCGAAGTTGTCCGGCTTGAGAGACCACGAAGCCGTTATCGTCCATCCTTCCAAGCGGTTCGTTAGAAAGCTGCTTGTACCAGTTGATGGAACAGGGAAACGAGCTGCTTGGTTTCCGTGGTGGCGTCGCTAGAGGATAGCTTCGACAGCATCTGTGAGCGTTGGATCATTCGTGCTCCCTATGGGATCTAGGTCAATCTCGGGAAGCTGCGCGAAGAGCCAGGGCTCTACAATGAGAGCGGCAACGATTTCAAGAGGCGTTCGGAAATCGAGCTGTTCAATAGCGAAATCGCTATCGCCAGGTAGCGCTGGATGGGGCGTGGATTCAGGTGGGCGGAGTAGTTGGTAGATGCCGACTCTAGCAAGCGCTTCTTTCTGTGCCGATCTTAACTGGCTATTATTGACTGTCGGATTCTTGCTCTCAAAGAGCTTGGTATAGGCTGCGTAAGAGGGCGCTATATCCGCGCGGATGACCCATCGGTCTCCTACGCGCTCGATAGCCTCTTGCGCTTCAAGCGATTGAATAACGCGAAACACTTCGGGTGCGAGGGAGCCTGTCGGCGGATTTGCCAATGAGACGCTGGATTCGCTATCAATTCGAGCCGCCAATGGCACCGCGACGATAAGCTGCTTTATAGACAGCCTGGCGATGAGGCTCACGGGCATCGGCAAGCTTCTGATCGTTTCGAAGGTAAGGGGGCGCGTCCAGTGATCTGGAACTCGGATAGGCTCAACACGGTATGTTGGCACAGTAGGATCGAGATGGACGCGGAACTCAGCCTGATCTTTGGAAAGTGGAAGGACGATATCATGAGTGCCGGAGGCCGTGCTGGAGAACTGTGCATCCCTTACGCTTTTCCAGAAGAGGCTCCCTCTTCGCTTCAGCATTATTCCAAGAAGGGTGCCCGATGAGAGCAAACCGCCCATGATGGCGATCAATCGCCGCCGATTGAAACGCGGCTTGGAATGCTGCGATTCCGTTAGAGCCAAACGAAAGGCTTCAGCACTAGGGAAACGGTGGGTAGGCTCTGCTTCAATCGCTCGCATGACGACCGCATCGTAGGGAGCCAATGCGGCGTTCGATTCTGATGGTGGGCGAACATTCCCACGAGGGAGTATGCCGGTGAGCAATTGATAGAGTACGAGCCCAAGACTGTAGATGTCAGAGCGCGCGTCCGCGTGTTTGGCGGTGTCGAGTTGCTCGGGAGGCATGTAGGCCATGGTTCCGAGTGTTTCGCCGGTTCGAGTGAGTGGGTTGTTCAGCGAGCTAGGGTCTACAAATTGGGCGAGACCGAAGTCAGCTAGCTTCGGCGTTCCATTTTCAGTGAGAAGAATGTTTCCCGGCTTGATGTCACGATGCGTGATTTCGTGGGTGTGCAACTCTGTCAGCGCACGACACAAGCCGAGAGCAAGAGTGATCGATTCTTCAATGGAGTAGATGTGGCCACGAGCGAGGCGTGTCGCGAGTGAGCCGCCTGCGACGTGTTCCATGATGATGAAGTGCTGTCCCGAATCTTCACCGAATTGCCACATGCGAACAATGTGGGGGTGACTGATCCGCTTCATGATCGCTTCCTCACGTCGGAAACGTCGCAGGGTAGCGGGATCGGCAGCGAAAGACTCTGGCAGAAGCTTGATTGCGACAGTGGCAGGCCTTTCGGTCGCCGACTCGCCCAGATAGACCGTGGCTCCCATGCCACCGACGCCGAGGACGCCCGTAAGCCGATAGCCTGAGATCTCACGCTCATCGACGACCGTCTCCAATGCCTGACGACCGGCTTGTCGAATGAGCCGTCCAATTTCGCCCATGCTAGACGAACCCTCCCTGTTCTGATCGCTCAACGGGTAGCGAGATGGAGTTGGTTCAGCAGAGTATCCGCCGTAGTGTCAGTGCAATGTTTCGGAACGAGATCCAGCGTGAGCGAATACCCACCCCGAAACGCCCTGGGGTAAAACGTCTCCATTGGGCCAATGGTAGGGCGATACCACTTCGGACGCAAACGGTCCTCGTCGTGATCGCGCTGGTTCATATAATGCGTTGTCAGGCTTCCTGGATCTGCTGGGAATCAGGTTTTCGAGAGGATTCGGGAAAGGCGGTGATCTCTGTTGAGGGCTCTCCGTTTGTGACAGGGCTCTCGCAGGTTTACCACTTCAATCGAATCAATTTCGAAGCTGCTGTGGACTGGCGTTCTGGAGATGTGCTCGAAGTGAGAGCGGACGAGTCGGAGCAATGGGTCTACACGCTCAAGCGGGATGCGCACCAACCGCTTCAATTGGATATCCGGCTCACCCATCGTCTTGGGCCTGGTGAAGTTGAATCGGTCGAAGGAATGACCGAGC
>CALAIY010000156.1 GCA_937922595.1 uncultured Verrucomicrobiales bacterium | reverse complement strand
AAAACCCACCTTGTCATCACCGGCGAAGTAAATAAGCCGGTAGCAATTCCATTTCGTAAGGGAATCACCTTATTTGAGGCCATTGCGAGCGCAGGCAACAAAACGGATTACGGAAGCTTTCGTTCGGTCATTATCCTTCGTGAAGGGAAGGTCTTTACTCAAAATTTGAGCAAAATCAGCAACGCACCTCTTCCTGAATTTCCGCTTTTTGCCGGTGATGTCATCATAGTACCAAAAATGAAAACCGAAGGATTATTTGGACGATGAGCGCAATCGAGCCTCAGGCTTGCCCTGTGTTTTCCGTGAAAATTTTACGGACTGAAATTCAGAAAACATATCAAAGCCCCGATATCGAATAGGCTAACTATACAGTACAGGAAACGCTCTTTGTTTTTTGAAGAGCAGTTTTAGGGTTGAGATTGCCCCTACTGGACTTGTAATTTCTGAAAAGATTCTCATTTTCCATTTAGTGAGATTTTCTTCGTTATTAATTTCATATCTCATCCTTAGTAGGAGATATGAAATTAGCTTGAGACCACCTAAGGTGAGAAGCGCTTAAGGATTTCCATTGGCGAAAGATTCTTGAACGCTTGGGACTTTTTCCCACATCATACTTTCTTTGATTTAGCGGGCGTAAGATGCGGAAGCTGAAAGGGGCGTTTTAGGCGGAGCCGACCAATAAGAGTGTGAAAAAAGTAATGGAGCCGGTCTTCCGGGTCGCAAAGCGCGCAATGTTACCCGCGGCGGCGGCGCATGGCGAGCAGTGCGAGCGCGGAGAGGGAGAGAAGGCCCGCAGAGGGCTCGGGGACAGCGACGAGGTAATTCACGTCCCAGCCGATATCATCAAGGATGGCAGCGTCGAGCAGGGTGAGTTCGTGGCGCGTGCGGATGGGACGATTGGCAAGGAAGGCTGATACCTGCTCATCGGCGCCATCGGTGTGGGGATGAGGATCAGTCTCGAGATCGGTGTCGCCTACGTGATCGAGATCTCCGGTGAGTTCAAGGGGCTCACCATCATTGAAAAATGTGGTGCGCGGGCCAGTGAAGGCAGTGGTGCCATCGGGAATGAAGGAGTGATAGGAATCGGAAGTGCCTACACCAAGAATGTGACCAATTTCGTGAATGGCCGTGGAATAGAGGTCGTTGTTAAATCCCGGAGGTGCGGAGTGATCGTAGTTCCAGAAGCCTCGTAGACCATCGGTACGGTTATTGAATGTAATGTAGCCGCCCCAAGGAGCGATCTCCGCTCGGGGATCGCTTTCGGTGCCGAAGTTTTGTCCACGAAGTGTGGCGGTATTTACAAAATTCGTATTCGGATCACCAGAGACGTTGGTATTTCCGATGCTAGCCAAGCCCAGCGTGCTACCGAGATTACGAGAGCCAACGTAGACGCGAATGGTATCAGCAGGAAGTTGAAGAAAGGGAATTACAACGCGGTTGAAACCTGATGGATGGGTGAAATCGACTTCGTAGTTGTTGTTGGCGCTGAGATTCGATTCGATGGGGGCAAGGGAATCTGTAAGGATATCCGAATAAAACTCGGCGGCGGCTTCCATAGTCGCTCGAGCAGCGCTGCCGTCACGAGTATTTTCGCTGAAGAAACCGCTCGTGTCGTATTCGTAGCTGATGTCGATGATGACAGCTGATGCAGGAAAGGTCGCAAGACCGAGAAAGAAGGTGGAGAAGAGTCGGAAGGTCGTGAGCATCAAAAAAAGGGGGAGGACGCCTCATTCTATTATATAATTTCCATAATTTCAATGCCCATCATTGCGTTTTCTCCACTGATTCGTCATATAGACTTTCGAGTCGATTGCATTGAGTGGTTTGTTCGAATTTCGAAGTGACTTCCTGATGGGCGGCTTTGGCCATTTTTCTGTAGAGATCGGGATTCGATGTGAGCTCGAGGGCTCTAGCCGCGAGGGATGAGCCATCTCCCTCTGCGACGAGAAATCCGGATTCGCCTTCGGTCACAGCTTCCGGAATTCCGCCATGCCGCGTAGCAAGGACAGGGGTGCCGGTGGCCATGGCTTCGAGCATTGCATTGGGGACGCCTTCGCGATTGCCGTCCGCTCCGGTGATACTCGGATGGATAAATACATGGCTGGCGAGTACTTCTTTGCGGAGGGCGTCCTGATCGAGAAAACCCGGAAATTTGACGCGTTCACATATTCCAAGGCTCGCGACCTGAGCACGAAGGCTTTCGAGAAGCGGGCCATCTCCAGCAATTGTGAGGCGGGCCGCGGGACGCTCTTTGAGGATTGCGGCGAAGGCTTCGAGTGAGGTCGAAAGGCCTTTTTTCTCGACGAGTCGGCAGGCCTGGAGAAACCGCCATTCGCCGTCGTGAGCCGGCGGCTGACGTTCGGTAAACGGCCACGAACCGAGCGGAATTCCGGTACGATGTAAACGGAGTTTACCTGGAGGGCAGCCGAGGGCAGCAAGATCTCCAAGCAATGCTTCCGATCGGGCGAGAACCAACGTAGCCCGCTGAAGAACCTCCAAGAGCGCAGCACGATGCGCAGGCTTTCCAGAATCCACACCGGCGTCGGCTCCATGAAAAGAGACGATTACCGGACGCGGACAGGCTCGAATAAAAGGAAGAAGCTGGACCGCGACATGCCCAAAATAGACATGCACGACACGAGCATCAAAATGCAGCGTGCCATAAATGAGGTCTTTCACTTCATCCGCACCAATCTGAACAGGTGCGTTTTTTACCGATTTCGCCCAAAATCGGCGCGCTTCTCGTACGATTGAGGGTGCGCGCTTGAGCGTCCAAATGCGTTTTTTAGGAAATGGAAAGCGGCCTTCATTTTCGCGCTTCCGTGCCAAGATGCCTGGCCGATAGAGCGTGAGCCCATCAATCTGACGGTAGACATGAAGCATATCCCGCTTGAGAAAATCCAGGCAGACGCAGGCGACTGCTGGCGGCACATCACCGGCTCCGGATTGCGCGGTCGGGAGCGGGGTGCTAGCTAGGGGATCGGATTCGGACACTTAATCGTTCAGAACTCATTCCCTAAATGGAGACCACGCCTAAAGAAAGTCCGGATAAGACCGAACACCACATCGCAAACGGCCAAGCAACGATCGCCACCGAAATTGCCGAGCTTCAGCGACTCCACGACCGAGTGGGCACAGAATTCGGCAATGCCGTCGAAGCCCTCGAAGCGACCCTCGCCGCAGGGCGAAAACTCGTTGTCGTAGGAATCGGAAAATCAGGCAATATCGGACACAAGCTCGCCGCCACGCTCAATAGCACCGGCTCCACCAGCGTCGTCCTCCACGCGCAAAACGCTCTCCATGGCGACCTCGGAATCCTCTCCACAGGCGACGCCGTGATCGCTCTCAGCCAAAGTGGCGAGACTCGCGAAGTCCTCGATCTCCTCCCGCACATCCGCCGCCGCGCAGGCAGCCTCATCGCCCTCACGGGAAACGCCACTTCCTCACTCGCCCACCACGCCGATATCACCCTCGATACCCACGTATCCCGCGAAGCTTGCCCACTCGGCCTCGCCCCCACTTCCTCTACCACCGTCATGCTCGCCCTCGGCGATGCCCTCGCCATGGCACTCCTCGAAGCCCGCGGTTTCCGCGAAGCCGATTTCGCTCAGCTCCACCCCGGAGGCTCACTCGGACGCGCACTTCTCACCACCGTTGCTGATGTCATGCGCACCGGCAGCGCCCTCGCCACCGTCTCACCCGAGACCACCGTCGGAGACGCCCTTGCCACCATGGGAAAAGCCCGCGCCGGCGCCGCCATCATCGTCTCCCCAGAAAACAACCTTCTCGGAATCTTCACCCAAGGCGATTTCACCCGCGCTTTCCAAGGCAGCGATGTCGCCACCCTCGCCGAACGCCCAGTCTCCGAGCTGATGACCCAAAATCCCGTCTCCATCTCCGCAGATAAGCTCGGCGCCGACCTCCTCCGCACTCTCGAGGAAAAACGCGTGGACGACCTCATCGTCATCGACTCAGACGGAACCGTCGTTGGCATCGTCGACACCCAAGACCTTTCCCGCGCGAAAATCCTTTAAAGCCAAAGGAGAAAATCGCCACCTTGCGGGCACCAAAACAATCATACAGCTTCATGTTTATGAAAATTATTGTTTTTACAAATTCTAAGCCTATAATTGTGTGCGACTCATCCACAATACACAGTGCCCGATCTCTCACGTTTCCTCCCCAAGACTACCCAAGCACTTTCACGGCTTGCGCTCCTGGCTGGAATCTGGATCACTCTCCACTGCTCTAGCAATGGATCCGAAATAGAGCAAAATCACGAGAATATAGGCTCAATCGCAGCTATCCGCCGACTCTACCTCGAAGATCAAGGCGAGACCATCCCTCAGCTCCCTGTCGATCTCGAAGCAGTCATTCACTTCGTCGACGCTGAATGGAACATAATTTACGCAAGCGACCCCACCGGAAGTATTTTCGTAAAAATCGACTGGCGCTTCGCACCCCATGGCCTTGAGCAAGGAGAACGCATCCGTATTCAGGGTCACACCAGCCCCGGCGACATGATGCCAATTGTCACCGCAAGAAAAATCATCAGATCATCCAAAAAACGCCTCCATCGAACTCCCCCCGGCACACTCATCAAGCTCGAAAACTACGACTCATTCCAGCACGACAGCTCAGCAGTAAGCATCGAGGTAACAGTAAACTCAACCTACCAGGCACACGGACATACATACTTAGACGGCTTATCAGACGGCCTGCTCATTCGCACCGCCATACCCCGCGACTTTGATCGATATGATCCCTCCGAACTCCTCGGTGCCACTATTTTAGTAAACGGAATCCTCAAAAGCCAGATCAAAGAAAAATGGTCGGATCACGAATACTTTCTTCTCTTCGCCAGCTCCGATCATACATTCTCAATCGTAGCACCCTCACCTTCACCGCTTCGCCCAGCCACTCACTATGAAATTGGGGACATCACCGCTCCCGAATCAGCCGCCAAGCACTCCGATCACGAATATATCTCGACCTCTGGCGTAGCCATCACACGCTCAGAACGAGGCCTTCTCACCATAGGCGACGGTGATTCTGCCATTGAAGTTCAAATGCCAAAGCCCTGGCACAAAATCAGACGTGGCGACTACCTCCATATCGAAGGCTTCATAAATACCGACGACGATCGCCTCGCAATCGCTACGAAGCAAATCACCCGCCTTCGCAGAAAAAGAGTACCACCACCAAAAAAAATAGAGCTCGATCAAATCGCAAAGATAGCAAATCGAATGCAAATCGAGACCTCTGCTTACATCGTTCATGATCGAAAACCAGAGGACCCACGAGAGCTACTCCTCGCCTCCGCCCCTCATCAGCCGCCGTCCTTGAGAGCAATCGTCAAAATCACTGAGACTCAGCGCAAAGGACTCAAGCCCGACGAAATCCTCACCGCAAATCTCACTGGCACTCTCAAGCACCCACAGCTCGGAGAAGAGCTTCCCACCCTCATCATCAATTCGCTCGATGATATCACAGCGACCTCACGAATTCCTCGCCAAGATCATTTTGCCTGGTTCAAATCCGTCGCCTGGATTCTAGCCAGCTGCGCAATCCTTACATCCGCACTATTCCTTTGGGTCTTCACCCTCCGCCGCCAAGTCGCCTTCCGCACCGTCGCCATCCGAAAAAACGCTCGAAAACTCACCGACACCGCCGAAAAACTCCGCGCCGCGAAACTCGCCGAAGCCCAAATAAGCGCCCGGCTTCGCGACATCTACCGCTCCGTCGATGACGGCATCCTCGTCGTTGATCCCAAAGGCAAGCCCCTTGAAGCAAACCCAAGCTTCACCCGAATCTTCGAGCTTAAAAACCGCCCACTCGATCTCGACGCTACAGAACTCCAGGAAGCACTCTCCAAAAAAATGGAGAATTCCGCCCTTTTCATAGACTACTGGCAAAAATCTCTCACCGGTGCCGATGAGCACGAGACCACCGAATGGGAACTCCTCTCCGGCCCCACCACCGAAGTCTCCGCATTCACCGCCCCAGTCTTCACCCCAAAAGACCCCGCGCAGCACACCACATCAATCGACACTCTTGACGCCTCCTCCGACGCCAAAGAAATCCTTGGCCGCGTCTGGGTTTTCCGCGACCTCACCCGGCAGCGACAGCTCGAAAAATCACTCGTCCAAGCCCAAAAAATGGAAGCCGTAGGCCGCCTCGCCGGAGGCATCGCCCACGATTTCAATAATCTCCTCACCGGCGTCACCGGCAGCCTCGGCGTCGCCCGGAAAAACCGCGACAAACCCCTCTCAGAAAGCGAGCACCTTCTAGAAACCGCCGAAAGCGCCGCACGCCGAGCCGCAGAGCTCGTTCAAAGCCTCCTTGGATTCTCCCGCCAAAGTAGCCTCCATCTCAAGCCAGGCAATTCTAGCGACGTCATCCGCCGCCTCCAAGCACTCGTCCGCCACTCCTTCGACGCCAAAATTGAAGTAAAAACCATTATCGATCCTAAGCTCTGGATCACCAATCTCGATTCCACTCACCTTGAGCAAGTCCTGCTCAACATGTGCGTAAACGCCAAAGACGCCATGCCAGAAGGCGGAATCATCACCATCGAAGCTCGGAACAATCCCACCGCTCGCCGCAGCCCCGCAAAACCCGGCGAAAACTGCATCGAACTCATCGTAAAAGACACCGGCACCGGCATCGCCCCCGAACACCTCGCCACCATCTTCGAGCCCTTCTTCACCACCAAAGAGCAAGGGAAAGGCACCGGCCTCGGACTCGCCATGTCCTACGGCATCATCGAGCAGCACGGCGGCTGGATCACCTGTGAATCCAGCGCCACCACCGGCACCAGCTTCCACATCTACCTTCCACGCTTCACCGGCACACTCAATGGCCTCGATGTAAAACCTAAGAGCAACACCACCCTACTACCTCCCCCCACCCACCGACGCACCCTTCGCGAGCGCACCCCCTCCTCCGCCACCACACCCCAGCGCTCCAAGCACGTCCTCGTCGTCGATGATGAAGCCGTCGTCCGCGCCGTTGCCGAAGGCCTCTTCCGCAATAGCGGCTTCAAAGTATCCTCTGCAGAAAATGGCCGCATCGCCCTCGATTTCCTCGCCTCTCTGCACGCCCCCGGCACCAGCACCAGCGGCCACGTCGATATCATCATCCTTGATCTCACCATGCCAGTACTCTCTGGCAAAGAGACCCTCCGCGAGCTCCGCCGCCTCTATCCCGAAGTCCCTGTCATCATCGCAAGCGGCTACCTCGTCGATCCCGTAGCCTTCACCAAAGAAGCCGGAGCCAGCCCCGACGCCTTCATGCAAAAACCCTACGAACTCGATGAAATTCTCGAGCTCGCCACCACCATCATCGCACGCTCCGAACCCGGCATCGCACTCTCCTCCTAATTTTTCTAAAAACACACACTACAACGAATTTCGAGGGTTTATTGTTGATCGCTCTAAGAGCTGTGTCCTTTTAAAACGCCCATGATAGAAGGACTCCTCGCCAACAACCGCCGCTGGATCACAGAAAAAAACGCTGAAAACCCCAGCTTCTTCGATACCCTCGCCGCAGGCCAAGCCCCCAAAATTCTCTGGATCGGCTGCGCCGATTCTCGCGCCCCCGCCGAGCAACTCCTCGGCCTCCAAGCCGGCGATCTCTTCGTCCACCGCAACGTCGCCAACCGCGTCGATCCCCAAGATCCGAATTGCCTTAGCGTCATCCAATACGCCATCGAAGTCCTCAAAGTTGAGCACATCATCATCTGCGGCCACCACAAATGTGGCGGCGTTCGAGCCGCCTACGATCGCACGCCCCTACACGATCCCATCGCTACCTGGATAGCACCCATCACCGCTCTCGCGGAAACCCACACCACCGAACTCAATGCCATCGCCGACATCGACGATCGTTGCGATCGCCTCGCAGAACTCCACGCCCTCCAGCAAGTTCAAATCCTCCAATCACTCCCCTTCCTAAAAACCGCCCGCGACCGCCACCAGCCCCTACAGCTCCACGCACTCAATTACCGCATCCGCAGCGGAAAAATTGTCGTCCTAGAAAACAGCTAGCGCCCCCCCAATCAAAATCGTTATTCGAGCACAAGCACCTCAACTCTAAAGCGATTCCTAAAAAATTCGCGCAACCACACTCGACGGCACCGGCTCCACATTCCGGATTCCCGGCACCCCATCCGCCATCGTCTGTAAAAACTCCGCGCGAGACCCCTCATCGCGGAATTCAAACCCCAATAGTGCCCGCCCCACACGCTCGCCCGAACTCACATAGCTAAAATAGCAAATCCCCGCAAACCGCGAAATCTGCTCCATGAAATCCGCCAGCGCCCCCGCACGCTCCAGGAATTCCACCCGCACGAAATACGGCAAAGAAAACAACTCCGTATTATAAGGAATCAAGCGAAACTCCACATCCGCCTGCCCCGTCACATCCTCAAAAGAAATCCCGGCTCCCGCCAATTCCAAGCAAAAATCAGTCAACACACCCGACTTCGCCTCAATCCCCAACACCGGATGTGCCACCTCCCGATCCGCTTTCCCATATAAAAATTCCACAATATCCACCCGTTCCCGCACCAGCGTAAGCAATCCATGCAACGCCCCATCCGCCTCCGGAATTGTGAATCGGAAAAACCGCCGCTCCCGCCCCGCAAGCCCAGCCTGCCTCGAAAGCGTCCGAAACTGCTGAAAATCCATATTCGCCCCACACAGCACCGCCACACTCCGCGCCCCGCCACCATCACCCGCCGCCATCCAAGCCGCCACCCCCATTGCACCCGCCGGCTCCGTCACGATCCGCTTCTGATCCCACAAAAATCGGATCGCCGCACACACCTCAGCATTCGTCACCGTCACGAATTCATCAATTAAATCTCGGCACAAAGGATACGTCACATCACCCGCCCGCGACACCGCCGTACCATCGCAAAAAACATCCACATAAGAAAGATCTGTCGGTGCCCCCGCCTCCACCGCCGCCTTCATCGACGCCTGATTCTCCCCCTCCACCCCCACCACCCGCACACCCGGATAAATCTTCTTAAGCCAGCACCCCACCCCAGCCGCCATCCCCCCACCACCAATCTGAAGAAACACCGTATCCGGCGCATCTCCCCCTAGCACATCCGCAATTTCCACCCCCAGCGTCCCCTGCCCCGCAATCACATCCAGATCATCATAAGGATGCAGCCTCACAAGCCCCTCCATCTCCACACACTCCGCCGCCGCAGCCGCCGCCTCATTAAACGTATCGCCCAGTAAAACCACCTCCACCAAATCCCCGCCCAGCCGACGCACCGCACACTGCTTCATCAGCGGCGTCGTAAGAGGCATAAAGATCTTCGCCCGCATCCCCAATTTTGCCGCCGCCATTGCCACACCCTGCGCGTGATTCCCAGCCGAAGCCGCCACCACCCCACGTGCCCGCTCCTCCTCCGAAAGCGCACTCATCTTAGTAAACGCCCCCCGCCACTTATAAGCATAAATCGGCGGCACCGCCTCCACCTTCAAATGCAGCTCACGCCCTGGCACCCCCACCATTTCCAAAGGCGTCGCCCCACGCACCTCGCGCACAATGCCCATCGCCTGCGCAATCCGCGCCTCAAGCTGTGCGAAATCAGACAAGACGCACACTCCTTTTCTTATCAAGCCTGAGCACCTTCCCACTTACATCCGCCGGAAGCTCGGCCTTTGGATCCGAAAGCTTCTCCCCATCCAATTGCACACTTCCCTGCTGCACCAGCCGACGAATATCTCCATTCGATCTCTTCTCACCCACCGCCGCGTAGCCCAGCGCAGCCGAAGCAATCACCCGGCGCTCCTGCCCAAGATCGCAAGCCGGCAAATCCGCCGCACTCAAATCCTTCTTGGAAAACCGCGTATCCCAATCCGCACGCGCCGCAGCCCCCGTAGCCTCATCGTGATAGCGAGAGACCACCCGCTCCGCCAGCGACTTCTTCAGCTCCATCGGATGCGCCCCCTCATCCATCGCCTCACCCAAAAGCAACGTGTAGTAACGCCCCATCAGCGCATCCGAAATACTCATAAGCTTCCCGTACATCTCACCCGGCTCCTCCGCCACGCCCACGTAATTATCCAAGCTCTTACTCATCTTCTGCACCCCATCCAAGCCCTCAAGAATCGGCAACGTCATCACCACCTGTCCCGGCTGCCCCTGCTCCTTCTGCAAATCACGCCCCACCAGAATATTAAAAAGCTGATCCGTCCCCCCCATCTCCACATCCGCCCGCACTTCCACTGAATCCCAACCCTGCACAATCGGATACTGAATCTCGTGAAGTCGCACCTCCTGATTCTTCGCAATACGATTCTTAAAATCCTCCCGCTGAAGCATCTGCTGCATCGTCACCTTCGAATTCAGCCGAATCACATCCACAAACGACATCTTATTGAACCACTCCCCATTAAACACCACCTCCGTCTTCCCCTTATCCAAAATCTTAAACGCCTGCGCCGTGTACGTCTCCGCATTCGCCAAAATTTCCTCCCGCTCCAGCGGCGGCCGCGTCTTCGAACGCCCCGAAGGATCCCCTATCTGCGCCGTGAAATCCCCAATAATCAGCACCGCCTGATGCCCAAGCTCCTGGAACTGACGCAATTTCTCCAGCACCACCGTATGCCCCAAATGCAAATCCGGAGCAGTCGGATCCACCCCAAGCTTCGCCCGGAGCGGACGCCCAAGTTTCAATTTCTCAAGCAGCTCTTTTTCACTGAGCACCTGAGCCGTCCCGCGCGTAAGCACGGCAAGCTGATCTTCCGGAGACATAGAACCCCGAGCATCGCGAAAATCCACCCCCTGGCTACCGAAAATCCACCTCTTGCCTACCATTTCATTTTGCAGGAATAGCCTCAACAGAGATCTCGCACCCCTCCACAACACAATTCACTAACTTCTCAATGCAGACTAAACCTCCCGATTATCGCCTGCGAACCCGCTTCGTAATCAAGCTAGGAAACGCACTGCACAAATGCGGAGCCAATAGCGACCGCATCGAACGCCACCTTCTCAACGTGACTAAAATGCTCGGGCTTCACGGCAGCTTCCTTGTCACCCCCACCATTTTCACCTTCGCCTTCTGGGAAGAAGACGAATGCGATCAATTCATCCACATCGAACGGGTCAAACCCGGAGGCCAAAACCTCGGAAAACTCTGGGAAATCGACCGACTCGTCGAATCCATGGAAACCGGCACCGCAGACCCAGCAAAGGGACTCGCCGCCCTCAAGCTAATCACCGCCTCCCCGCCGAACTACTCGATCCTCTGGAATGCTCTAGCTTGGTTCCTCATCGGAGGCACCTTTTCGATGCTACTATCCCCCAATCCACTCAATAGCCTATTTGCGGCCCCAATTGCACTCCTCCTCTGCCTAGTCACCACATTCACCGATCGACGCCCGAGCTGGCAGCAGATGTCCATGATCCTTGCCGCGTTTTTGGCCGGTCTTACCGCCAGCCTAATAGGCACCATCGTCCCCGAATGCAATCCCACCCTCGTCATCCTCGCTTCGTTGATTATCTTCATCCCCGGACTCGGCCTCACCCTTGCACTCTCTGAAATATCTAGCGGCCACCTCATCTCCGGCTGCTCTAGGCTTGTAGACGCAGTGATGATTCTTCTCAAACTCCTCTTCGGCACCCTTACAGGCGTGGCCGCAGCAGGAGCCCTCTCCCCACTCGTAGGAGAAGCCCTCATCACCCCCCACATCGAACTCCCCACCTGGCGAGTCTGGCCTACTCTCGTCATCTTCTCTCTTTCTCTCGGTATAGCCTTCGATATCCCTCGCCCCAAGCTACCTTGGGGAGTTCTCGCAAGCTTCATTGCCTTTGGCGCCGCCAAACTAGGTGAAAGCTACATCAGCATCAATGCAGGGATGTTCCTAGGAGCCTTCGCCATCGGCCTTGCAAGCAATCTCTTCGCTCGTATCACCCGAGGTCCCGGCACCATCCTCATCATCCACGGCCTCTTCGTCCTCGTCCCAGGAAGTAAAGTCTACAGAATCCTAAAGCAGTGGGTAGACGGAAATAACGCCCTCCCCGCAGACAGCGCAGGATTAGCACTCATCGCATTTGTCGCCCTCGTATCCGGGCTTATTTTCTCCAACGCTTTCCTTCCCCCAAGAAAAAGCCTTTGAAGCTAAGTAAATAGCTTCAAAGGCAATATTCACGACTTCCCCCATTACACCTAATCGCTCACCCGAATCTGGTAAAACTTCCGGGAGTCCGACAAAGGCACAGTAGCATCAGTAAACGGACCACTTGCCGTAATCGGCCCAGCAATCTGCTCCCAACTATCCTCCTCAAACGAACTTGTGCTCCAGACCGTATACTCCTTATCGATCACAGAAAACCAACTGAGAATCACTTCAGTAGAGGAGATGATCTCGATTCCATTCGTAGCGAAGCCGAATAGAGAACTATTATCCGTGGGATCAGTGCCGGCAATGAATTCAGCACTGTCATTTTGACCATCCTTATCGAGATCATCCGTACCATCGGTATTTACCCTACCCCCGTAGTGCCTTTCCTCAAAAGCATCAGGAAGACCATCCCCATCCATATCCGGATCAATGATCATCTCCGTAGGAACGACAGATCTGTAACTAGGGCCAATTCGGAGATTATCAATGATCTGACTTCCATCTTGAAAACAAGCAACCGCAAGCTGAACAAATGAAAGATCATTCGCACTCAAAACACTCGTAGGCACAAACGGCTCCTCCCCAGTAGCGGGATCATAGTAAAGACTAATGCTGTCTGCATCGTCTACGCCGTAATCAATTTTCATCACGATAAAATGCGGCTCTAGATCCGCATCACCTGCATCGTACGCAACTTCCTGATCCTCAGCTTCAATGAACAAACCATAATCCGGCGCACCCAACAAAGAGCCAACAAAAGTGCCAAAGGCAAACGCCCGGGCATCCCCCTCACCATTAATCGGGCCATTGTAAAACTCTACAAGCTGCGTGGGTGTGCCTTGGATATTACGCAATTGCTGAGAAAAACCGACGTAAAGCGTCGTCAAGTCCTCTCCCCCAGCAAGACCACCTGGAAGCTCGAGACGAACTCGACCTTTAGCCATCTGCTCAAACTTTCCGCCCACCCTAATGAGCCCAGCAGGAACCGCAGGCTCCAAGCTTCCAGAAGTGACTTCGTTTTCTTCTCCATCTCCAGTAACTCCCTCCCAAGCCCCGATTCCAGGAACCGGCCTTCCGATAAGACTACCAGCTGAATGATCGAAATCCTCCACTAGAAATGCCGCATCAGGAAAACCAACCGGAGCCACAGCCTCATAAGTGCTACCAATCCGAATCTCATCGATAACCTGGCTACCACCCTGGAATGAACCAAAGCCAATGCGATTGAAAGTAAGGTCTTGAGCAGATACTGATGTGGTAGCAGTCGTCGGCTCCGTTTCACCGGGATCCATGAAAGCACTAATCTCGTCATTGCCATTTGCGCCGTACTCAATCTTGAGCACTACGAGACGAGCATCATCAGTAATAGATCCCACTTCCCCAGGGATATTCTGATCACCGCTTTGAACGAAAATACCATAGCGAGGGGAATTGGGGACACTCGACGTAAAGGTCCCGAATGAAAAGCTACGCCTGTCCTCGAATGCCCCCCCATTCCAAAATTCGACAATACGAGTAGGCTCGCCCGAATCATTAGTATTAAGCTTCTGAACAAAGCTTACATAAAGCGTACTTCCTTCTCCAGCAAAACTAGGGATTCCTGGAACAGAAATATTCTGCCGACTCGAACCTTGAATCACAACACTACGTCCCCTGAATTCAAAATCGGGAAAGCTGCTTATCGCCAGTTCGTTAGTCCCCACCATACCACCCTCTCCATCCCAAGAATCTCCGGCATTTTCATTTCCACTAAGATCTCCTGCAACATAATTGAAGTGCTCTTCAAAGAGCGTGCCATCACTCGGAGTCACTTCAACGAATCCCCAATTGCGCTGGCCAGTAAGGTCTTCCACAAGATAAAAGAATCCATCTGAAGTGCCCGGGATTGGATCTAGTGGTGGAGTGTAGGTTACTTGGTCGCGCCCGTTCGGGCCAGTTCCAATAGAGCGGATGATAGTACCACCCGATGGCGTCAGGAGTTCAGTGGGAGTGGACTGGCTTACTCGATTATTACCCACCCGCAGCTCTCCAATGAAAAAATTATCATTATTCACATCATGATCATTCCCGAGAACATCAAGCATATTATCTTGCCCGATGGTCGCTACCAGGCGATCAATTCGGCAATATGGAGGATATGGCCCGGAAGGCTCAGTATCAGGTAAGACTCCATCCGGGCGCGAATCCGCGTGAGCTTGGATTCTATCCACTTCAACAGAATTTGCTCGGACTTGTGATGATCCGCAGATGACGCCGGTGCTTGTATTGCCGTTTATCCATGGCTCCTGATTACAGCCATCCCCGTGCCGAAGACTCCAGATATGCCCTAATTCATGCTGCCCTCCATTGCGCCAGAATCCGAGACCTTGCCGAGCCGTAACGATTCCATAACGACTTCCTCTACCTACCTGCCCAACGTAAGCGAGTCCGGTGACTCCAATCGAGCGCTGCATCACAGTAATCGCGAGATCATGCCGGCTAACTGCAGGAGATGATGCTGGCTGAGAGCCACCATTCTGGAAAATTGCAGCGTCAGCAAGATTCTGCGGAAATCCTGAAGTATTCCAAATCGAGCGGGTGCGCTCCAGCGTAGGACTGCTACTTCCACTATCCACGTAAGGATCCGTAGATTGATTAGTTCGAATGATGAGAGTCCCAAGAACGTGCCTGATAAGCGCATCACGCTCAAAAACGGCAATTTCATTCACCATCCAAGATTCCATAAGCGCCTTCGTCGTATCCACCGAACTTGAGCCACGCTCACGATAAAAGCGATTCGTCACATCAATCCCAAGTTCAGCTTCCCGGACACATACATTTTCAAGAATCCGAGGTGCCGGATTCCCATTAGTTCCAGCACCCACAACTCCATCCTCACCAAGAGCGGAAACCAAATTCCCATCTTCATCCATATAATCAAAATCAAGACCCGTCTCTGCCAAACTAAGCGCACGAGGAACATGGAACGCATGAAGCCTCCCGCTCCCCGGGACCGTGTCGCCCAGCACACGAGCCTCTTCATCTGTGAGTGGATCAATCGAGATACCTCCTTGGACTAAATCAGCAATCCGACCGCGAATACCATCGGCGCCAATATGAGCCGTGATCGTCGCATCCTGGCGATCCGATACGCGACCAATGTAGGTACGAACTGGACCTGACTCAACCTTAGAAAAACTCCCATCCTCACTCTCGAGCACCACCTGAAAATTCTTGCTACGATAAGAGCGCTTTTTCAGCTGAGCCTGGCTTCCAGGCACCCCGAGTTCTAAAGTAATTTCTTCATCAAGAGAAGTCATCCAAGGCAAGCGGCGCAGCTCGATTGTATCCGCAGTGAGCCGCTCCGCCACAGCGAGTAGCTCAGGCGAATAACCATGAGGATTTGGCGTTGCCGAAAATTTCTCGGAACCCAGAATACCGGGTTTCTCTGGATCAATATTCAAAAAATCACCCGCTCCGGTCGGAACACTAGATATTTCAGAACGGCCGTTCTCAGGAAGCTGCATCTTATAGACGAAGAGTGCGGCAACACCGAGAGCAATGGCGAGAGGGAGTTTTTTTTGCTTCATAGCTATAGGTATAAGGGAGGCAGTAGAGACAGCCGCAGTCTTTATTCGAAATACAAAACTATTTCACTAATAGTGCGGATTTCTTTTTTCATCCAATCACTCGATACGGTAGAATTGGGCTTCCGAATCTATCATGTGCGAAAAATCAAACACATTGCCGTCACCATAGATAGTCTGGATAAGATTCCAATTGATGAGATCAGGTGAGCTATAGATACGATATCCCACGTCCGAAAGAGTCTCAAATTGAAACGAAACGTTCCCACTCTCAGAGTCAATCGTCACCCCCGCAAGCTCTGGCGCGAAAAATGCAGGGGGAGAAAGCGTCTCAAGAATACTATCCCCTCGCTGGCCTCCCGCATACACATTTGCAATTTCCTCACTAGAAAGCGCCCGAGAAAACACCGCAAGATCGTCGATCTGACCATCAAATTCACGCCCTGGACAACACGGGTCATCACCGATGAAAAAGCCTTGGGTCGGCTGAGTAAAATCTGAACGGGCGGCCGTAGTCGTCTTAACCTGCACACCATTTAAATAGACCGCACCAAAACTTGCATCGCCCGTGCTAGCCCATGTCAATACGATGTGATACCACCCGCCATCAGGAGTTACAGAGTCCGCGTCTGTATCGACCCCTTCACTGCCGCCATCTAGCTTGGCGAAGCGAACATCGGCTTGGGTACCCTGGATATTGACCCCCCAATTCCCAGGATTTTCGCGACCTACATAAATACCTTCAAATTGTCCCGAAGCATCTGGGTTTACCCAGACGCTGATCGTCATTCCTGTGGCACCATCTGGCATGGGGCTGGGAGCAAGAAGAGAGGACCCACCATCGAGATCAAGGCTCGCTCCACCAATTCTCTGCCCCGTAGTGCTCCAATTAATCGTGCCCTGATTTTGAGCAGCATCGCTACCATCTCCCACAGCGGCGCTATTCATCGCAATCGTGCCGCTCCCCTCATCAAAGGTGTAGTGGGCAACAAGACCTTCAAAATTGGGTCTTCTAGAAGTATTTCTGGGGTCTGAGCGGTATGCGATTTCGATACCATCATTGATACCATCCCCATCGGTATCCGACATAGTGGGCTCAGTACCAAACTCGTTAATTTCGGAAAAATCACTAAGATTATCGGAATCGGTATCTGAATTTGTAGGATTGGTTTCGGCGTTAAATTCTTCTCGGTCGCTAAGTTTATCGCCATCGCTATCTTGGGAAGGAAGCCCATCGGTCGCCGTCAGACTCTCGAAAAATAGGAATTCCCAACGATCCTCAAGCCCGTCATCATCACTATCGATGGTCGACTCGCTGAGCCGAATAGACATACGATTGAGAGCCCAATTAGCACTAGACCCACCTTCATCCGAGAAATGAAGGTCGAGCTGGCCATCGGCGACAGCTACGTTAAACACGACGTTTTTGAATTCTGCTGCGGCTCTGTTGATCCCAGCTTCTACGACTTTCTCATCTTCGGCAGACACACGCACCTGGTCGATCGGATTATTAAAATCCCCTAAAGTCAAAGTAACCCTCCAGATACCATTCGCGATCTTGTGGCTCAAGGTGCGAGAGCCATTGGAGGAGACGAAATCTTGGTTTATTTCATTCACACTGGCTTGTGAACCACGATTAATGCCATCGATGCCTCCACCACTCCAAAAAATATCGCCCTCAACATTCGGAGGGATTCCGACCCAGCCATTTTTAATCGGTGCACCCTGTGGCCCAAAATCGTAATTGTATTCCTCGAGTGCCGTATCAATATCGACCACGACTGGGCCGCGGTTAATGACATAGACGGCTCCCCAATCGGTAAGGCCAGAAGAATCACACACAGTGTAATGAAAGAAATCGGTGCCATTACTTGCGGGTGGCGTGTAGATGATCTCGTTTCTCCCCCCAGGGCCAGTACCTTCGGAAAGAGTAATAATGCCACCTTTTTCACTTGTGGTATCTCGAAGCTGAAGTTCAAGGACATCGTTATTAACATCATAGTCATTGGCGATGACATCGATCGTAATGGGATCCCCGATTGAGCTGACAACATCTCGGTGACCAAAGGGCTTTTGCTGCCCTGGATCTGCAACAAGAGTGCCAAACCGGCGCTTCCCGTTTCGAATGTTATAGACAGTATTTGCCTCATCCGTAGACAATCTTCCTATGTTACGCGCACCCCTACCATTCATTACACTTATGTAAGTATGAGTTTCCAAAAGCGATCCGGAACCCTTTCTAGGCTTGGCTTCATAGAACTGCGAAGGAGGCTCGTTTCCCGACTCGTAGTCGTACTCACTGATCGGTCCCACATTGTTATGACGAAGATTCCAAGAATGGCCAAACTCATGAACGAGAGTGCCATCCGCCCAGCTCGTGGCAGCGTTTCCACCGCTGGTGGCATAGCGATTCCCGCTGCCGACGCTATTGACGTAAGCGAGCCCCGAGGGGTTAGATCTCACGTGATAAACGGCGAGATCATGAGTGTCTCCGACCTCGTCTGGATTACTATTCCAATAATCTCGAAAGGCAGCAAGGCTGGAGCCTGCATTATTAGCACCACCAGTGGCGGTAACGCGATTGCGTAGCGGATCAGTCGCATTATCGGTACGAATGATCACGGTGCCTACAGTGTGCTTGATGCCAGCACCACTAAGGTAGCGACGATCAAGATTATTAGCAGTAGACTGTGCCGAAGCCATCGCCGTAGACATATTACTATTATAAGTGTCCGAATTAAATGCCCGTGATCCAATCTCGACACCGATCTCATATTCGAGCACATCCATCACGCGTGATGGTGGGAGCGTCGCGCCTGAGCTGCCTCCAGATTTCGCAGCCTTAGTAGTAAAAGCTTTCGCCGCGCCCGACCTCATCGGAACTTTAGCCTCCTGATTTTCTGAGAAAACACGATGATCGCCACCTTGAGGCTCCACGGTCACATCTTCCATCCCCAGACGAGAGATCGTCGCGACGAGTCCAGTCTCCGTAAGAAGCGCGCTGACGCTAGAGTCCTCCATTCCATCAATCTGGCCAAGGTAGGTGCGCACTGGCCCAGGATCGACCTCGGTAATCACACCACCTTCTCCGCAGATGAGAATACGAGTATTTTTACCAAAAACGCTATTCCGCGAAAGCTTGAGAATATGAGTCCGCCCTTCGAGTTGGACGCTAGCGCTAAAGGATTCGGGAAAATCTTGAGGCAACGAAAGCGCCTGCCTGGTGAAAGATTTCGGATTTCCCGCAACGTCGTCAGCCGCGACGTCACTGTGCGTGCATTCGCAGATCTCCTCCCCCCAAGCCTGAGAAAGCGAAGAGGAAGCGATAAACATGCACAGCGCGATCGCAGCACGAGGGTATAAAAGAAGTGGGGCTTTCATGAAGTGGGGCTTCAGATTTTATGGCTTCCGAGAACCCAGAGCGTAAAAGCCTGGCAATTTCATCTGGCACCAAAAACTAACCAATAGTAGAGGTTTCATGCAACGCTACACTGATTTTTTGCAATCCCAAACGTCACCCCTGTTTTTTTGGAAAGCTCTATGCGTGCGAGGTGCGCTTCGATCGCGTATCTAGAGCCGTTGATGAAATCCGCCCGCTATGCCAGCCCTCGCCTCGTCGCCTGCCACGAGTGCGATGCACTCTACCAGCTGCGCCCACTGCGCTCCGGAGAGCACTCAGATTGCGAACGCTGCGGATCTCGACTTGCCGGAAGACAGAAGAACGGCGTCCAACGAGCCTCCGCATTTCTACTCGGAGGCGTGATGCTCTTCTTCGTCGCAAACTTCTTCCCGTTTCTCTCGGTGAAAGCAGCCGGGCAGGAAAACACCATACAGCTCTGGACCGCAGTGAGCACACTCGCCGAGGGCGGCGGGCTCGGCGTCGCCGTAGCCATCGCGTTCTTCTTGCTCCTAGCACCACTCATCTTCGTGCTGGGAAATCTGTATATCTTACTCCCCCTGCTCGTCGGACGCTCCGCACCAGGAAGCGCTCGAATAGCACGCTTCGTCACGGCAATCGAAGAATGGGCCATGGTCGAAGTATTTTTCGTCGGCGTGCTAGTAAGCCTCCTCAAGCTTAGCGCACTAGCAAAGCTAGAATTCGGCGCAGGCTTTTGGGCACTACTCATCTTCGTCCCCTGCATCGCCGCCGCGAGAAGCACTCTAGACCGCCATGAGCTGTGGGCGCGGCTCGCCGCCGCATCGCGCACTTCCCGTCCACCCGCCGAAGTGCCACACTCCAATCTGCCATCCGCAGCCGCACGCAGACTCGCTTGCTGCCACACCTGCGGCTCCGTAGCGCCTACCTCTGGGCATCACGACCCATGCCCTCGCTGCCGCGCCCCACTTCACCTACGAAAGCCAGATAGCATCACACGCACATTCGCCCTCACCTTCGCATCCCTACTCCTCTACTTCCCCGCAAACCTCCTCCCAATCATGGCCATAGGCGGAATTCAGGGCAACAAAGTAAACACCATCCTCGGAGGCGTCATCACCTTCTGGCATCACGGCTCATACCTCGTCGCCGGAATCATTTTTACCGCCAGCGTCCTCATCCCAGTAGCGAAACTCATCGCCCTCTTCTGGCTCTGCTACACCACCCGCGCACAACGCACACTCCCTCCCACACAAGCCGACGCACTCACCGCGACAAAAGTTTACCGCCTCACCGAGCTTGTTGGACGATGGTCAATGGTCGATGTATTCGTCGTCGCCGTCCTCGTAGCGGCGGTTCAGCTCGGCGGTCTCATGCAAATTCGCCCCGGCGGTGCCGCACTCGCCTTTGCCGGCGTCGTCGTGCTCACAATGCTCGCCGCCCTCTCCTATGATCCACGACTCGTCTGGGATCGCACCACGGCCCCCGAAAACTCCTCCACCTAACTTAATGCCCGGCCACGAAATCCCCCAAGCCCCCGTTTCCGCGAAGCGAAGCCACCGCCCAAGTGCTGTCTGGATCGTGCCCATCGTCGCCCTCATCCTCGGGCTCTACCTCGTCTACACCCACTACCAATCCCTCGGCCCCAAGACCTTCGTCCGCTTCGATACCGCCGAAAGCATCATCGCCGGAAAGACCAAAATACAAGCCCGCAGCGTCGAAATCGGCGAAGTCGAATCCGTCCGCCTCGGGAAAGACCTCAAAAGCGTCGTCGTCGGCATCCGCCTCGCCGCCAGCGCCAGCGAACTCCTCCACAAAGACACCCAATTTTGGGTCGTCCGCGCCCGCGTCGGAGGCTCCGGAGTCTCCGGCCTCAGCACACTCCTCTCCGGAGCCTACATCGAACTCGATCCCGGCCTCGCACCCACCCAAGGCAAACTCCCCAATCAATTCATCGGCCTTGAGCAGCCACCCGTCACCCCCCAAGGCGTCCCCGGACTCCACGTCACCCTCGTCGCCGAAGAAGCCGGATCACTCGGCCCCGGATCCCCCGTCACCTTCAGAGGAATCAACGCCGGCCGCATCGAGACCCGCCACATCGATCCCATCGAAGGCATCGTCACCTTCGACGCCTTCATCCGCGACGAATTCCAAAATCTCGTCACCTCCAATACCCGCTTCTGGAACGCCTCCGGCATCGACCTCTCCCTCGGAGCCAATGGCGTCGCCCTACGCACCGCCAGCCTCCAGACCATCATCGCCGGCGGCGTCGCCTTCGGCATCCCCGATGGCGAAGAACGCGGCATCCCCGTAGCCGATGGCACCATCTTCGGCATCCGCGAAAACGAAGACGCCGCCACCACCCACTCCCTCGTCCCCCGCCTCAATTACCTCCTCCTCTTCCAATCCAGCATCCGCGGCCTCAGCACCGGAGCACCCGTTGAATTCCGTGGCATCCAAGTCGGCACCGTCGCCGGCATCTCCATCGATTACGCCCCCCACGATCCCATGCGCCGCATCCCCGTCCTCATCCAGATCGACCCCAGCCTCATCGCTCAGCTCCCCCAAGACGCCACCGACGAAGACGCCGCCGCCCTCATCGCCAAAGCCGTAGAAAAAGGCCTCCGCGCCCGCCTCAAGACCGGATCCCTCGTCACCGGCCAACTCTTCGTAGACCTCGACTTCGATCCCGACGCCACCCCCGCCACCATCGCCCAAATTGGCCACTACCAGACCCTCCCCACCACCTCCGCAGGCCTCGCCCGCATCGAAGATAAAATCGTAAAACTCCTCGAAAAACTCAACGCCCTCGACCTCCACACCACCCTCACCGCCGCCACCGAATCCCTCAATGAAGTCAAAGCCACCGCCGCCGCCGCCGAAGGCACCGTCCGCCGCCTAGAATCCGCCACCGAATCTCTCGACACACTCCTCAGCAGCGAAGACACCACCGCCCTCCCCCGCGACCTCCGCAACACCCTCACAGACCTCCAAAAAACACTCCAAAGCGTCAATGCCAACTCCGCCCTCCAGCGCGACCTCACCCTCACCATGGCCGAACTCCGCACCACCCTAGAATCCATAAAAACCCTCTCCAATACCATCGAGCGCAAGCCCAATTCCCTCATCTTCGGCCGCGGCAATCAAAAAATAGCCCCCCCACGCCGCACCCACTAATCACCCCCATGAAGCACCTCGCCCTCCTCGCCGCAGCAATCCTCATCACCGCCTGCTCCACCCCCGATCAATACTACCGCCTCACCGCCCCCACCCTCCCGGACACCACCGCCACCGGCCTCCCCACCGGCATCGGCCCCATCACCATCCCCGCCTCCATCGACCGCCCCGAACTCATCTTCGAATCCCCCACCGGCCAGCTCCAGATCCCCCCCACCCACCGCTGGTCCGGCCCCA
>CALAIY010000155.1 GCA_937922595.1 uncultured Verrucomicrobiales bacterium | reverse complement strand
AGGCATGGCTCAACGCCTCTGCCTCGGCCGCGCCCTCCTCCACGACCCCCAGGTTCTCGTCCTCGATGAGCCCGCCGCCGGCCTCGACCCCAAAGCCCGCGTCGAACTCAAATCACTCATCCGCATCCTAGCAGAAGAAGGGAAAACCATCCTCATCAGCTCCCACATCCTCTCCGAACTCGGTGAAATGTGCGACCGCCTCCTCTTCATCGACGGCGGCAAAATCATTCACGATGGCGACGCCGATTCCCTAAAACGCGAATCCGGAGCAAACGCCGCCACCTACATCGACGTCCAACTAGCCGGAGAAAACCCCACCGCAGCCCTCGCCGAATGGGCAATCCTCCAGCCCGACATCGAACTCGACCTAGAGCGAAAAAACGGAGCCCGCCTCCTAGCTCAAGCCTCCACCGACGAAGCCACCGCTAAAATCCTCCGCCGCATGATAGAAGCCAACCTCCAAGTAACCGCCTTCGCCCGCCAAGAACGCAACCTAGAAGACGCCTTCATCGACATCCTAAACCAAGCAAAACAACCAACAAAATCATCCCCACCTCCCGTCCCACAGTAACTTCAGTATTCATCATTCCTTGCTGAATATTAGATATTCACCGCCACTCCAATGAACGATTTCCCAGACATTCTCCCGCCCATGATGGTGAAAGAACTCCGTCAGGGACTCCGCTCACGTGCCTTCTACTTCGCCTTTGCAATCACCCTCATAGGCCTCTTCGGAGCAATCCTTCCCGGCGAAGAAAACCAATCCACTAGTGAGTTCGCATTCTTCTGGGCACTAGGCATCGCCCTCATTGTCGTATTTCCACTCCGTGGCCTTGCTGCATTCTCAAGTGAAGAATCTCCCACAACTCTCGATCTCGTCCGAACCTCCAACCTAGGAACCTGGAAGATCGTCATGGGCAAATGGGCAGCGATCATCGCTCAATCAGTCCTCTTTACCTCCACCGCCCTTCCCTTTATTATTGTTCGTTACTTTTCAGGCGGAACAAGCATCATTCTCGATCTCATTTGGATCGCGGTCTTCCTTGCAGGAAACTTTTTCTTCACAACCGCCGCGATCCTCGTTTCGACCTCACGCACAGCCCCAATCCGCATGGTGGGAAGCCTCATCGTAGTGCTTACAGGCTTCGCATTGCTTAGTGGGTTCCTCTTCGAAATATACGATGCCTATCTTAACAACAACATTGACGCCCCCTTCTGGCTTCCTTTCGCTCTATTATTCATTGTTACCGGTGGCCTTACTCTCTGTTTTTGTCTCACCATTTGCACCGTCCTTTCATCACCGTCTGAGAATTTTGCGACCCCTACCCGATTTGTGGTTCTACTCCTGCTCGTGATCCTATTTGGCATCGCCTTCATCCCGAACGTAAATCCGGACGTCACCCTTTACATCGCGTCGATCACACTTACCGCATTCGCCTTTTGTACAAGCTTGGCCGAGCGCGCCAATAGCACCCAAAGCAGCCTCTCCCGCTTCGCCACCAGCCCAATCAAGAGGATTGCCCGCTATATATTTGAGCCTGGCTGGCACAGTGGCATCCTATTCCTCATCCCCACCACCGCCCTCTGCGCTGCCACCCTCACAGCAGCAATCGAGCGTCCGAATTATATTGATCTTCCGATTCACTTCCTCGCCATCTTTCTCACCCACCTCGTAATATTCGGAGTCCCCGCAGCTATTTCGTTTAGCGCAGCTCGGCTGCTCGGAGGGCGCGCTCCCGCGTTTCTTGTCATTCTTGCGCTTTCATTTGTCATTACGATCGCATTCGAAGTCGTCACACAATCACTCAATATCGAACCAATGTCATCTCCTCCGGTTCTAGCGCTGGGATGTATCATGCCACCCGTAATCTATTCGCTTCTTCCAGGGCTTGGAATGATATCAAGCACCTACGAACAAACCACCGAAGTGAGCTACCTCGTCATTCTTGTTTCAGGCATCCACCTCACCATCCTCACATCCTTCTTTCGCCACGCCTTGAGAGAACCTTTCCAACAAACGGGCGCTCTCATCACCCCAACTTCTTCTGCCACATGATTGCAGAGAACCGACCCAATCCCTTGGCTGAAGCACCAATCAACGAGTTTCCCGATAGGCTCTCCCCGATGCTCGTCAAAGAGCTACGCCAGGGACTCCGCACCAAAGGCTTCATCGTCGCATTCCTTGTTATACAAGGAATCCTGGCACTCTCCGTCCTAGCCGCCCAAGAATCAGGCTCCTCCGGAAACGGAAGCTTCTTCTGGATCCTAGGTCTCGCCTTAGTCACCGTCCTTCCTCTCCGCGCGCTAGCCGCCTTCGCCACCGAAGAATCCCGGGAAAACCTGGATCTAGTCCGCCTCACAAAACTCACCACCTGGCGCATCGTCCTAGGAAAATGGGCAGCCCTCGCCGCCCAATCAGCCCTCTTTATCACCACTATCCTGCCTTACGTCGCCCTTCGTTATTTCATCGGCGGTGTAAATCCCCTTCTCGATCTCACGTGGGTATTCACCCTCTTCCTTGTAGGAATCACCTACACCGGCGCAGCCCTCGCCCTTTCCAGCATCAAAAACGCAATAGCGAGACTAGGGAGCGCGGCAGTAATATTTATCACCAGTATCTGGGCACTTGGGTTAGCTTACGAAATGTATTACGAAAGGGGGGCTCTTCCGGGGCACAGCCTACTGGCCTGGATCCTCATCTCTGTGGTCATTACCGGAGCACTTCTCTTCGCCCTCCTCTCCGCTAGCGAAGCACTATCTTCAGGAATCGAGAACTACGCCACACCGAGACGCATCACCGTTCTCGTTGGCCTTCTAGCATTACTCGTAGCCGCGCGCAACAGTACCGGCGATGCCAAATATCTTATTCTAACCATGAGCGCTGCCGTCACGGCAGTTGGTTTCCTAACTGCTTTTTCGGAGTTATCTAAATCACGGAGCAAGTGGTTTTCACCTATCTCGCGAGGCTGGCGCTCAGCACTACTCTTCGGCTTTCTCTGCGCAGCAATTACGGCAGCCAGTTTTCACCCTGAACTTCGAACGACAAACGGCCTAACCACTTTCATCCTCACCGGAGGAATAACCGCCACCCTACTCGGACCCGCCGCATTCGCACTGGTGACCCACCGCGTCTTCAGCAATCGGATCAGCGCCTACCTCTGCTTCTGCGCCGCAACGGCCCTAGCACTCGTCGCGGCAGTTGCCTTTATCGACGTGTCGAGCATCGGGGAAAAAACTCCTCTCTATGCCGCTATCGGTAGTATCTTCCCTCCATTCATTCCCATCAAAGCCGTCGACGGGATGGACAACCAGGAAAACACCTATGCAATCGCCACCGCGATTCACCTATCAATCATCGCAGGCATCGCCACACTCTCTCTCCGAATTAATAAACCAAAAGAATCAGCTCCGTGATTTCCGCGTTTCCGTGGTTCTAAATGAATTCATCTGAATCTACCTTCAAAACTGCCTCAGCCAACGCAAACGCCGCCGCCGGGCTCCTTTCCCTCCCCTTCCGCGACCAAAAATGGCGCGGAGGTTCCGGCGGTTTCCAAGGCTCAGCCGTGGGCACATCTCTCGACTTCCACGATCACCGCACCTACGTCCCCGGCGACGACCCCCGCCACATCAACTGGCAAGCCTACGCCCGCTCCGGAAGTTACACCATGAAGCTCTACCGCGAAGAAGTGCGCCCCATCGTCGATATTATTCTCGACGTCTCCGCCTCCATGTTCGCCACCGAGGCAAAATCCCTCCGCACCCTCGAAATCTTTCTCTTCTGCCACGCCTCCGCCACCCGCGCCGGAGCCAGCCCACGTTACTATCTCGCCTCCGGCGGAAACGTCACCCCCCTCGATCCCACCGCAGTAAGCCATCCTACCTGGCTCACAAAAATTTCCGACCTACAAAACCCCGCACCACTCACCATCACACAAATCCCCCTCCGCGCCGCCGCCATGCGCGTCCTCATCAGCGACGCCCTCTTCCCCGGTGACCCCTCCGGCACCGCAGCCACACTTGCCGGGCGCGGGGGCCGAGGCCTCGCCCTCATCCCCGAAAACGAATCCGAGCGCACCCCCGAATGGTCCGGCACCGCCGAATTCATCTGCTCCGAAAATGACGCACGCCGCACCACCCACAAAATCACCCCCGAATTAGTCGCCCGCTACTCCGAAGCCTACACCCGCCACCGCGCCCTCTGGGCAGATGCCTTCGTCCGCCATCAGGTCGCTCACGCCACCATCCCCACCGGCCTCCCCCTCGCCGAAGCACTCGCCCACGCCCCCATATCCCGCGAACCATGACGCTCGGCAATCCACTCGGCCTTCTCGCCCTGCTCGGCATCCCCGCCGTGCTCGCCATCCACTTCCTCCAGCAGCGAGCCCGCCCAGAAATCATCACCACGCTCTTCCTCATCGAAGACCTCCCGCGCCCCTCCACTACCGGCGCACGTATCGAGCGCCTCCGTGCCTCCATCCCACTCTGGCTCCAGCTCCTCGCCATCCTCGCCCTCACCTGGCTCTTCGCCGACCCCCGCGTCCCCCGCGAAAACTCCGTCCACCGCACCACTATTGTCCTAGATAGCTCCGCCTCCATGGCCGCATTCAAGCCCGCCGCCCTTGAAGCACTAGCAGACACCCTAAAAACCCTCGCCCCCGCCGCCGCCCTCACAGAATACCGCCTCCTTCCCACCGCCCCCGGCACCCCCCGCCTCTATGGAGGCACCTCCAGCAGCGCACTTCTGCGCTCCGCCCAGGAAAACTGGCTCCCCGCCCTCGGCACCCACGATCCCACACCCGCCCTCCGCCTCGCCCGCTCACTCGCCGGCGCAGAAGGCACCGTCCTCTACCTCACCGACCACACCTCCGAAACACCCCTCCCCGCCGGAGCACTCCTCCTCGCCGCTGGCACCCCCACCGCCAATGTCGGTTTTACCGGCCTCACCACCGAGCCCTCACCCGATGGCCTCCTCTGGTCCGCCCTCGTTCGCAACTACTCCTCCACCCCCACCAGCCGCGACTGGTGGCTCACCCTCCCCGATGGCTCCCGCTCCCCCATCAACACCATCGACCTCCCCGCAGAAGGCACCAAAATCCTCCGCGCCCCATTCCCCAAAGGAGCCCAACAAATCACCCTCCACCTCGCCCCCGACACCTTCCCCACCGACGACACC
>CALAIY010000154.1 GCA_937922595.1 uncultured Verrucomicrobiales bacterium | reverse complement strand
GAGAGGAGGGCACCAGCGGCGCTGACGCCTAGGATCAGAGATTTTGTTTTCATGATAATTTTAGACTCAGAATAGGGGTTTAGTGGAATTGTAGAATGGTTGCCGGGGACTGGCAAGGCTTTTGAAAGAGATTTCTCTCGTTTTATTTTAGCGGCTTTTGGGCTGCTGTTTGGCAATTTTGTTGATTTTATTGAGTTTGGAGCCGTTTTTTTGTGACTTCAGTGCGCCTTGCTAGATGCTTTGCAAATATATGGGCTTGGAGAAGTGATGCAAATGGCTGTTGTTTTATTCTACGCTTTTTCTGCAGGGGCGTTACAGGTTTTTTTGCTTTTTAGCGATCTGAGACGGGTTTGAAGACGCGGAAGAATCTCTTGAAGCCTTCTTTGATGCCTTTCTTTTTCTTCTTAGGGAGCTCGGCGGGGTAGCTTTCGGTGGTGCCTTTGAATTCGGGGCGGAGGACTTCTTCGGGATCGCGGGGAGGATTGGCGAATTCTAGGGCGGGCTGGGAGACGACGTTGCGACGGGCTTCATCGATGTTGAGGTCGATGAGGTCGGTGGTGGAATCGACGATGGTGGCCTGGATGAAGACCATGAGTTCGTTGCGGGAGAGGCGGTCTTCGCGGCTGCCGGCGAGGAAGCTGAGGATGGGGATGCGAGAAAGAATGGGGAGGCCGGAGGAGTCTTCGCTTTTCTGCTCTTGGATGAGGCCACCGAGGACGGCGATTCCGCCGTTGGGGATGCTGACGGAGGTTCTGAGTTCCTGGTTGTTGATGTTGGGAATGGCGTTTCCATCGATGATGGTAGATCCGGCTATCGTGTTGTTGGTCTGGGCGATTTGGAGGGTGACTTCGTCGTCGGAGTTGATGAGGGGGGTGACCTCGAGGACTAGGGCGACGTCGCGGAACTGGATGTTGGAGTTTAGCGACTGGGCACCGCCGCCGACGACGGTGGACTGGGTGGAGGTGGGGACGGGAATTTGCTGGCCGGAGCTTAGGGTGGCTTGGCTGTTATTGGCGGTGAAGATGGAGGGGCGGGCGAGGACGCGGAATTGGTTGGTGTTTTCGAGGGCATTGACGTAGGCGCCGAAGAAACCGCCACTGAGGTAGGCGTTGAGTCCTCCTCCGACGGGGACTCCTGCGGCGGCGTTTTGGCCTCCGGGGAAGAGATCGATGCCGGATCCATTGCGGTTTCTCACGGGGTTTCCGAATTGATCGAGGACGTCGGTGAAGGTGGGGTTGCCATCGTCTCCGAGGATGGGGTTTCCGGCGGCGTCGGTGAGGACGCGGCGGAGGATGGGCTGGAGGGCGGTGACGGGATCGATGATGCCGGAGCTGAGCCCACGGAGGAGGAGAGCCGTATTTATCTCGGAGCCGGCGAATTCGAAGTCATCGACTTGGCGGAGGAGATCGACGCCGGTGTTGATGTTATCGCCGAGGGTGACTTGGGCGATGATGGCGGAGATGTAGACTTGGCGGGGGCGCTTATCGATGGTGAGGATGAGTTCATCGATGGTGGCTAGCTGGTCGGGGGGGCCGGAGACGACGAGGTTGTTGGAGGTGGGATCGGCGATGAGGAGGGTTTTTCCGATGGTCTGGGAGACTGGGGATTGGAAGGCGAAGGCTCCGCTGCCTCCGGATCCGCCGCCTAGGGAGCTGCCTGCTCCGCCGCCGATACCACCAGCTCCTCCGCCGCCGGTGCGAGAGCTTGAGCCGGAGCCTAGGCCGCCCCTTCCGGAGGTATTACCGCCGCCAAAGGAATTGCCGGCACCGCGAGAGTTGGCGGTGTTTCTGCGCTGGGTGGAGCCTGTGGTGGATGAGCCACTGCTTACGAGTGCTTCATCGACGCCGCGGGCGATGGTATCGACGGCGACTTGGAGAAATTGGTCTACGGGGATGAAGCGGAGCTGGTAGGTGCGGAATTTTTTGAATTGGGCTTCGGCATCGAGATCAGCGACGATGCCTTCGATCCAGATGATGTCGGCGGGGCGGGCGAAGACGAGGATGCTATTGAGCCTTGGGATGGGCTGGAGGATGATGCTGGAGCCATCGGGGATGCCGCTGGCGCTTTCGCCGGTGCCTGAGGCGGCGTTGGCTTGGGCGTTTTGATTTCTTCCGGAGTTCCCCTGGAGGGCAGCGGCGAGGGCGGCGGCTCCATCATTGGCGGAGACGTTGCGGTTTTGAGGCTGGCTGCGGCGATTTCCTCCACCGGAGGCAGAGCCACCGCTTCTTTGCTCGGAGCGGGAGGCGATGATGTCATTGATGATTCCGGCGACGGATTCGGCGTCGGCGCGCTCGAGGGCGATGACTTTCTGGGTGAATTTTCCTGGGTCGACATCGATGACGGCTTTCATCTCGATGAGTTGCCGGATGGTGGGAATATTCTCTGTGATGATGAGGGCACCGGCTTCGGGGACGGGCTGGTAGAGGCCGTAGGGGTGGACGGGGACGACGGCGAGAAAGAGCTCGGCTGCGGCTTCGGGACCGATGTGGTCGAAGCGCATGATGTAATTGATGATTTCTTCGTTTTGCGGGAGGTTTTCGCCTTCGGCGACGAGGGGATCCAGGGGAGCGCTGAAGACGCGGATGCCTTCTTGGGCGGGCGCTTTGGTGCCGTTGTTGATGAATTTGACGATTCCATCGCGGACGGGGATGATGGAGATGCCGTTGAGGAGGAGGGTGGTTTCGATGAAATCGATGGCCTGCTCGTTGGTCATCTTGATGTCCGGGTTGGACACGATGGTGAGTGTGGTGCCGGCGGCGGAGGCATCGATGATGGGGTGGGTGCCGGTGCGCTGCTGGTATTCGATGACGATATCGGACATCTCGGCGTTGGGCAGCTCGACGAGACCGGAGGAGATGACTTCTTCGGTGGATTTGGGCTCTGGGGCTTCGATGGGCTGTGCCTGGTTGCGCTGAGCCTGGCTGCTTAGGCTGAGGGCTACTGCTGAGAGAGCGGTGAGGAGGAAAGGGAAGCGGGACATGGCGGGCGGGAATTGGGAGGGGCAAGCGCTTCACACGCGCCGCTCGAATTCTTCAGATTTATTTCTTGGTAGAAGGAGGGAGGACGACGCGGCGGCGGCGGGGTCTTGGGGCGGCGGCGTCTGTGCTGCCGTTTGCGTTGGGGGTGGCGGCGTTGCCTCCGTTTTGGTTTTGGCGGGCTCGCTCGAGGAGGCGCTGGATTACGGCGTTGCGATCGGTGCCTTCGTTGGCGTTGGCGTTTCCGGCGGGGGCGTTTTGATTGTTGGTGTTGCCTTGGTTTCGGGGCTGATTGCGATTGCCTCGTTGAGCGCGGTTGGCGGGTTTTTTACCACGAACGGCGGCTTGCTGGGCTTGACGATTCAGCCCGACCCGGCCTTTTTTTCCGCCTCCGGAGGCTGCGGTTAGGGGCTTGGAGAGACGCTTGCTATCGTAGCCGATCATGCCAGGGATGCCGTTTTTGGAGAGTTCGACCTCTGTCTGCTTGTAAGAGGCTCCGCGGTGAATTTTTATGAATTCGAAGCCTCCATTTTCTTCGGCCGATTTGCGTGAATCGATGCGAATTTTTTCATCAGGATTTTTTAGATCGTAGATGGTGACTACCTTGTAGGAACCGCGATCGGAGTAGCCGGAGAGGCGGAGATCTTCGAAGGTGGTGTCTTCTTCAGCGGTGACGTCTTGGACGACGATCTCAAATTCGAAGGGCGATTTGCTCCAAATGTCCTGGTAGCGCGAGATGTCGTGAGTGGTGGGCGAGAAGGCGGAGGGCGCAACGGCGGGAGGTTCACCCGGTTGCTGGGCGAAGGCGGTGCCGACGACGAGAAATAGGATGAGCTGCTTAACCATTGCTGGGGATGGGGGAGGGAGGTGCGGCTGCGGGGGCTGGCTCTTCTGGAATTGCAGCGGCGGCTTGGACTGCGGCGAGGGAATTTGCGGCCCACCATTGTTGGACGCTGATTTCGGTGCGGAGGGCGCTTTCGCCTTTTTTGGCGGGCTGAAGGCGGACGGAGGTGAGGGCGCGAAATGCGGTGGGCTCTTGGAGGGCGTAGAGGAAGCGGGTGACTGATTCGATTTCACCTTTAACGGTGACGGATACCCCGGTGCTTTCGAAGTGGCCTTCTATTTTGGAGGGAATGGCTTCGGGACCGCGGTCGATCTCGACGCCTGAATCTGAGGCGGACCTGCGGATGAAATTGATGAGGTAGGTGTCGCGTTCGTCGATCGAGGGATAGAGCGGGAGCTTGGAGGTGACCCAGTTTTTCCGGTCGAGCCATTCGGGGCGTTCTTCGGCGAGCTTATTGAGCTGGGCGCGACGAGAGGTGAGGCGAGCGATGTCGTCGTCGTAGGTGCTCGTGTGCTCGGAGAAGAGCTGAAAGAGCATCCAATTTCCGCCGATGAGGAGGAGGCCTAGGAAAACGGCCAAAAGTGTTTTTTCGCTCTGCTTCATGGAGTGGCGGCGACGGTGGGATTGGCGGGAGCAGCGGGATCTTCTTCTTTGAGCTTCCCGGTGATGGTGAAGACGGCGATGCGATTCCGGCGGACAGTGGGATTACTTCCTACCCAGATGTAGCGATCGAGGGATGGCTCGCGTGCGATGGCATTCCGAAAGCGGATGGCGACACTTTGATCCTGGGCTTCGCCGACGATGGTGACGGTTTTTATAGAGTCTTCGTAGGTGGTGAGGCGGACGCCTTTGGGGGGAAGAAGCTTGTAAATGCGGAGGAAGGTCTCGATCGGATAGGTCTCGGGATCGATGGTTTGCTGGTAGTCCATCCAACGCGTTTTCATTCCGGGAATCCAGCCGGCGTGTGGCTCGAGCCTAGCGACTTGGGCATCGAGTTCGGCAACTTGGTTTTTCTTGTAGAAGATCCAGCAGGTGGCGGCGATTGCTATGACGGCGTAGAGCGCGGCAACGCTGGTGATGATTTTCTTGGTGCGGGCTCTGCGGGCGGCGGCGAGGCGGGCAGATTCGACGGGAGCTGGAAGCCATTCGGATTCGACTCCAGCGAGTGGCCGGACGGGGGCGGGACGTGGGCTAGCCTGAACGGGCACGTTCCCAAGTGAGGTGCCGAAGGCTTCGGGCGCTCCTGTGGCGATGCGATCTTTGTGGAGCCAGATCGAGGCGCACTCGATGCGCTCGAGGACGCCTTGGGACTGGAGCGTCATTACGGTACAGCCGATTTCGTGGGCGGCTGCGCCATCAAATGTGGAGGAGGTGAGCGCTTGGAAGTAGACGGCTTGGTCGAGACGAGTGACGGCGAAGACGAGCTTCCCGAATTCACGCCAGACGGTGACGCCGTTTTCCGCGAGCGGATAGAGGTCGGGCGTGACGTGGTAGGATTTCGGATGTTGCTTGGGAAGGGCGTCGTCGAAGTCGTCGGGCAGGATGGTGAGACGAATGAGGGCGCGGGGGCCTTCGCGACCGACGATTTTGCGATCAAGGTGCTCGCCGAGGGCATTGGCGGGTTTCAGGCCGAGGCCTTCGAGCTGCATCTCGATGACGCCATCGAGGACTTCGGGGTCATCAGATGCGGTCCATACGGGTAGACAGAATGCGCCAGCGACGGGTACGCCGTAGACTTCAGCGGTTTTGAAGGAATCGGCGGAGCCGCCATCGGCGATGGGTGGCGAACTTGCGAGTTTTTCGAGACTCCCCTGCCCTTCAAGTGGCGATGCCCATAGCTCCCACTCCTCTGGCCCGGGAAGGCAGATAGCGTTTATAGAGGGATCTTTGGCAGTGGCCACGGGGTAAAATAATTAAGAAAAGCTGAAGGTTTGGAAAAGTTATAACCTCTAAAACGGACGAAGTCGAGCGCAACCACAGGGAAAACTAAACCCCTCAGAAGAGCCACACAGTAAAGAATCGCGAAACCATGAAAAGTATGACGCCGATTCGGATTCCAAAGGCTTTAGAACAAAGGAACCTCCTCGCGGTTCAATATCTCTGGATTATTATTGCGATTCCGGATGATGAGAACGATTTTTTTCTGAAAATCATGGATATATCCAGTGGATTCGATGCGCGTTGTCTGATCTTCGGTCGTGACAAATTGTGCGATGCCGCTGCCTTCGAGTTCGGTCACGAGAGGGATTTCGCCTCCAGGGATCGGGAGCATTGCCTGGAGCTCTCCCACGCTTCCAAATTTCACATCGTCTTCAGTGTCTTCGATCCCATCTTCGCCTAGGCGGAAACGGACGATTTCATCGAGTTCTTCCTCGGCGACGCCGGTGACAAGCGAGAGCTGAGCGGCATCGGCTTCGTTGATATCGAGGGGGCCACCGGAGTAGACGGTGAAGAAATTTCTCCAATCGGGCTTGAGCGCAATGAGGAGATCCATGCCGCGAACGAGGGCGACTTCATCGACATCGTAGAAGGGACGATTAAAGGGGTAATTGAAGAGGCCGAGTTCTTCGTAGCCATCGGCTTCAATACCATTGGGTCGGCGGTCGGCATCACCATCAGTCCAATCAATGAGTGCGTCGACTAGCTCAAGGGCTTCTTCGACTTCTAAGCCCCAACGCCGGAAAATGTAAAAGAGAGCTCCATCCGGGACACTCCCGGCGCGCTGAACGAGGAAATTAATATTAAACTTGGCTCCCTCACCACGGATGCGGGCGCGGTAGCCTTCGCCTTCGGAAATTTGGCGCTGGAGAAGGGCGAGGTCGGTCTCTTTTACGGTGGGATTGACGGCGATGGCGATGCCCATTTCGGCGAGCTGGGTGGCTCGGAAGGCTTTTTTTTGTCCGATCATGACGTCCATATCGCCTTTCACCACCTTCATGGTGGTGAAAATAAAGAGGCTGAGGAGGGCGATGAGCCAGAAGACGATGATGAGTGCCGCTCCGGATTCGTGGCGCTGTGCGGGGCGCGAGGTCATCAGTTTCGCGGATTGGGAGTGGTGATCGGGTTGTTGCCGCCTCTTCCCGATTGTGGTGGATCTCCCGGATTGGCGGGACCGCCACCTCCGGGCTGGCCGTTTTGGCCTCCGGCCTGTTGGAAATTATTGGTGAACTGCTGAGGATTAGCGGTGGTGGGTATCCAGAAGACGCTGCGGAGGCGCTCGCCGGAATCGAATAGCTCAAGATTGAGGGCGACGAGGGAGGGGCGGCGGCTGGGATCTTCCCACTGGGTCTCCCATTCTTCGGTGCGGGTGTCCCAGAATTCCCACTGGAGTGCGCGGACGTTGTCCATGAGATTGAGGGAAACGCCGAGTTCTTCGGAGGTGGGGGTACCTACGGGGTTACTACTGCGCTCTTCGGCCTCTTCGTCATTCAAATATTGAAGGACTATTTTGAGAGAGCCTCGCGATTCGCGGGCGGTGCGAAGAATGACTTCCTGGTAGCCGGCAGGGACGCCGGGCCAATCGAAGGCGAGTGGGTATTCGGACAGAATGAGTTCGCTCTGGCCGTCGCTGGGCTCGGGATAGACGAGCTGAGCATTGCCTGGCATCTGCTCGAAATTTTTGCGAACGAGCTCGGTGAACGCATACTGCTGCATCGCAGTGTGCTGTGCCCGCGTGACTTTTCGGGACATTTTCACGGCTCCTTGGCCTACGGCAAAAACTCCAGCTACGAGCATGCCGGTGAGTCCCATGGCGACGACGACTTCGACGAGGGTAAAGCCGCGTGATCTGGGTTTTCGCTTCGCTCTCATCGTGGCTGGTAGAGTGGGAGATAGCGGTAGGTCTCGGCGGAGACGCTTACTTCTTCGTTTCTGAGGTTGCGGCGAAATGCGGTGCAGCGGACGAGCCACATTTGGCTAAGGAGAGCGCCTTCTTCGGTTTCGAGTTCTTTGAGTTCGGTGAATTCGGTGGTGATGGAGACGCCGTCGATATCGGGATCACTGGTGTATTGCTCTTCTTCGATCTGGGGCTGCTTGTGCGCTTCGGTGAGGGCGCTCTGAAGTTTATTGATCATGCGCAGCTCGATTTGAGTGCGTGCTGCGGTGCGACCGGCGGAGTTGAGCGCGATGGCGAGGCCGACTGCGCCACTACCGAAGAGCGCGGTGGCGACGAGGACTTCGAAGAGAACGAAGGCGTTTTTCCTGTGGCTACCGGATTTCATAGGATTCATCTTCGACGGCTGCGGTGAGGGGGTTGAACTGGAGCTCGATGTAGCCGTCTGCATTTTTTACGCGGACACTAATAGGTTCGCAGATGCCGGTATGCTCGAAGCGCCAGGTGTGGCCGGCCGCGGGCTTCCAATCATCTTCTCCAAACCGATGCACTTCGAGCTGCATTTCTTCCATCATTTCGTAAGTCTTGAAGTTTTCGATGCGGGGCTCGAATTCTTCATCGGCGATGAGGCGGCCAAGAACTTGCTCTTCTTCATCGGGGACAACGATGCCTTGAACGGCGAAGCCATCCTGAAGAAAGGCGATTTGAAAACCGCGCTGCTGGACAAGCGCCTCAGCGCGGGCACGGCGCGCAAAATCGCGGAGTGTGGCAGTGACATCCCGAAGCTTCCGCTCGGTATTGAGCGAATTCATATTCAGCGCGGCCATGCCGAGGATCATCATGACGATGGCCAGGGCGATGACGATTTCGATGAGGGTGAAACCTCGTGCTCTGCGACGGGGAGCGGTGCTTAAAATTCTGCTGGAGGCTATGCGCGAAGAATTTGAAAGGAGCGGTGTCGGATGACGTCGAGCGTCGCTATTTGATCTGAAGAACATATACCGCTTCAATTTAAGGCGGCGATGCTCGCCGCATTTCACACCATCCTACTGGAAGCCCCAGTTTCCGATGTCGTCATCGGTATCCTCTTGGCCATCTTCACCAGCGGAAAAGACATCGTAACGAGTCTCAGTACTTTTCTTAGCTGGATTACGATATTTGTAGGGCTGGCCCCAGGGATCGATCATCTCTTTCGTGAGGTATTGCTGCCACTGCCTTGGCACTGGCTGGGTGCCGGGCTTTACGACGAGAGCTTTTAGTCCTTGGGCACTTGTAGGGTAGACGAGATTATCTACCTGGTAGAGATCGAGGGCGGAGGTGATCCGGGTGATTTCGCCGCGGGCTTTGGTGGTTTTACCGCGCTTGAGGAATGTCCCCATTCCGCTGACGGAGAGCCCCATGAGGAGGGCGATAATGGCGAGGACGAGCACCATTTCCATCATGGTGAAACCGGCTTTTCGGGTTTGGAGAGCTTTGTTAAATTTCATGGTTTCTTTTTTAGACACGCCTAGGGCGCAGTTTGTTCGATGAAGTATGCCTTAAACTCCACGACCTTCCATCCCTTGCATGGATTCGATGATAACTTGAATCATAATGTAGGCCATGGGGCCGACCATGCAGGCGAGAATTACGAGAATTACGGGCTGCATGAGAGCGCTGAGCTTTTCGATGACTTTCTCAAGCTCTTTATCAAAGCGCTCGGCGGCGCGATTGAGTGCAGTGGGCAGATCGCCAGTTTGCTCGCCGACAGCGATCATATCGGTAAGGATGGGCGGAAAGAAGCCGACGCGACGCAGAGTGCGAGAGAGCGCGGCTCCTTCACCGACGGCGGCGATGGTCTCATCGAGCAGGCCGCGACCGTAGAGGTTTTGTGTGGCGTTACGGGTGAGTTCGAGTGCTTTGAGGAGTGGGAGGCCATTACCTACCAGATTGCCGAGAGTTTCTAGGAACTGAACGTAGAAGCGGCGGGCAAACATCCCTCCCAAAAGGGGGAGTTTGAGCTTTTGCTCGTGCCACTTTGCTTCATAGGGCGGAACGCTGACCATTTTTCGAAATCCAAACACTGCACCGGCGATAACGAGAACGACGGCCCACCAATAGCTTTTCAAAAACGCGCTGAGGGCGAGCAAAAATTTCGCGGCAGCGGGAAGCGGCCTCCCCATTTCTTCGAGCAGGCCGACGAGCTGCGGCATGAGGACAGAAACGAAGAGAATCGATACTCCGACGACGGCGACGAAGAGCACCGCTGGATAGATCATGGCGGTGACGACCTTGCTCTGAAGCTCGGCGAGCTTTACGAGATAGATGGCCTGGCGCTTAAGAATGAGTGGGAGGGCTCCGGAGACTTCGCCGGCTGCGGCGAGCGAGCAGTAGAGTTCGCCGAAGCTGGGGGAGGCGTTGCGCAGGGCGCTGGAGAAGCTGGCTCCGTCGCGTACTTGCTGACGAATGAGGGTGGCTACGGTTTTGAGGTTGGAGAGTTCATCGCGGCTCTCCATGATTTTGAGGGCGGGCTCTAGCTGGAGACCAGCGCCGAGGAGATCGGAGAGTTCTTCGGTGAAGAGGACGACGAGGGAGCGTTTAAGCTTTACGGGGCCAGTGGCGAGGACGGGTGTCTTTTCATCGGCCGCCTTGGGAGCGTCTTTCGTGGGCTTGCTGGGCGGTTTCGCCGCAGGCGCTGCCTTCGCGGCGTTCGCCTCTTTTTTTGGCTCAGCTTTGGGCGGCGGTGCGGTGGCGACTCCCCCACCCTTTTCGCTAAGGGCCACGGGCTGCATTCCACCGCGGCCAAGCTTGCGCATGGCTTCAGAGCGATCGTCGGCTTGCAGCTCACCTTTGGTGGTGGTGCCATCGGATTTAAGGGCGGTGTAGGCGAAAGTTGGCATCAGCTATCTCTAAGACTCCTCAGGCGGCTTCTTGTTCGACCATTCGCATCTCGGTGGTAGTCGTAGCGATCACTTCTTCCAATGTGGTATCGCCAAGGAGTGCTTTTTCGATACCGTATTCACGCATGCTAATGAAGCCTTCTTTGCGGGCGGCGACGCGGATATCGGCGTCGCTGGCGCGGCTGGCGATAAGATCTTGGAGGGCTTTGGTAAGAACGGCGACTTCGTAGATAGCGAGACGACCACGGAAGCCGGAGCGATTGCATCGATCGCACCCTCGCGGCGCGGGGGTCCAAAGGCTCGGGATAATATCGGGGGTGAGACCGAGGGATTCGAGTTCTTCAGGATCGTGGGTGCTTTCGCCCTGGCGGCGGCAGTGGGTGCAGAGCCGGCGGACAAGGCGCTGAGCCAGGAAGGCACGGACGGAGGCACTGACGAGGAAGGGCTCGACGCCCATATCCAAGAGACGAGAGATGCCTCCGATGGCGTCGTTTGTGTGGAGCGTGGAAAATACGAGGTGACCCGTGAGTGAGGCACGGACGGCGATCTCAGCGGTTTCGAGATCTCGGATCTCGCCGATCATCACGATATTTGGGTCGGCACGGAGGATGGAGCGGAGGCCGCTGGCGAAGGTGAGATTGATCTCGGGCTTCACCGCGATCTGCATGACACCTTCGAGCTTATTCTCCACCGGATCCTCAACGGTGACGATGCGCACGTCTTCGGTATTGATCTCGCTGAGGAAGCTGTAGAGCGACGTCGATTTTCCGGAGCCAGTGGGGCCGGTGATGAGGATGATACCGTTCGAGAGGTGGAGGAGGTTCTCCATGGTGCTACGCACCTGGGGGAGCATCCCGAGCTTATCGAGATTGAATTTTTCCTGGTTGAGGAGACGCAGGGAAACGCTCTCACCTTCTACCGTGGGCACAGTAGCGACGCGGACGTCGATGCCCATACCGTCGAGTTCGAGACCAATACGCCCGTCCTGCGGGAGGCGCCGCTCGGCGATATCAAGGCGGGACATAATTTTGAGACGCGCAATGACCATGTCCTGCAGAGATTTGATGTTCTCTGGAACGGCGATTTCGTGAAGCAAACCATCGATCCGGTAGCGGATACGGAGGCTGTGCTCGAGCGGCTCGACGTGAATATCCGTGGCGCGCTGCGCAAGAGCTTCGCGCAGGATCTGATTTACAAATTTTACGACAGAGGCCTCGTCATCGTCGTCGTCAAGGACGGTCGTTTCCTCCTTCATGTCCATGGAGGCCTCGGACATGTCGCGACCAGCGAGAATTTGCTCAAACGTATCCGCACCCACGCCGTAAAGCTTCTGAATCCCCTTGAGGACATTGGCACGGGATGCGATGACCCAGCGGACCGGGCGGCCAATTTTCTGCGCAGCTCCCTGGCGGGAAACTAGATTAAAAGGATCGTAAGTCGCGATCGCGAGGGGAGCGTCTGCCGCATCCTCTTCCTCGTCTGCGGCACCATCAGCGAGTTCGACGACGGAGCCGCCATCTTCGAGTGCCGGTGGAGCAAGTGCATCATCTTCCTCAACCCCGATTCGCGCGATATCGGCGTCGCCAAGAGCGACAGGGAGAAGCCGGTAGCGCAAAGCAATCTTGGCACCACAGGACTCTTTCAGCTTACGAGTGCGACGAGGCTTAATCTCGCTCGCCCATGGAAGCCCAAGCTTTCCTGCAAGATTTTCGAGGAAAGGCTCTTCATCAACAAGCTTCGAATCAATAATATCCTCTACTACCGAACGCTGAGCAAATGTAGCCTCCTCAATGATTTTCTCGAGTGGCGCAGAATCATCGGCGTCAGCGCCGGCGGCGATCGCACATTCGAGAAGGAGGGCTTTCATAAGAGGAACGGAACGTGAGACACGATTCAGAGCTTCGACGTTCAATCAAAGCGGTTTCGCAGCTATGCCGCAGTAGGCACTTGGATCCACGCGGTCGTAATGCCATCCGCACTTTTCAGACCCAGCTCCATTCCCATCATCCCACAAAGCACTCCGGCAGAAGTAAGACCGATGCCATAATGATTGCTATCCCGAGTGGTCGTAAACGGAACGAACGCTTCAGCAATTTTCTCCGGGGAAAGAGTACCACCCGTATTGCGCACAAAAATATCCACCTTCGTCGAGCCTGGATTGACTTGCCCCGGAGGAAACACATCCACGGAGACTTCACCACTCTTCTCTGCCGCAGCCTCAGCACCATTCGTGATCAACTCAATAAGCGCTTCCTTTAGACGACTAAGATCCGCTTCCACTTTCGGCAGACCCCCTACGACATTAATCTTGCAAGGCACCCCAGCAACATCGCAAGGCTTCTTAAAATCGCCCTCCATCATTGAGATAGCACCAGCAAGGTCAATCTCCTGAAGAGAGATCCGCGCACAGCCACCTGCTGAAAGCACCCGATCACTTAAGCGACCCGCTCCCAGCGCCGCCTCCTTCATATGATCCAGATTTTCCTTCGTCGAAGAATCCAAATCATCATTCATAAGAATGAGACTAGAGAATCCTTGAATCACCGCGAGCTGGTTATTCAGCTTATGAGCAAGACCCCGGAGGAGCTCGTTATAAAACTCCCCAGTACGGGAGCCTTCGATGTTAAGGGGTTCGAAAAAAGTGTAGCCTTCAGTTGCTGACATAAGCGAAAAAATAGTTAAGCTTACTAAAACAGCTAAAATTTCTCTGTCTAGGGAGAATCTGAGCTTCTGCACTCCGAGAAGACCTCACGAAGTTTCGCCCTACAAAGCACTTCGGGCTCCGCCAATCGCCCAATCTCAAGATGCCAGCGCACAAGGCGAATCTCGCCATCCGCAAGCTCCAGCCCCGTGATATCACCATCCGGATACGAGCAACACCCCGCATTAAAGTAACACGGCTTCACCGAAACCGGTCGATCCACCATCTCCCCCTCCTGCCCAGCAAGCTTTATCTCAAGCGAGCGGCGAGCCCCCTCAAGCTCCTCCTCCAGCCTTTCCCGCACAGCGGGTTCCAGCGAATCCTCGGAAGCGATCCGCGCCCCCAGCTGCGCAATCTCACCCTCAAGACGGCTCTCATGCGAATGCGAGCAAAACACCGGGTGATGCGTATGCCCCGTCACCAGCAATAGCCGCTCCTGCTCCTGTGCCCACTCATGCATCGCCACCTCATGCTTGAAGCGCAGCGAAAAATCCCGCGAAGGCGTCTTCTCCAGTGAAATCCGAAAAAACCGCTGCACCGGTCGCCAAATCCACCGCACCACAAACCGTGAAAAAGCCGCCGCCCGATCCGAATCCCAAGTCCCCTGGTGCCCATGCGCCAGGAAAATCCGGCCAATCTCCTCGCCCCCATCAGTCACACTCACCGCCACCGCCTCCTGCACCTGATACTCCCCGATCCATTCCCTCAGATACGCCCGCACCTGATCCGGGAAGCTCCACGCATCATCGTGATTCCCCCACACACGAATATAGCGTCCTGCATCCGCAAACCGCCGCTCCGCCATCAGCGGTTCTTCATAGCACGCCACCGCCGCCTTCGGCGTCGCCTCCCAAAGCTCCTCCACATCCCCCAGTAACACCAACTTATAGCCCTCCCCAAAATAATGCCCCAGCGCCCCCAAATATGTATCCTCACAAGGCGCAAAATCATCCGCTCCCGTCCGATCCCCCCGATGATGATCCGAAAAAACCACCATCCTCAGCGAATCCACATCATAGCGCTCCCGCACACAATGATCCGCCAGCAACCGGTCAAACGTCTCTCGGACATGGCGAAAATAGCGCGATCTAAACACCCGCGAAACTACCCAATCCATAAGCATTGACAATACTTCTCACCACCCCCCACACTCTAAGCACCATGGATCTCCTCGAAACCCTCACATCCCAGCTCTCCGGAGCCAACCTCACCAATCTCAGCTCCCAGCTCGGCAGCGACGAATCGCAGACCCAAGCCGGCATCAGCGCCGCCCTCCCGCTCCTCCTCGGAGCCCTCAATAAACAAGCCGACGCCAATCCCGACGCCGTCGCCCAATTCGCCGACCAAGAAGCCAGCTCCGGCCTCCTCGATGACCTCGGCGGCTTCCTCGGCAAATCCGACAACGGCCAAGGCCCCGCCCTCGTCAGCCAGCTCTTCGGAGGCAACACCGACAACGCCGCCGCCGGCGTCGCCCAAGTCTCCGGCCTCAGCGCAGGAGCCGCCGGCAGCCTCCTTCAAAACCTCGCCCCAATCATCATCGGCATGCTCGGCAAGCAACGCCAATCCGGCGGCCTAGACGCAGGAGGCCTCGCCGGTCTCATCGGCACCATGAGCGGCCAATCCCGCCAAGGAGCAAATAGCGGCACCATGGGCCTCCTAGGAAACCTCCTAGACCGCGACGGCGACGGCTCTGTAATCGACGACGTAGCCGGCATGATCGGCGGCTTCCTCAAAAAGTAGGAACCTCTGATCCGAAATATATCCAAATTCCAAATAAGAAGGGCGAGTGTTCTACACTCGCCCTTCTTCGTTTTTAATAAAGCGCCCTCATCAATGCGCCTCCAGCCAATCATCGCCCACACCAGTCTCCACCAATACAGGCACCTTCAAAGGTAGCGCCTCGCGCATCGCTTTTTCCACAAGCGGGCGCACAGCATCTTCTTCACCAGCAGGCATCTCAAGCACAAGCTCATCGTGCACTTGAAGCAGCAACGTCGTCTCTAAATCGCTCTCGCGCAGCGCATCCGAGACACGACACATCGCAATCTTGATCATATCCGCAGCCGTCCCCTGAATTGGCGTATTAATTGCCGTCCGCTCCGCAGCACGCTGGATATTACCATTACCCGAATTGATATCCCGCAAGACACGCCGCCTACCCGTAAGCGTCTCCACAAAACCATCCTCTTTCGCCTGCGTAACGACATTTTCCATAAACGCCTTCACGCCCGGATATTTCGCAAAGTAAGTCTCGATAATCTCAGACGCCTCACCCCGCGGAATCCCAAGCCGCTGGCTCAAGCCAAACGCACTAATCCCATAGATAATTCCGAAGTTCACCATCTTCGCCGTGCGCCGCATTTCAGGAAGCACGCCATCTAATTCCACGCCATACACCTTCGCCGCCGTGGCCGTGTGAATATCGAGTTCCTGCTGAAAAGCTTCCATCATAGCTTCGTCCTCACTTACAGAAGCCATCACCCGAAGCTCTACTTGCGAGTAATCCGCAGAAAGAAATTTCCAACCTTTTTTCCCAGGCACAAATGCCCGACGAATCTCCCTCCCCTGCTCGCTACGCACGGGAATATTTTGTAAATTTGGATTACTCGATGCCAAGCGCCCAGTCGCCGTCATTAATTGATGATAGCTCGTATGCACCCTCCCGGTCTTACTATTTACCGCCTCAGGCAACGTATCCACGTAAGTATTTTTCAACTTACTCGATTCTCGATACTCCAAGATATGCTCAATAATCGGATGCGTCCCCACAAGCGTCTGAAGGGTAGCCTCATCAGTCTTGTATTGCCCCGTCTTCGTCTTCTTCGGCTTCTCCGCAAGCTGGAGAACATCGAACAACACCGTACCAAGCTGTTTTGGCGAAGCCACATTCAAAGGCTGAGTCGCCTCCTCCTGGATCGTCGCATCTAGCTCTGCCACACGCTTCCCGAGTTCCTCACTAATCTCCGCAAGCGCGCCCACATCGATAGCCACGCCAGCATTTTCCATCGCAGTAAGCACCGGAAGCAACGGCGCTTCAATCTCACGATACAGCTTCGCCAAGCCCGCCTCATCAAGCTTCGGTCGAAGCACATCCGCCAGCTGCCACGTCACATCAGCATCCTCCGCAGCGTATTTTGCCAGCTCTTCACTCTTATCATCCACAATATCGAGCATACTCAACTGCTCCTCCTTCCCCCTCTTCTCACCAATCAATTCACTGATCGGCACCGGAGTGTAACCAAGGTAGTGCTCGGAAAGGAAATCCATTCCATGACGCTGATCCGGCTCCACAAGTGAATGCACAAGCATCGTATCAAAAAACGGACCTACCGCTTCAATGCCATTCGCAACCAAGCAGCTGAGATCGAATTTCAAATTATGCCCAATCTTCTCCACCCCCGCCTTCATCAAAAGTGGTACCACTGTCTTGAGCACATCCTTCGCCCGGCAATTAAAATAAAAACCCGTGTGCGCTTTATTCGAAAGCGCGACCCCAATAATCTCAGTAGTTCGTGGATCGAGCGACGACGTCTCAAGATCAAAACAAAATGATCCTGCCGCATCAAACTTAGCGACCACCTGCGCGGCGCGCTTTGCCGTCTCTACCGTCTCGTATGTATGTTCTACCGAATCGATATTTTTGAGTTCCACTTTCTCCTCAGTCACACCCGCTCCCCCACGCCCCGCCTTGTAGCTATCTCCAAAAAGGCGTTTTCCTAGATGGTTAAACTCAAATTCGGTGAAAATCTGCTGCACAGCAGCCGCATCAAGTTCCGTCACTCGGAGTTCCTCAAAGCTCACCTCTACCGGCACATCAAGAATGATTGTCGCAAGACGCTTCGAGAGAAGAGCCTGCTCCTTATTCGCCTCCACATTTTCTTTCTGCTTCCCTTTGAGTTCGCTCGAATGCTCAAGCAGCCCCTCCACCGAGCCATATTTCGCCATCAGCTTCTTGGCTGTTTTCTCACCAATCCCAGGAACACCCGGGATATTATCCGAAGCATCCCCCCAAAGCCCCAAGATATCGATCACCTGCTCAGGACGCTCCACCTCCCACTTCGCAAGAATCTCGGGAACACCAAGAATCTCGAATTCACTCCCCTTACGACCCGGCTTATAAATACTCGTATGCTCAGTCACAAGCTGAGCAAAATCTTTATCCGGCGTCACCATGAAGGTATCAAAGCCACCCTCCAGATCAGCACGGCGCGCAAGAGTCCCGATGATATCATCCGCCTCGAAGCCATCCTTTTCGATCACTGGAATATTAAATGCCCGCGCAAGCCGCTTCACCTCCGGAATCGCCTTCGCGAGATCCTCCGGCATCTCATCGCGCTGCGCTTTATACTCAGGAAAAATCACGTGACGCTCCGTCGGCGCACTCGTATCAAAGACCAGCCCCAAGTGCGAGGGCTTCTGTTTATCAAGAATATCTAAAAGCGTATTCGTGAAGCCAAAGAGCGCAGAAGCATTTACCCGACCACTCGTATAAATGGGGCTGCGGATAAGCGCGAAATGAGCACGATAGACGAGCGCCATGCCGTCGAGGAGGTAAAGCCGATGGGACATAGCGCGAGCCTAGCACAACCACGTCCTTTACAAACTATCGATGACTTTGGAATAGAATTCTGCCCTCGATTTGAACATCTTCAACGTGTAGGCATCCAAAAACCTTTGCCTAATCCTCCATGAAAGCATTCCTCCTCCTCACACTCACCGCCGCCCTCGGGATTGGCGGATACCTCTACTGGTCCCAAATTCAAGAATTCATCAAAGGAGCCAGCCCTGCGGAAACTGCTCCCACCCTGGTGGAGACCGGCACCATCCCAATCCCTTCGGAAAAAACTCCGATTCCCACACCTGTCCCGGCACCCGAGAAGGAAACTCCCAGCCAAAAAGATATCGAAGCTGAGCTAGAGAAAGCCATGGCTCGCGATGAACCCAAAGAAGAAAAAATCGTAGCCACGCCCCCTCCGGATTATACCGAAGAGCTGGAGAAAAAATTCCCCATGCCCAAAATCAAAACGCTAGAAGAAGCAGTCGGCGGCTGGACCAAAATCCCAAAAGGAGCACTCCCACAAACCATCACCACCAACACCGATATCACAATCAAGCTCCCCAACGGAGCAGGCCAAAGCACCGCCAAAGCAGGCACAAAAGTCGTCGCAATAGCAGCAAACAGCACTGGCCTCCTCGCCGTCGCCCCAAACAAAGGCTCGAAAGCACGTGGTCGAGTGAAGATGACCGACACCAACTTCAAAGAAGTCGTCACCAGCGTCTATGAAGACTTCGTCACACGAAAAAACGAAGAAGTTCTCGCCAAGCGCGCCACCGAACGCCGCAGACTCCAAGCCACCGATCGTATGCGGGGCGAAGGCGTCACCTCAGGCTTCGAAATCATCGGAGCAAAACCCGAGACCGACTCCAACGGCCGCATCCCCGCAATGGTCGCGAGTATCAAAGCCAAAGACGTCACCGAATTCACCCTAGAAAAAATCAAATCATGGACACCTGCTCTCTTCGATGAAGTCGATGGTGAACCCTACTGGACCGCCACCGTAAAATATGAAGCCAAGACAATCTTCGGCACATTCGACGCTGAAGCCATGGCCCTCATGCAAAAAGGCGCCGTCAAAAAATGGATCTACGCAGGCTCCGGCGAGCCCGTCCCGTGACCCCCTACGGCTTCGCCGGGATCTCTCGCCACTTCTGAATAGGTGCCGCGAATGCCCTCGAAGCAAAGACCCACACCACAGCCTTCTTATCCTCCCAATAAGTAGAATTTTTCGCCGCAGCCTTCGCAATCCGCACCCGAGGCCCATCCACACCATCACCACTGTTTTTCATCGAAGAAACCGACTGATTGAGAGCCAGCTGAAGATGATCAAGAAAGCCCGAGCCTGAAATATGGAATTGCGAACCGCCATCAGTGAAGACCTGCAAATGGCTATCCCCCACCACGAGCACCTTCGCATCAGCCTGATCCCCCGCGCCCATCACAGGATACGCCGTGAGCTTCTCCTTCGGTAAATTCGCGAACTCCCCCTTCGCCAGATCTCCCGAAATCTCGATTTCTTCATCCGCTCCTGCGGAGAAACTCCCGCCCCCCACAGGGACGATTCCCTCGAGTTTTTTGGCCACCGCCTCCGCCGCAAGTTTCGCCCCCAGTGGTGTCCAATGCGCATCCTGCGCACAATAAATCTGGCCGTTCGCTAGCTCAGCACGATACAGCGCCTCCAGATCCACCACCTTCGCTCCAGTCGCCGCAATCTGCTCGATCAGCGGCGTCATCTGCGTCACCGAATCCAGCGACGCCGCCTTCGAAAACTTCTCCGGGTAGAGCGCCGCCTTCGCCGGCACCGGCACCACCACCAGCTCCACGCCCAATTCAGCGAGCGCCTTCTGGTAAGCCCCAATCACTTTCACCGGATCCCGCCCCTCAAAGGACTCCCAAAACTCCCCCTTCCCCACCTGCGCCAGCTCATTACGCACGAAAAGCCACCCCTCAGCCTCCCCCTTCACCGTCGCCGTCTCAGCACCATCCGCCGCTGCCGCAGCAGCCTTCGCAAATTCCTCAGGCGATTGCATCGCATCGCTACACCCCACCGCCGCGCTCAGTACCGCCACTACAAAAAAAGAAGATCTCATGAATTTCATTCCGCAACTATGCCCACCGAAATTCACTTTTCCAGCACGTCCGCAATCGCCGAGCCTAACGCCCCCACCATTCCATCCACCTCCTCCACCGTCACACACAGCGGTGGCATCAGCACCAACGTATCCACCACCGGACGCGTCAGCAGCCCATGCGCCCGAGCCGCCTCACACACCCGAGCCCCCGTACGATCCCGCCAATCTAATCCGCCCAAATCCAGCGCCCCAATCATCCCACACTGGCGAATCCCCGTCACAGCCGGATGCGCATCACGCAGCCGCACCAATCCCTCACCAAGCCGCTCAATCTTCGCCCCCAATCCCGCAATCACCCCCTCCTCCTCAAACACCTCCAAACTCGCCAGCGCCGCCGCACACCCCAGCGGATTTCCCGAATAACTATGCCCATAAAAAAACGTCTTCATCTCCTCAAACTTCCCCAAAAACGCCCCATACACCGCCTCACTCGTCAGCGTCGCCGCCAGCGGCATCGTCCCCCCAGTAAGCCCCTTCGCCAGCGCAATGAAATCCGGCACCACCCCCTCCCGCTCGCACGCAAACATCGTCCCCGTCCTCCCAAATCCCGTCATCACCTCATCCAAAATCAAATGCGCCCCACTCCGATCGCACCACTCCCGCAAGCCCCGCAGCATCCCCTCCGGCCACATCCGCATCCCATTCGCCCCCTGCACCAAAGGCTCAATCGCCACCGCAGCAATCTTGCTCCCATCCTCCGGTAAATCCTCCAGCGCCCCACACCGCCGCACCGCCAACCCCGAAAAACGCTCAAACCGCGCATGGAACGCCCCAATCCCACCCAGCGCCGCCGCCCCAAAAGTATCCCCATGATACGCCCCATCAAACGCCACAAACTCACACCGCTCCCCCTCCCCCACCAACTGACGATACTGCAACGCCATCTTCATCGCACACTCCACCGCCGTCGATCCATCATCCGAAAAAAACACCCGCGAAAGCCCCCCCTCCGGAAACAGAGAAACCAACCTCTCCGCCAATAAAGTCGCCGGCACATTCGTCGTCCCAAGAAAAGAAGCATGTGCCAGCCGCCCCGCCTGCTCCCGAATCGCCTCCACAATTTTCGGATGCCCATGCCCATGCACATTCGTCCAGATACTCGCATTCCCATCCAAATACTCCCGCCCCCGAGAATCCGTAAGCACCGCCCCCTTCCCCTCCACCAGCACCAGCGGCTCATGCCCCGGCGCACACCAATCCGCCATCTGCGTAAAAGGATGCCAGGAAAACCGCTTATCCAGCGCGATCAATCTCTCCGTATCAAGATCCACTCGCGCCCTTTTTCGTAAATCCAGGAAGCCCAGTCGGATCACCTCCCGCCGCCACAATAAACTCATCCACCGCCCGCAGATCCTGGAAGCGCGCCCGCCGCCGCTGATACTTCCGCCACACCAGATCTCTCAAATTCACAAGATCCACCAGCGGCATCGGATCCAATTCCACCCAATCCTCATCCTCCGGCCGCATCTCCAAAAGCTTCCAGCGCGACCCATGATAGGACGCACGCACATAGCGACGGCCGCTCACAGCACCGTCTTCATCTTCGATATCTTCCCACCACTCGTATTTTTTCATTTGTCCGCTAAGTACGCCCACCTTACCGACACCCCTTGGCAACTCCACCCAAATCCCCCGCTCTTCGTCTGCTCGCCTACATCGCCTGCACCCTCCTCCTCGCTGGAGCCCTCGCCCCCCTCCTTCTCGCCGCCGGGCGCGGCATCGCCGGAGCCATCGAAAGCATCCCCCCCCTCACCCGTCTCCACGAAATTCTCACCACCTCCAGCTTCCACCGCTACTTCAATCGCAGCGTCCTCGTAGCCGCACTCGCCCTCATCCCCATCTTCGGCAAAGCCCTCGGAATCAAAAAAGCGGACTTCGCCGCAAACGCCCGCCCCGGCTGGCCGCGCGACCTCTCCATCGGCTTCATCCTCGGAGCCGGCCTCCTTCTCGCCCTCGGCACCATCCTCGTCCAGCTCGGCCACTACTCCTGGCAGCCCGCCGAAAAAATCCGCCTCGGCTCCACCCTCTGGCGCGCCACCAGCACCGGCATCGGCGTCGCCCTCATCGAAGAATTTTTCTTCCGCGGAGCCCTCTTCGCCCTCCTCCTCCGCAGCATGCGCCAGACCTCCGCCCTCTGGATCCTCTCCGCCATCTTCGCCATCGTCCACTTCCTCAAGCCCCCAGAATCCGCCCACCTCGCCCACCAAGAAGTCACCCTCACCAGCGGATTCTGGCTCCTCGGCCAAATCCTCAGCAACTTCACCCACCTCAACTTCCTCCTCGCCGAATTTGCCACCCTCCTCGCCGCCGGACTCATCCTCGGCTGGGCACGCCTTCGCACCAGCGGCCTCTGGCTCCCCATCGGCATCCACGGCGGCTGGGTCTTCGGCATCACCCTCTTCCGCGGCCTCGCCAAAAGCTCCAAAGAAATCCGCGCCGGAGACCACCTCCCCTGGATCGGAGAAAACCTCCGCACCGGCCTCTACCCCCTCATCGCCATCGCCCTCACCGCCGCCATCATCGCCCTCTACCTCCGCACCCAGAAAAACCGCTTCGCCCCCGTCCCGCGCGCATGAAGCAATTTCTCACCAAAGCCATCCACGCCGCCTTCCCCCCCGCCTGCCCCAGCTGCAACAACCTCCCCGGCCCCGCCCCCACCTACATCTGCCCACCCTGCCAGCGCACCATCGAAGCCATCACCACCGCACGCTGCCCCAAATGCGGC
>CALAIY010000153.1 GCA_937922595.1 uncultured Verrucomicrobiales bacterium | reverse complement strand
GTGGTTCTTCGGAGGATGGCGCGGACGCGGGCGGAGAGTTCGCGGGGGCTGAAGGGTTTTACTACGTAGTCGTCGCCGCCGATTTCTAGGCCGATGATGCGGTCGATTTCGTTGGCTCGGGCGGTGAGGAAGATGATGGGTGTGGCGGTGGTTTTACGGATTTCGCGGCAGAGATCGAAGCCGCTGGTGTCGGGGAGGCCGACATCGAGGACGATGAGATTGGGGGTGTGGGTGGCGAGGTGGTGGAGGGCGGTTTCGCCGGTGGTGCACCCGGTGGCCTCCATGCCCTCGGAGGTGAGGGCATAGAGGATGGTGTCTAGGATGGAGGGTTCGTCTTCGATGACGAGGATATTGGGTGGGGTGCTCACGAGGGGTATTGAATCATGGAGTGGGCGGATGATCTATGCGGATGTGGGGAGTGGTGGGGGGCTGTGGGGTGCGTTTTTTGTGAGATTGAGGATGGTGTTCCAATCGGTCTTTGCGGTGACGAGCATGAGTCCGGCGAGGGTGAGAATGGCTCCGATGGTGAGGGTGATGCCGGTGGTGCCGGGGAAGAAGAAGCTGTAACTGAAGAGAACCATGTAAGCGAATTGGGCGGTGGCGGCGATGCTGGCAAATGCGATTCCGGCGACGAGCCAGAGGTAGCCGGAGACGAGGATGAGTGAGATACTGGCGGCGATGGTGAAGGCGGCGTGAATGGAGATGAGATCGACGAGGTAGGCGAAGAGGAGCTGGAAGGCGAAACAGCCGCAGGCGAGAAAGAGGTAATTCATCGGATGGAGGTGGATGTGGCGGAGGGCGGCGGCGATGAGGATGACGGCGAAGAAAAAGATGAGGCTGAAGGGGGCGAAGAAGGTGATGCGGGCGGCGACGGGGCCGGGATTTACGACGGCGGGCATGGCCATGCCGATGGCTCCTGCTCCGAGGACGTCGCCGTAGTCCCAGTTTAGGCGCCAGCCTCCTTCGTCGATAGGTTCGCGGGTGGTGGGGGATTCGGTGCCGGTGGGGAAGTCGATTTCATCGAAATCGGTAAGCATGGTGAGATTGAAGGCGCGAATGCGGGGGGCGTCGATGAAGGCGTAGTGCCAGGTGTCGAGGCCGGTGGTGCGGTAGGAGACGCGGAGGGGGCGTGTTTCTCCGGGGGTGAGGATAGTGGCTTCGGTGATCTGGCCATTAGCGGGGGCTTTGGTGGAGATTTTCTCTCCAATGCTGAGGGAGAATTGCTCGTAGCGAGCTTCGCCGGGAAGTCTGAATCTGGTGTAGATGGTTTGAGTGACGGGGGTGGGGTTGTGTAATTGGTAGGTGCCGATGAAATCGGCGGTGTAGGTGCGGTAGTGGCGGAGGCCTTTTTTCTTGGGGTCCGAGTGGACGGTGATTTCAATCTCGCTGGCTTTTGGATCGATAGGGCGCTTGCCACCGGCGGTGGGGGATAGGTAGTAGACGGTGGGATGGGATTGGGCGAGGGGCGGTCCCCAGGTGGTGGCGATGGAGGAGTCCATGCGGGAGGCGGCGTCGGAGGTGCGCTGGGTGAGTGCGGCGCCGAGGGTGATCCAGGCGACGGCAGCTAGGATGAGGACGGTGGCGATTGCTAGATAGTGCTTCATTGTAATTGTAAGTTAGGATGCAGAGGTTTTAATTAATTGTTGAGGTCTTGGCGCTGATAGTAGATTTCGGTGGCCGGGCGTTGGTTTTGAGTGAGGTTTTTCTGTAAGTGGAGGATGTTTTTATTTGAGGTGTTGGTATGATTTGTGGAGAAGGTGAGATTGCCTTGGACTGCGGTTGGTTCGTAGGCGGGTGGAAGGGTGATTTCCCAATGGGTGGTCTCGATGAGGTTGGGGATGGATGGGAGGGCTAGGTCGAGGCGTCCGGAGACGAGATCTAGAGGGGTGGTGCTATTGGAGAAGGTGAGGTTGACGGTGGTGACGGGGGTGTCTGTGTCTTTTGGGGTTGGGAGGTGGAGCGATAGGGCGGTCTCTGCTTGGCGGACGGGGGATGCCTTATCCGAATTGATGGCGCAGGTGATGAGGCTGGATCCGGGGGCGAGGAGGTGATCGAGCTGGAGTGTCCATGGGGCACTGTGGATGATGGAAATGGTGGCGTTGGTTAGGGTGTTTCCATCTTCAATCACGCGTGTCTTGAATGTGGCGCGTGGAATGGTGGCGCTTTGGGTGGCGATGTGTTCTGCCCAGCGGGGGGTGACTTTGGCGGAGAGGGCGTTTCCTTCGGGGAGGGTGATGACGTGGGCGGTGTTGTTTCCAAGTGCTTCACGGAACCATTTTGTGCGGAGGAGAGGCTGGGAGGTGGGGGTGGCTCCCTTTGTGATGAGGGTGAGCGCTGGGGGGGTGCCGATGGAGAAGGTGATGCTATCTTCGGGGCTTACGGATGGTGCTTCGATACTCCAGGGGATGGTGGTCGAGCTGGGAAGTGGGAGCCGATAAGTGAGGGTGATTGTGCGGTCGAGTGGGTGGGCGTCTTCCCACTGGAGGGTGAGGGTGCGCTGGCCATCAGAGGTGCGGAGGGGGATGGCTGAGGCGAGGCCTTGGGCTGAGGCTTGAGGTGATCGGGATTTTGGTGGGAGTGTGAGGATGGTGCTGGAGGCGTTGCCTTTGTCACCTGTGATGTGGATGCGGGCGGTGCAGGCGAGGGTGTCTTCTATGGGGGTGATGGCGACGTGGGTGGTGGCGCTCCAGCTGGTGGGGGCGTGATCTTCGGTGGCGGTGTTTTCGCGGGAGGTGGAATGTCGGAAGGTGAGAGTGCCGGGCTTCGGGGCGATGACGGAGATCGGGAATGGCGGTTGGTCTGGGAGAGAGGTGTGGAGGGGGAAGGCGTTGGGGTTTTCAATGGTGAAATTACTGCCTGGAGGTGTGATGTCGGGGGCGCGGAGAAGGATGGTTGCGGTGAAAGTGCCGGTTTTTTCAGTGAGTAGATTGAAGCCGTTGGGTTGATGAATGAGCTGGCAGTTTTCGCTTTTGGCGGATTCGAGTGAGACGTTGCCATGAACGATTGGGATGAAGTGGTAGCCTGGGGCGAGGGTGAAACCTTTGGCGATGATTTCGAGGGAGGTGTGCCCATTGGCAGCGGCTGGGCGGACGCTGATTTGGGAGATGGCCCAGGGAACTGGAGGCTTGGGGGGCGGGGTGGTTGCTGCCTGGGCTTCGAGCAGTGCTTTGAGTTCGGGGTAGGGGATGACGGCGGTGGTGGTGCTCAGATTGGGGGTGGCGCTGGCGAGGGTGAGGTAGGAAAGGATGGCTAGGATGATGAGGAGCGCGGTTTTCATGGTGCTCCGATCCTGGGGGGCTTTTGTGAAGTGGTGATGTGCGGTATGTGAAAGTTCTGTGAATTTGGTTGGTTTTTGCTATTGGAGGGGATGCAAGAGCTCCTTTTGAAAGATCCGGTGTTTGCGATGGCATCATCGCAGTTTGATCGTGTGGCAGATTTCCTTGAGCTGACTCCAGATATCCGGCAGCGGTGTAAGTGGCCGAAGCGGGTGATTAGTGTGTCGGTTCCGGTGAAGATGGACGACGGGACGACGAAGGTTTTTCCGGCTTATCGGGTGCAGCATCACCTTTCGCGAGGCCCAGTGAAGGGGGGGCTGCGCTATCATCCAAAGGTGAATGTGGGAGAGGTGGCGGCGCTGGCGATGTGGATGAATTGGAAGTGTGCGCTTCTGGGATTGCCTTTTGGCGGCGGTAAGGGGGGCGTGACGTGTGATCCACGCGAGATGAGCGTGGGCGAAAGGGAGCGACTAACGCGTCGATTTACGACGGAGATGATTCCTTTCATCGGAACTCAGATCGATGTGATGGCTCCAGATGTGGGCACTGATTCGCAGACTATGGCCTGGATGGTCGATACATACAGTACGCATCTTGGGCACTTGGAGCCGGGTATCGTCACGGGAAAACCGGTGAATTTGCAAGGTTCTGAGGGACGCACGGAGGCGACGGGGCATGGGGTGGCTTTTCTTGCTGCGCAGGCGTTGGAAAAGCTTGGGATCCGGGCAGACACGGCGACTGCGGTGGTGCAGGGATTTGGGAACGTGGGCTCTTTTGCCGCCAAGGTATTGGATCGTTACGGGGTGAAGGTGCTGGCGGTAAGTGATGTCTCAGGCGCGGTCTGCAATGATGCAGGGCTTGATATTTTTGAGCTGGAAAAGCATGTGATTGCTACGGGCGGAGTGGCTGGCTTTGAGGGAGGGAATTCCTGTGATCCTCAGGCGATGCTCGAAATGGAGTGCGATATCCTTGCCCCAGCGGCTCTTGAGCGTGTGATCACGAAAGAGAATGCAGGTAAGCTGCGGTGCAAGATTCTAGCGGAGGCGGCGAATGGACCGACGACTCCAGAGGCTGATGCGATTATCGAAGCGCGCGGTGATATTTTTGTGATCCCGGACATTCTTTGCAATGCGGGAGGGGTGACGGTGAGCTATTTCGAGTGGGTGCAGAGCCTTCAGCACTTCTTCTGGGGCGGACGCGAGGTGATGGAGAAACTTGAGACGATGCTTGCTGAAGCTTTCCGCAAGGTGGTGCGTTTTGGGGAAAAGCATGATGTGCCGATGCGCGTAGCGGCTCTTGGGCTTGGCATTTCAGAGGTGGCGAAGACTAAGGAGACCCGCGGGCTTTTTCCCTGATCTTTAAATTTTTTTGCGAAGGACATTGCGCGAAGCGAACGGTAGGGGCACGCGTATTGATTCCAATGCAGTTTCTCGTTTCCTATTATTCGCGCTTTTGCTTGGTGATCGCACCATTTGCGGTGGGGGTGAGCACATTGCTCGCTGTCGATCGAGTGGAGGTGGACTTTGCTTTTGTGGAGGAAAAGGCGAAAGCTCTTGCCGCTGAGCCTTATAAGCTGCCGCCGAGCGTGGTGCCGGAATTTTACCGGACGATGAATTATGATCAGTATCGGGCGGTGAGCTTCCGTGGCGATAGGTCGCTCTGGCGTGATTGGCGGTCGAATTTCCGTGCTCAATTTTTCCACCCGGGCTATCTTTACAATGATCCGGTGCAGGTGAACGAATTCACTGGTTCGCACGCCCAGCGCATTCGCTTTAATCGCGATTTTTTCGATTACTCGAAACTTGTCCTCCCGCGGGGAGGGGGAAAGCAGGCGCTTGGTGAAGATCTTGGATATGGTGGTTTTAAATTGCTCTACCCGCTGGATCCAGAAAAGGGCTGGTATGATGAGGTGGCGGCTTTTCTTGGGGCGTCGTATTTTCGGATGCTTGGCCGTGGGCAAGGTTATGGGATCTCGGCGCGTGGGATCGCGATTGATACGGCTATCGTGGAGGGGGAAGAGGAGTTTCCCCGCTTTGTGGAGTATTGGTTGCGTAAGCCGAAGTCGGAAGATGATTCGGCGCTTGTTTTCGCTCTGCTTGATGGGCCTTCGGTATCGGGTGCTTATTCGTTTTTGATTACGCCAGGGGAGATTACGGTCGCAGATGTGAAGGCGGCTATCTATCTACGGAAGCCGCCAGAGGGAGGGCGACTCCCGAAGTCGCTTGGACTTGCTCCGCTCACTTCGATGTATTGGTTCGGCGAAAATACTGAGCATAAACCGGAGGATTACCGCCCTGAGGTTCATGATTCGGATGGCCTCCTAATTCATCACCGGTCAGGTGAAAAAGTATGGCGACCACTGGTGAATAAAACTCCTCACCAACGCAACGCTTATATTAATTGTCCATCGCCGAGGGGCTTTGGCCTTCTTCAGCGTGATCGGGAATTTTCTAGTTACCAAGATCTTTCAAACGGCTATCACAAAGTCCCAAGTCTTTATATCGAGCCTCGTGGTGACTGGGGGGAAGGCTGGGTGCGATTGCTTGAAATTCCGACACGAAACGAGGTGGTCGATAACGTCGTCGCATTCTGGGAGCCTTTCACCAAGCCGGAGCCAGGATCGGGGAAACCGCTTCAGATAGCTTACCGCATGCATTGGACGCGGGATGAGGCAAAGCTTTCGCCTGATCGAGTATTTGCGACACGTATGGGGGCAAATGGCGATTTTCCAGATACGAAGCGTTTTGCGATTGATTTCAAAGGTCCTACTCTTAAATCGCTTAAAAATACTGCAAAAATTGTGGCTGAGATTACGTCTTCGGCGAATGGGTTTGTGACGGAAAACCAGTGTTTCCGAAATGATGAAATCGATGGTTGGCGAGTGATGTTTAAGTTGGATACCGATGATGGCATGTATGAGCCCGTAGAGCTTCGCTGCACTCTCAGAGATGGGGAAGGGAAAGCACTCGCGGAAACCTGGATTTACCAGTGGAACCCACCGCTGCCATCTGACGAATAGTATGGCATCGGGGACAACCACGGATGAGTCCGACGTTTGGGCGGAGGCTTATGAGCGTGTGGAATCATATTTTGGCGCGATGCGTGTGGGCAATCCTCTCGTTTTGAGTAGGATGGTGTCGCGGGTGTTGGAGGAGGCGGAGAAGCGCTACCGTGCAGCGGGTGGGGCGGCAGGCGAGAAGACTCCGACTGAGCTGGCGGCAGAGGAGGTGGATCGCACATTGGAGGCTTGGTTTTATGAATTACTTGGTGATGATAAGATTGCGGGAAATTTTGAGGAGGGGCGGAGCCAGCTGCCGGTGGAAGGGCGTCTCGCGCTGAGCTTGATCGCGATGCCACAGCGCTGGCAGGCTCAATTTTTGGATGGTCCTCCGTGGCCGGAAGAACTTGTTCAAGAGATGCGAGACGCGTATCTTATTGCTGGTCCTGAATTCCAGATTGCGAAGATGGAACGTCGCCCGATTGAGCTAGGCCCGGTTGCTGCTGCTGCGCGTACTTGGAGCGAGCTTGATAAATACCGCCGAGTGAAACAATTTATTCTTTTGCTTCTTATCGGGCTTTTTACTTGGGGTAGCTACCTCCTCCTTACTTGATGGCGACCACTAATAATGTTGCTCGAATGGCACCTCCCTGGACTAAGCAGCTCTTTTTTTCGTGCGTCGTGGTGCTTGCGATTGTGGGCGTGGTTCTCTTCGCCGATTTTTTCTGGCGGACTGGCTGGAGTCCATTGCATCGCGTTTTGTGGTGTCTTTATGCCGTGCTTTTTGGCTACATTGCCTTCGGGTGCATGCACGCCGTCTTTGGGTTCTTCCGTTTGCGCGCTGGGCGTAGGGCATGGATATCGCCGGCTCCGCCCGAGACTCCGCTTGATGGTTTTAGCACGGCAGTGCTCGTGCCGGTTTATAATGAAGATCCGGAGCGCGTCTTTTCCGGTGTGGCTGCCGTCTATGAGTCGCTCGAGAAAACGGGGAAGGGACAGCACTTCGATTTTTTTATTCTTAGTGACACTACCGACCCTGATAAGTGGGTCGAGGAAGAGCGCACTTGGTTCCGCGCCTGCCGAAATCTCGGAGCACTTGGGCGGATATTTTATCGTCGGCGCGAGCGCAATGAAGGAAAGAAAGCGGGTAATGTAGCAAGCTTCTGTCGTGCCTGGGGCAAGCGCTACCGGTACATGATCGTTTTTGATGCGGACAGCGTGATGTCTGGAGAAACGCTTGTAGAAATGGTGAAGCGTATGGAGGTGAACCCACGCTGTGGGCTGCTTCAGACTGTCCCTGCTCTAGCTCTAGCGGAGACACTATTCGGGCGCATGTTCCAGTTTGCCGCACGGCTTTATGGTCCAGTCTTTCTGGCCGGCCTCGATTACTGGCAGGGGGCAAATGGGAACTACTGGGGGCATAATGCGATCATCCGGGTTGCTCCCTTTATGGAGCACTGCGAGCTGCCGGTGCTTCCTGGTAAACCGCCGCTTGGGGGACAGGTGCTCTCCCACGATTTTGTGGAGGCGGCGCTCTTGAGGCGTGCAGGTTGGGACGTGTGGCTCGCCCCCGAGTTAGGCGGGAGCTACGAAGAAGGACCGCCGGATCTCATCGAAGCGGCCAAGCGTGACCGCCGCTGGTGCCAGGGAAACCTCCAGCACGCGATGCTTCTCCTTGCTCAAGGATTCCGGGGGTTGAGCCGCATTCATTTGGCTAATGGTGTGCTTGGGTACGTTGCCTCGCTGCTCTGGCTGCTCTTCATGCTGGGAGGTTTTTCCGCGGTCTGGCAGAGAGTTTCCAGCGAGCTGAGTATCATTGCCCTTCCTTCACGCGTGCCGGGGATGGATGGGGTGTCTCTCCAGCATCATGGGATAGCGATCTTCTCGCTCACGATGGGTGCGCTCTTTCTTCCAAAGATCCTTTGTCTGGTCGATGTGATCCTCGATCGTGATCGGCGTAGGACCTATGGCGGTGCTGTTAAGGTCGCTCTTAGCGTGATCTTAGAAACGCTTTTCTCAGCCCTCCTCGCTCCCGTTTTGATGTGGCTGCATTCATGTTTTGTTGTCAGCACGCTCTTTGGAAAAGGCGTGGGATGGGCACCACAAAAGAGAGATGCGGGTCAGGGAGTTTCGTGGGGAGTCGCTTTTCTTTCTTTCATGGTTCCTATGCTGCTTGGGCTCGTTTGGAGCGTGCTCGCCTACCGCGTCGAGCCTCTTTATTTTTACTGGGTTTTGCCCGTGCTGATCGGGCTCATATTAGCCCCTGCTGTATGTGTCATTACCAGCCGTACATCGTGGGGGCAGCGTTTCCGCCGTGCGGGATTTCTTCTGACACCCGAAGAGACCGAGCCTCCTGTGGAACTCCTCGCTCTCGATAACCGGGAAGTAGTCGAACGCACCGCTCCGCTGGCCGCTCCGGGAGGTCTTGCCAGCGCTGTCCTCGATCCCTACGTGAACGCGCTCCACGTCACACTGCTTCGCAGCCACAAGATGGCGTTCGATACGGAAAAGGAACTTCACGGCTGCACGGCGAGTCACCTAAAAACGATTACTGAAAAACTCCTTTCCGAGGGATCGGGTGTTCTCACTCCGCACGAACGCATGCTTCTTCTCTGCGACGCTGATACCATGGCGAGTATCCACCGAGACGTCTGGGTGCGGCCTGCTGCGAAGCTCGCTCCAGAATGGATCAAAGCGATGCGCGGGTATTCGCGGCATGCGCAGTATTGATACGGTGGGCTTTGGAAATTTATAGACCCAGTTGGTGACCCATAGGCTGGAAGGTGAGCTCGTTTACCACGAGGTGGCTTGGGGCTTCGAGGGCGGCGACAACTTGGTTGGCGGCGAGTTCGGAGGAGATCATCATGTCGCGCTGGGGGGTCATGTCGAGGTTGTCCCAGAAGGTGGTGTCTACTCCGCCGAAGTGGAAGAGGGTGAAGCCGATGTTGGCGCGGCCGAATTCGGTGGCGAGG